>JANPGW010000202.1:0-26395 GCA_031424115.1 Saprospiraceae bacterium | reverse complement strand
CACCAGCGTAACTTTTGAGTTCTCTTTTACTCTTAATTCTAACGTAGGTACTTTGTAGTATCATTTTAGGTAGCTTTTTTACCGCTTTTGGCAAAAAACATTCCTATTATATGGATATTCTTAATTT
The DNA here is from genome assembly GCA_031424115.1 of Saprospiraceae bacterium. Lineage (GTDB taxonomy): Bacteria > Bacteroidota > Bacteroidia > Chitinophagales > Saprospiraceae > JAAFJT01. The sequence continues at coordinate 26,268 of JANPGW010000202.1, read as the reverse complement.
TTGAACAAGTCTATTGAAGAATTACAGCCTTTTGAAGAACGAGGCTATCATAAAAAGAAAAACGCACCATTGTGAAATTTTAAAAAATGACTTACCGCAAAGCAAAATCCACCGAAGCAGAAGCTATAGCGCGGCTCCACGCTCAAAGTTGGCAAGTGGCATATAAAGGTATTTTGTCTGATACTTTTTTGGATAACGATGTTTTAGATAATCGCTTAAAAGTTTGGACGGAGCGCTTTAAAAACCCACCAATCAATGAATTTATTTGTGTGGCTGTTGACAATGACCTCATCAAGGGCTTCGTCTGTGTGTATGGCAATGACGACGCACAATGGGGTGCGTTGATTGATAATTTGCATGTTTTACCCGAATTGAAAGGGCAGGGGATAGGCAAACGCCTTATGGAAGAAGCAGCAAAATGGGTGAGAGAGCATTATCCTGATTCCGGTTTCTATTTGTGGGTTTATGAAGACAACCAGTTAGCAAGGCGTTTTTATGAAAAAATGGGTGGTAAAAATGTAGAGAAACACCTTCATGATAATCCGGGCGGTGGCGCATCATATGCTTTGCGCTACGTTTGGGTTGATTCGAGATTAACAGACAACGATTAACGAAAATGGAAATAAAAAATAAAGTTTTCATCGTCACTGGCGGTGCATCTGGTTTAGGCTTAGCCACTGCTAAGATGTTAGTGGAAAATGGTGGTCAAGTGCTTATTGCAGACCTCAATACTGAGGGGGGGCAAGCAGCCGAGAAAATGCTGGGCAAATACGCCCAATTTATCCAAACCGATATAACCAACGAAGCGAGTGTTCAACAAGCGCTTGATACAGCCGTTTCTACTTTCGGAGGTTTACACGGTGTAGTCAATTGTGCCGGTATTGGGCCAGCCGAACGCATTTTAGGACGCTCTGGCATCCATTCTTTAGCTAATTTCTCGAAAGTTATCCATATCAATTTGATTGGTACTTTTAATGTCATTCGCTTGGCAGCAGCAGTTATTCAAAACAATGAAACCGGTGACAGTGGAGAAAGAGGTGTCATCATCACCACCGCGTCGGTTGCCGCTTTTGACGGGCAAATCGGACAAGCCGCTTATTCCGCTTCGAAAGGCGGCATCGTTGCCATGATTTTACCCATTGCAAGAGAATTAGCGCGTTTTGGTATCCGCATCATGAATATAGCGCCGGGGATTTTTGAAACCCCTTTGCTGGCAAGCTTACCCGAAGAAGCCAAAATATCATTGGGGCAACAAGTGCCTTTTCCGTCCCGATTGGGTCATCCAAGTGAGTACGCAGCTTTGGTAAAGCATATCATTGAAAACCAAATGTTGAACGGCGAAACCATTCGCTTGGACGGGGCTATACGGATGGCGGCGAAATAAAGAATTTAGCGGTTTGTTCATAAGTAATCCGTTTGCCCCAAAAATGAAATAATTTCAAATACTTGTTTTCTTTTAAGCCAATAAAAAATATTCGATGTAAATCCAACGAATTTTTTAACTTAGCCACGTTTTAGATAAAATAAAAAACAGCTGGGTTATGGAAGACAAGAAAACAAAAATGAAAACACCAAAATCTTCTAAAAAAAAAGGTAAAAAGAAAGAAGACGACAAGGTTTCCTATCATCGCCGTCCCGAAAATCTCGAATTAGATGCTTGGCAGTTTCTCCTGCGCAAAAAATTTGGCGAAGAAAATCCGTTTGAGGTCATCAATATAGGCACGCACAAGGCATTTTCCGATTTCAAAGTCTTGAATCCCGACGCCCAAAGCGGGTATCAAGTGACTATCCGAAACGGAGAAAGCCGCTTTCCTAAAATGCCTAAACCAACCCTTTACAGAGCGGGCAATAACTGTACTTGTCAAGATTTTAGAACCAATCGTTTGGGCATTTGTAAACACATCAGCGCAACGTTAAAATACCTTTCCGCCATCAGAGGCAATAAAAAATTGCTCAAATCTGATTATCACCAACCCGAAACGTATATTTATTTAGACTACAAAAACGGACGCCAAATCCGATTGTGTATTGGTTCGGAACAGCAAGAAGCCTTTACGGATTGGGCTAAAAAATATTTTGATACTGAGGGGTCTAATCCCTCCGAGTACTCGGGATCGGGGGTCATTTTGACCAATGTTTTATCGGTTTTTGACACCATTATTCAAGAGGGAAAAGCCATTCACGAGTCTTTCAAATGCACGCCCGATGCTTTCGATTTTATCCTCCAACAACAAGAAAATAGCCGGCGATATGGTATTTTGAAGGAAAAGATACCGAATAACCTCAATGATGTTTATTTCGATAATTTATTAAAAGTCAGTCTTTTCCCGTATCAAAAAACCGGTGCTTTCTTTGCGGCTCAAGCCGGACGATGTCTTATCGCCGACGAAATGGGTTTGGGTAAAACCATTCAAGCCATTGCGGCGGCTGAAATTTATAAAAAAGAATTGGGCATCAAAAAAATATTGGTCATTTGCCCAACCTCATTGAAATATCAATGGAAAACAGAAATTGAGAAATTTTCAGATAATACTGTTAATGTTGTAGAAGGGACAATGATTAATCGCCGCAAACAATACGGCACGTCCGACGCTTTGTACGAAATAATGAGCTATAATGTCGTGGTCAATGATGCCGAATTCATCAATGATATTTTGAAGCCCGATTTGGTGATTCTTGACGAGGCTCAACGCATCAAAAACTTTCGCACCAAAGTAAGCGCGCGACTCAAACAAGTACAAACGCCTTATTCATTCGTACTGACAGGCACGCCGTTAGAAAACAAGCTCGATGAGTTGTACAGTATTGTTCAGTTTATTGACCAATTTAAATTACCGCCTTTATACCGTTTTCTTGACCGCTACCAAATCAGTGATGCCAACGGACGGGTTGTCGGATTCCGCAATTTGAAAGAAATTGCTTCTGTTTTGGGCGATTGTATGATTCGACGCGTGAAAAAAGACGTTTTGAAACAATTGCCAAAACGCATGGACAAAACCCTCTTTGTGCCCATGATGAAAGAGCAAATGGATATTCATAATGAGTTGGCAGACACTGTAGCACAATTGGTTGCCAAATGGCAACGTTTTCATTTCCTCAACGAGCAAGACCGGCAGCGGCTGATGCTTTGTTTGAGCCAAATGAGGATGGTGTGCGATAGCACTTTTATTTTGGACCAAAAAACACGTTTTGATACCAAGATTACCGAATTGATGTGCATTTTGGAAGAAGCACTCAGCGATGAAACCCTTAAAGTGGTTGTTTTTAGCCAATGGGAACGCATGACTCGTTTGGTGGCACAGGAATTAGAGGAGCGCAGCATCGGCTTCTCAAGCTTGCACGGGGGCGTTCATTCAAAAAACAGGGCTAAATTGCTCGATGACTTTCAAAATGATAAAGATTGCCGCATATTTTTATCTACCGATGCCGGCGGGGTAGGTCTGAATTTGCAATCCGCCTCCTTGATGATTAACCTCGATGTGCCGTGGAATCCGGCCGTTTTAGAACAGCGTGTCGGGCGGATTTATCGCATGGGGCAAGTGCAAAACGTGACGATTATCAATATGGTGGCGGCACAAACCATAGAGCATAGAATGCTGGGTGTTTTGGAATTTAAAGGAGAAATGGCAAAAGGCGTGCTTGACCCCGAAGGAGACGATACCATTTTCATGTCTGAAAGTAAGTTTAAGCGCTTCATGGAAAATGTGGAATCGCTTTCTGCTACCACAAGCAATGTTTTACACGACACTGAAAGTGATGCCGAAAACCGGGCAGAAGAAGCGGAAGACATTGAAACTGCTATCCCTACTGAGGGGGTAGCAAATCCCGATGTTATCTTACCAGAAACTTTTGAAGACGCTGACACCATGCCACAATCGTCTTCTGAAACCAAAAAAACTACCCCTTCCAAACCGCACGAGCCGGTTCCGGAACGAGAAAGTCCTGCTCCACCCAAAATGCACGAATCAGCTTCGGAGCCACAAAGCCCTCTTCCTACGCCCTCAAGTTATTCGGTCAGCACCCCGCAAGAGTTGATTCAGACCGGAATGAGTTTTTTTACCAACTTGGCTCAAACACTGAAAAGTCCTGAGAAAACGCAGGAATTAGTCTCTTCCATTGTCAAAAAAGACGAAGCAACGGGTAAAACCTATTTGCATATTCCGATTGAGAATCAAGAAGTAGTGAGTAATGCCTTGTCAGTGTTGGGTAGTTTGTTTGGCGGCTTGATGAAATGATGTTTTTGCCACCCCTCAGTATTGAATTTTAGAGATAAAGTACATTACTGAGGGATATCAAATATAAATAAAATCAAATTGTTATTAAAAACCAAACGTTAAAAATTTGTCATTGCCTGTTTTTACTTTTGAGAAAATTTAACACTCTTTTTCAATAACCGTAAAAGCAACAAGCATGACAAACAAAAACGTCTTTTGGCTCGGCGCAGCCCTCATTTTCTTTTCTTCTTGCCGCGCCTTCTATCAAGCAGCTCCTGTCCCAACCCCGGTTTTAACCCAAAAAGGGGACGGCAATGTTTTTCTTTCTCTTCACGATTTGCAAGCCGCATATGCGCTAACCAATAATATCGGCATCGTCGTCTCCGGACATTTAGACAATCGGCAGAAATCCATTTTTTCTGATACTTCAGGTTTATTGGCGTCTATTTTTGACAATTCTCTGGAAGACCTTGAACCGAAAGGCTATCGCTCTATACAAGCAGGCGGTATTCTTTTCCACGAATTAGACGATACCAAAAGTGCCCAAGTGGGTATTATGGCTGGGTATTATCAACCTTCGATGATGATAAAAGTAGGTCGAGGACTTTTAAAAAAATCAACGGACGAAAACTTGAAATTCAAATGTTTCAAAACCGATCTTTTTTTGAATTATGTTCACTCTTCTAAATATTTGGATTTGATTACATCGGTTAAATTGACCGGCATTCAATACAATAATATGGTTTATTCCGAGCCTTTAGTCGCCAAGGAACTCAAAAAAATGAATGCCAATCAATATCCTTCCTTAAAAGCTACTTACCTCTTTATAGAACCTTCGGTTACCCTTCGCTACGGTTTTGAGAATTTCAAATTTAACGTTCAAGCTTTTTATTCCGAATCATTGTCAGATATTCGCTGGGGCAGCGGTCAATTGGGCATTGCTTGGGGTATTAATTATCAATTTGGGCATAAAAAAACACCCGTGGCTGGGCGGAGAAAAATGAGGGTTTAAAGATAGATAAGTAAATGTTGAATTAAAAACCGATAATGTCGATTATGTTAATGTATTGTTAGAAAACAAAATCCCCGCCGAAAATACTATCGCAACTAAATCTAAAAGCCGCATGGAATACGTAAATAAAACAGTGTGTTCATGAACACTCTTATCCAAAATTATCATTCAATTGTAATGTCTGAAAATTGATGAAAAAACTTACCCTATTTATTATTTTTACCTATATCAGCCATTTATTGACCGCTCAACAAGGCGTTTTGCAAGGCACTATTTTAGATAAAAATACTAAAAAAGCCTTGCCTTTTACAACTGTTTCTTTGGAAAATACTAATTTAAGTACAGCCACGAATGAAGCCGGTGCTTTTTATTTTAAAAATGTGGAAGCGGGGTCATATAAAGTCATGGTGAGTTTTATCGGATATGATGCTTACACCGAGCAAGTGACGATTTTAAAAGAGGCAAAAACAACTTTAAATGTCGGGCTTGAAGCGGGGAATATGCTTTTGGAAGAAGTTTCTGTCACTTCGCCCAATGCCCACAAACAGCAAATAATCAATAAGATAGACATCAATTTGCGACCTCTCAGCAATTCGCAAGAAATTCTGCGTATGGTACCCGGACTTTTTATCGGGCAACACGCAGGCGGTGGCAAAGCTGAGCAGATATTTCTACGCGGTTTTGATATTGACCATGGGACGGATATTCGCTTGACCGTGGACGACATGCCCGTTAACATGGTCTCGCATGCCCATGGACAAGGTTATGCCGATTTGCATTTTGTGATTCCGGAATTAGTGGAAGTTGTGGATTTCAAAAAAGGCGTGTATCATGCTGACAAAGGCAATTTTTCAACAGCCGGTTGGGTCAATTTTCACACAAAGGATGTTCTCGAAAACAATATGGCGAAGGTAGAAGTCGGTCAATTCAACACCTATCGCAGCTTAGTGGCGGTCAATTTATTGGGTGAAAAAGCACGCCAAAAAGAGCAATCTGCTTATATCGCAACTGAATATAATTATTCGGACAGTTATTTTGATGCGCCTCAAAAGTTCAATCGCTTAAATATTTTTGGCAAGTACAATGGTAAAATTTCGGATAATATCTATTTGAAACTCACCGCTTCACATTTTACTTCAAAATGGAACCACTCGGGGCAAATTCCTGACCGAGCAGTTAAAAGTGGATTGATTTCATTCTTCGGTGCGATTGACAATACTGAGGGGGGGCAAACATCGCGCTCAAATCTGAATGCTGAAATTTTGACCAATACAAGCAAAGGCGGTTTGATTAAAAATCAGTTTTTCTACACCAATTATAATTTTGAACTCTATTCCAATTTTACTTTTTTTTTAGAAGACACCATCAATGGCGACCAGATTAAACAAAAAGAACTTCGCAATTTATTCGGTTACAATGGCTCTTATTCAATGCCCAATAACATTTTAGATAAAAAAGCCGACCTGACAATCGGCGTGCAATACCGTCAGGATTTCACTAAAAACACCGAATTATCACATACTTTGAACCGCGCAACGGTGATTGACCCAATCAAATTAGGCGATATTTCGGAAGCCAATTGGGGGGGGTATCTTGATGAAAACATCTCATTGTCGCCTCAATGGAATCTGAATGTGGGTTTGCGGTATGATTATTTTAAAAACCAATACCTCGATAAATTAGATAATAACAAAAAAGGCATGGCTACTGCCGGCGCAATTTTCCCAAAATTCAATGTGTATTACACACCCAATAAAAATTTTCAATTTTACCTTAATACAGGTCGAGGTTTTCACTCAAACGATACACGAGTCGTGGTGCCGCAAAAGGGGAAACAGATTTTACCTGCTGCTTATGGCTCAGATTTGGGTCTAAATTGGAAACCAACGCCCCGTTTGTTGATTAATTCCGCTTTGTGGTATCTGTGGTTAGCGCAAGAGTTTGTGTATGTCGGTGATGCAGGTGTTGTTGAACCCAGCGGAAAAACGCAGCGCATGGGCATTGACCTGTCAGCTCGTTATCAATTAACTCCTCAGCTATTTGCCGATTTTGATGCGAATCTGACACAACCAAAGGCTCTTGACGCGGCAAAAGGCGACAATTATTTACCCCTTGCTCCTACCTTTACTTCTATTGGTGGCTTGTCGTTATACAATAAAATAGGTCTTAATGGCTCTTTACGGTATCGCTATATGGGGAATCGCCCTGCGAATGAAGATTATTCAGTGGTTGCCAAAGGTTATTTTGTGACGGATTTGCAAGTCAATTACGCACAAAAGAAATACAATATCGGCTTGTCCATCTACAATCTGTTCAATCAAAAATGGAAAGAAACGCAGTTTAATACAGAGAGTCGTTTGAAAAATGAAGCTCAACCGGTTCAAGAAATTCATTTCACGGCGGGCAGTCCGTTTTTTGTAAGGGCAAGTTTAACCGTATTCTTTTGACGTGGACGGTGCTAAAAAATAGGTCAGAGCTGTTATTAACAAACCATAGAAGATTCTATAAAAGATTCAGTTCTGTGCTGTGTGGAAAGGCGCAAAGCAGTATGTCTAAAAGAAATGCAATATATTAGTATTTTTCAAATAATTTTTCAAGCGTTTATATTATTTGGCTACCTTACATAGTCAATTAATTTTTAAACAACTCTCGCTTCAATTATTTGCATTTACAAGGTATGTTGAAATTTAAAAACTGCTGCAATTTCCTATTTGTAATAGGAGTACTTGCCCTCTCAAGTTGTGTTGATGAAATCTCGCTAACGCCAACTGCTCAAGCTGAATTTTTAGTTGTTGATGGTGTTATGAATTACTCTAATAATGTTGACACTCAAGATTTAGCTATTCGGCTATCCTACTCCAAAAATACTTTTACCCGTCCGGTGCCGCTTTCTAAAGCAAAAATGAATATTGTTGTCAACGAGAAGGATAGTTATCCTTTCGTAGAGCGAGAAGAGGGTTGGTATTACCTCGCCAATAGAGATATATTCAAAGTAGGGTCTTCTTATAAGTTGCAATTTCAGGTTGGAAGTAACAATTATGAATCGTCCATTGAAGTATTAGCCGATTCCGTACCTATCAAAAAAACGTATGCCGAGGTCAATGCGGCCGGCCCTGCAAGTAAAGCGTTTGAGATTTTTGTAGATATGGCGGATGTACCACAAAAGAAAAACTATTATCGGTGGGCAATCACGCAATGGGAAGCGCAGAATTATTGCCTTTATTGCTATCGACGCAATAGAGCACCAGAATCTTGTAGTGAGGATTTATATGCCATAGAAGGTGAAGTTATCAGTAGAAACCCGCCTTGTGATGGGAATTGTTATGATATCGTGCGTTTAACGCCTAACAACGCTATTTCAGATATTTTCTTTGATGGCAAAGTTCTACTCAAAAAACCCGTTGGATATGTACCTTTTAATTTCACATATCCTTGTTTGATAGAAGTTAAACAAAGCAGTCTGACCCCTCAGTATTTTGCCTTTTTAGAAATATTGAAAACACAAGCGGAGACAACCGGTGGTTTAGCGGATACGCCAGCAGCTTTGTTGGTCGGCAATATCAAAAATCTGACTAAACCGCAAGAAAAAATCGTTGGCTATTTCAGTGTAACCAATAATTCGGTGCAGCGCTTCTGGCTCAATCGTTCATCAGGTTTATCAGCGGGATTAAAACCTCTGTCAAGTCTTAATCCCGCTTTAGACCCGCCCATTCCCGCACCACCATTGTGGTATCCTGTACCCTGCAAAGCCAGTAGATATAGAACACCTGTCAAACCTTGGGGTTGGGGAGGATAACTAAAATTAATCATTTTATAATTCATCATTAGCTTTATGCGTGTTAATACTATACTTTTTTGTGTCCTTGCTTTGCTGACTTGTCAAAAGGGTCTGTCACAAGGTGCCGCCGAACTTTTTGAACTTCAAGGGCATGTTGTGAATGAGGCAAACGAGCCTATTTCTCGCGCTTCTATTACAATTGGTAAAGAAGAAACTCAAATACCATGCGATGACAACGGCTATTTTGCCATGTCCTTAACAGGTGGGACTTATGGCATGGTAGTCAAATCCGTGGGTTTTCTAAGCGAGCGGTTTGCTTTGACAGTGAGCAGCGATACTACTATCATCGTCCTATTGAAGAATATCTCGACTCAATTGGAACAAGTGGTTATTTCGGGCGATCGGAGCAATGACAATATCCGAAAACCAGTGGGCGTGGCACAATTGAATACCAAAGTACTCAAACGCATACCCGCTGCTTTTGGCGAAACGGATTTACTAAGGGGGTTACAAATGCTACCTGGCGTCTCCACCGTCGGAGAAGCTTCCAACGGCATCAACGTCAGAGGAGGCTCCACTGACCAAAATTTGATGCTTTTGGATGAAACGCCTATTTTCAACCCAACCCACATGTTTGGTTTATTTTCCGTTTTTCCGCCAGATGCGGTGTCAAAAGCGGAGCTATACAAAGGCAATGTGCCGTCTCGGTTTGGCGGTCGGGCATCATCGGTTTTGGATGTAACTTTGGAAAATCCGAGATTGGATTCTTTCGGTTTGGAGGCGGGTATTGGCTTAGTATCGAGCCGTGTAAAGATGGATATTCCGGTTGTGAAAGAGAAATTAGGTTTTATAGTGAGTGCACGAGGTGCTTTTATGGATTTTTTGCTACCGCTTATTTCCAAGAAAAATTTTGAAAATACCCGCGCCAATTTTCAAGAAACGAGTTTGAAGGGGCTCTTTCGCCCCAATGAAAAAAACAGCTTTTTTTTGTCGGGTTATTATTCAAAAGATTTTTTTCAGACCGATTTATTAGGTACTATCGGCAATATCAACGCAAAACTGACTCAAAATTCCTATAGCACATTGAACCTCAATTTGCGGCATTTTCACAGTTTTAACAATCGCTTAAGCATGAGTACGGGTGTCAGCTATGTTGACTATCAGCCGAGTCTTTTACTACCCGAACGGGGTGTTGACAACACTGTGGCTTTACAATCCGGTATATTTTTCCGTCAGGTGCGCTCTTCTTTAGATTATCAAACCGACAAACATCTGGCTAAAATTGGTGTCAGTAGTGCTTACTACAAAATAAATCCGGGAGAATTAATACCCAATAACTCCCCCTCCGTAAATGCGGTCAAAACCAATGTCGAATATGGTTTGGAATCCGCTCTTTTCGCCGAAGACAATTTTAATATCACACCTCAAATAGCCGCATCCGTAGGGCTTCGATATTCGCTTTTTATGGCTTTGGGACCCAATACTGTTCGTCAGTATGAACCTAATTTGCCGTTATCAATCGGCATTATCATCGGTACTACGGCTTTTAATCAAGGCGACATCTCAAAAACATATGGCGGGTTAGAGCCGCGCATAGGTTTAAGGTATGATGTGTCAAAAAGTACATCCATCAAGTTTGCGTACAACTTGATGCGTCAATATCTTTCTACTATTTCCAATACAACCACACCCCTACCCACTTCTCGGTGGAAATCTTCCGACACACATATCAAACCACAAGTTAGTCAAGCCTCCTCTTTAGGCTGGTTCCATAATTTTAAAGACAATATTTACGAAATGTCCGTTGAGGCTTATTATCGCCTTACAGACGATATTTTAGAATATAAACAAGGTGCTAATCTTTTGCTACAAGAATACCCTGAAACGGAATTATTAACCGGAAAAAACAAATCTTATGGGACGGAATGGATGTTTTCTAAAAAGAAAGGCGATTGGACGGGTTGGCTGACCTATACTTTCTCCAAAAGTCTCAACAAAGTGGGTCAAATCAACGACGGCACTTGGTTTCCTTCTAATTACGACCGTCCGCATACGGTTAATGCATTTTGGAATTTGAATTACAACCAATTCCATAATTTTTCATTCACTTTCACTTACAGTACCGGACGACCTTACAGCAGTCCTAACGGCACTTTTAGCTTTCAGGGCACCAATTACCCCTTCTACCCTGCCCGGAATAACAATCGCTTACCGGATTATCATCGTTTAGACTTTTCGTGGAATATCCTCACGACTTTGAAAGAAGAAAAACGTTGGAAAAATTATTGGACGTTCTCGGTTTATAATATTTATGGACGTGGTAACCCCTACTCTATTTTTTTCAACAACAAAAATGGTATATTGAAAAGTTATTCTTTAAAGATATTTGCTGCACCTATTGTTTCATTGGCTTATAATGCTCGGTTTAAATAGTATTTGGTTTATCAATAAAAACGGAGAATGTTTTCTATAAGCATTCTCCGTTTTTATTGATAGGCTATCGATAACAGCCCTGTCCTACCCTTCCAACCCCCTGATGTCTCTTTCCAAAGTCTTAATTGGACCCACATAATCGTTTCCAAGGGCTTCGAAAAAATGAGGATTTTGTATTTGTATCTGCTGAATAACCAATTCCCGAAGGGCTTTGTCCTTACGAAAATCATCAACACTTAATGTATTCGGGTTAATTTTCTTGGATTTAAAAAAAGCCGCTTTTTCTTTTTTTATAGTATCAACCGCCTTTTGCGTTATAGAGTCATCATTGTTTGTCACTTCTCGGATAATATCGTTCAATTTCGAAAAATACTCCTCGCTTAAATGTTCTAATTGCTTTTGAAGGTCTTTCCTTTTCTTCTCTTTTTGTTTTTTATCGGCTATGTTTTGGGCTTGTTTTTTCTCTTTTTCAAAAGCAGAACTTGTGTATTTATTTTTGACGGCATTGATAAAAAAGCCTGCGACATTATCCTTAATTTTGCCTTGGTTAAACTCCCGTAAGGTATAGTTCAAGCCATTTCGAATATCGGCATCTTGTTGCGTGTCTATCAACAGTTGTAATATTTCTGCCCCTATTCCCAAGCTTTGTGCCATCGGAATCAAATCCTCCAGAACGCTTGTATCAATTTTTTCGGTATTTTTCGATGTCGGCGATACTGAGGGGGTGGTCATCGTGTTATTTTCTTTATTTTTAATCGGTCTGAAATAAATGGACACCACTCTCCTACCCTCTTTAATTTCGTCAAAGTCATACGTAGTATCGCAATACTTCGTTAGGTCTTCCTGAGCTTTGAGCAAAACCCGCTTTTTAAAATCTGCATATAGAGGATATAGTTCTACCCCATTATTATCTTCAGCTTTCATAAAAAGCATCTCTTTCAATTCATCAATCGAAGCCTCAAATCCATCTTTCTTAAATTCGTTTTCTTTGATAAATTCAAAAATTCGGATAGAATAAACACTTTGCAATTCGCTGATATTGCGGATATTATATTTCGTAAATTTTTCTTTCAATTCTAATAAATGAGGAATCAACACGGGGTTAAATTGAAGTTCTATATAGGACTCTTCTCGCTGCTCAGAAGCATCCGGTTGCGTACCCGCTGAAATCACACTGAAAAACATCCACCGTTTTTCGCCATTTGAAGCAACATAAGGTATATAAAATGGTTTTTTAATAATATTTTCAGGCACGCTTCTTATTATCTGATACTCACTCTTCCCCATGGCTCCATAAAAAGTCATTAATTCTTTGATGGGTATCCGCATAATAGGAAACTCCTTACCATCTCTTCTTAATTGGCTAATCATGAACAAAAACACGCGTTTTTCCCATAGTGTGTAACTATATTTTGCATTAATGAGGTCATTTGAGCTAACCACATATAAACTCTTCTCGTAGCGACTTTTCATTTTTATTTTGATTATATTCTATTTTTCATCAAATATGCGAAAAAACACGGTGTTTTAGTCCAAAAAGCACGTTTTTTTAGTATTTATTCTCAAAAGGTATGACGTCATTATCTTTTTTCGAGTTCCAAATCTGTCATATTAACGCCTATTTTTTTTCTATTTGTCTTGGAGATTGGGTGATTGTTGGAGGCACTTATATAAATAATAAAACATATAGGAACCTTTTTCTCATAATTATGGTCTAAAAACGGCTAATTCATTGGCAAAAGTAAGAATTTTAGATAAATATGACAAACAAGATATTCTTGTCATAGTTAGTTCCACAATTGTCATAATAGAGTTCCAAATCTGTCATATTAAGTTCTAAAAAAGTCATAATTCAGTTCCAGTTCTGTCATATTTTAATTCCAAACTTGTCATAGTTAGTTCCAATTGTGTCATAATATTGCGCATAACTCATTGATAATCAATCAGATAATGAACATCTAAATTTTAAAACAATTAAAAGCTAATAAAAAATTAAACAACATTAAATTGCGTTGTTGCTTTTTTTATTTAAAAGAGACCTATTAATATTTGAATATTGCCATTTTAAAACACACCCCTTTATTCAACTGTAGCATGGAATATCATTCTTTGGTCTTATTTATTGCGTAATAAACTTATTTAAGTAATAAACTTATTTAAGTTTATTGAGTTTATTCTGAATAAATTATTTGAGCGTACTTTATTTTTTTAACCGGCAAGTTGTAATGCAATCCTATATTTTTCCTTTAAACTGTGTAATTGCGGCTTATTCTGTAAGTTTCCCGATGAATCGAAGAGACGCTTCCAAAATATAGTGCTCTCTGAACTATTTTGCTGCGTAATAAACTCGATAAACTTAGCTAAGTAATTAATTTATTTAAGTATTTTATTTGCAAAAGTACAGGTTTGTATTACATTTGCCCTAAATAATTAAAAGATAATTTATGGCTAAAATTCTAATGTTTGGTAATCAGAAAGGCGGTGTAGGTAAATCACAATGTACTTTAATGCTGGCTTCGAGTCTTTCGCAGGCACCTTTTAACTTAAAAGTTGTGGTCGTGGATATTGACGACCAAAAATCTATTGCTTCTTGTCGGACAATTGACAAGACAGCTTATCGCACTGAACAAACGGAACCGTATCCGGTATTAGATTATTCCATCGCTGATTTACAAAATAATATCAGTACCTTGGATAAAGAATATCAAATCATTCTGATAGACGCTGCTGGTAAACTTGATGCGAAAGCGGATGTGACCCAGCAGGAAATTTCCAAATCATTGATGTATGTGGATTATCTCTTCTTGCCGTTTGTCTCGGGGAATCATAATTTAGATTCGACTTTTAAATATTTGCGCTTCGTGCAGCAGATACAATCTGCCCGGCAGCTATCTAATCGTAAGTTGGCTGCTTTTGGATTTGTGAATATGTACCGCCACCGTTCCCGCAAAAATCAGTTTTTAATTCAGGATATTGAATCTATTACAGCGTCTGAAAAACTCCCGTTTTTGAAAAATTATCTTTTTGACTATGCGCTTTTTTCTGATGCAGATACCTATTTAAGCCTTTATGACGCAACAAACAGCGATACTGCTCACCAAAATTATGTAGCATGGATCAATGAAATAGGTAAAGTAATTGGTATTATTAAGTAAATTGAGTAATATACTTAATTAAGTTTATTGCGTAAATAATATACTAAAATGAATAAAAAACAGCGTGTTTTACCTATTGCTCAGAAAATAGAAATCAACACCGAGGCATTCAGCACAGAAAGCTTGCCTGATTTAGACTCTGTGAACCAAACCGTTGCTTTGGTGACGGGCAAGCCTCTCCAACAAGTTGTTCTACCGGCTGAAATCTCCTCCCGAGCACTCGGAGTCGGAGGGGACTATACCCCTCAGTATCAGCAACCCGTCGCACCTCCAAGGCAAATAGGAAGACCTAAAAAAGAAATAGCCGATGGTAGAATAAAATACAATACCATGATTAAACCAGAATGGATACGGAAACTCCGGATTAGGGCTGCCGAGCAAGATATCTCACCGGCTGATTTGCTTGAGCGTATTTTTCAAGAAACACTTCTATTGAAATAACCAGGTCGGCTAATTGGGGTTTTATCGACCCACTTCTTAATATTACGACAAAAACATTTGAAGGGTTTTTCTGGTGCTAAAACGGGTCATTTAATCCCTTTTTTAAAAATTCATTTCAAATGCGATTGATTTTGCATATTAATGGAATCTTTTTGCCTATTGTAGTATTTTTTTAAAATATAATTTTGCATCAATTATTATTCTACAAATAAAAATTCAATATTTAATACAATGGCACGCAATCCGCATTATTTTTCTCAATTAGCCCATATTGAAGTTTTAACAACTGACTTGGATAAATCCATTGGTTTTTTCCGTGATGTAGTCGGTATGGACGAAACTGGACGTGAAGAAGGCTCGGTCTATCTTCGAGCATGGGGCGATTATTTTCACCACACCCTTAAATTAACCCAAAGTGAAAAATCCGGCTTAGGGCATTTAGGCTGGCGAGCAGATAGCTCAGAAGCGTTGGAAGACGTTGTTCAATATCTGGAAAGTATTGGCGCGGGTCTTGGTTGGCACGATGGCGACTTAGGACATGGAAAAGCATACCGTTTTAAATCCCCCGATGGACATATCCATGAGGTATTTTGGGAAGTAGAGTGGTTGCGTGAAACGGGCGAAAAAGCGAGTATTTATGCTGACCGTTATGCCAGTAACCGAAAATTAGGCGCTAATCCACGCCGTTTTGACCATGTTACTTATATGGTGTCAAAAGGAAAATATGCTGATGAAAAAGCCTTTTGGCAGGGCATGGGCTTGAAAAATCCCGATGAAATCCGTATTGAAGACCATATACCGCCTATTGGTGGTCTTTGGACAATTGGTAATCTTTCCCACGATATAGCCGTTTTCACCGACCCCAATATTGCTGAAAATGAAGGTGTTCTCAATCATATTTGCTACAATGTGGATAGCCGCGAAGAGGTACTTATTGCCCTCGATTATTTTATTGAAAAAGGTTATAAAAGTGTCATGGGCGCACCCACTCGCCATAAAGCGGATGAAGGCTTTTTCATCTATATTATTGACCCGGGTAGCGGGGTATTGTTTGAATATTATGCATGCGCAAGGCTCGTTTTTGCGCCCGACCACTTAGATGTCCACTATCTGAAAGATAATCCGAACGATGCATGGGGTACTGCAAATCCATTTGCTGAAATGGCAAAAGGTAAAAAACTGGGTTTAACTGACGGTCAGGTGAAACCTGCGGACGTTTAGCGATTTTGGACCTGTCGGCAGACAGGCAGGTGTCAGATTTCGGATTTCGGTTGCATTCGCCGAAATTCCAAACCCGAAATCTACACCCCCTCAGTTTTAACTAAAACGCAATCAAAAATCACAGATTTCAGATTTCTGCACAAATGCAACCGAAATCTGAAATCCCAAATCCGAAATCGAAAAATGTGGCATTACTTCCCCGGGCAATATATGCCCTCATACCAAGTCAATAGAGCCTTAACGCAAGCCCATTATGGCGGCGGCGAGTTTGCAGAAATATTAGAAGTAGCCAGCGAAATAGACCCAGCTGACCGTGAAAGTTTTAACAAAGCATGGGTCAAAATGGGCGATAAAGTCTATAATTTGGCTGAAAATTATGCTCAAAATGGACATAAAATTTCAGCACGCAGAACCTATTTAAGAGCTTTTAACTACCTCCGTACCAGCGAATTTTTTATGAATTTGCACGATGAGCGAAAAATTCCGTATTATTTAAAGTGTCGTGATGCCTTTATCAAAGCCATTCATTTATTTGATGAAAAACCGCTTCAAGTGGAAATACCTTTCGAGGGTTCATTTTTACCAGGCTATTTATTTAAACCCAGTGGCGTTAAAAACCCACCGTTGATGATAATGTTTGGAGGTTTGGATAGTTTGGCGGAAGAACTTTATTTCGGCATTGCGCAACACCTCAACGAGCGAGGCATTGCTATGATGGCGGTTGATGGGCCTGGTCAAGGTGCCGCTTTACGCCTCAATCATATCCATACCCGTTACGATTTTGACGCGGCAGGTACAGCCGTTTTGGATTGGGTGATTGACAACTTAAAAGATGATGTGGACACTACACGAGTAGGCATTGGAGCGGTTTCGATGGGTGGTTACATGGCGGCTCGTTGTGCGGCTTTTGAGCCTCGTTTTAAGGTATGTATGATATTCGGTGCGGTGTGGTCATACTACGATATTTGGAAAAATAGACCCGATAATCACCCTTTAGCTGAAATTGTGCAGCATATCGTCGGGGCTGAAAACATGACGGAGGCGCGTGAAAAATTGAAAAACTTCACCCTAGAAGGTGTTGCTGAAAAAATAGCTTGCCCGACTTACATTTTACACGGTGAAGATGACCGTCAGAATTTTGTTGAAAATGCCTACAAAGTGAACGAAACCCTCACTTGTGAACACGTGATGGAGATTGTTCCCAAAGAGGAAAGCGGCTCAGCGCACTGCTCGGTAGATGATTTCACGAAGTCTTTTAATATGTATGATTGGATTGAAAAGAAAATTAAAGAGTAACTAAATGAGGATTTGAAGATTTGAGGATGCGAGTATCTGATTTCAAATCTTCGCATCCTCAAATCCGCATAAAAAATGATTCAATATATAAAAACTGGCAAACCAGCCGAAGAAAAACGCGATATTGACCAACAGGTTGTTAAAACGGTGGAGATCATTTTAGCCGATATTGAAACCCGTGGTTGGGCAGCGATAAGAGAGTACAGCGAAAAATTTGACAAATGGAACCCAAAAACCTTCAAATTGAGTGCTGCTGAAATTCAGGCATGTATTGATAGCTTGACAGCACAAGATATTGAAGATATAAAATTCGCTCAAACGCAAATCAAACGCTTTGCTCAAGTGCAAATGTTGGGTATGCGGGATGTGGAAGTGGAAACACTTCCGGGTGTTATTTTAGGACATAAAAATATACCCATCAATAGGGTAGGGGCATATGTGCCGGGTGGTAAATATCCGCTTTTGGCATCGGCGCACATGGGTATTTTAACGGCAAAAGTGGCGGGTGTCAAACACGTTATCGCTTGTGCTCCACCGTATGAGGGCAAACCTGCGGCGGCTATCGTAGCAGCGCAAGCCTTGGCGGGGGCAGATGAAATCTACGTTTTGGGCGGTATTCAAGCTGTGGCATTGATGGCTTTAGGCGCAGTAGCCGACAAAGACAATGATGCGGTAACTGCAGTGGATATGCTCGTGGGACCGGGCAATGCGTATGTAGCGGAGGCGAAACGTCAATTGTTTGGACGTGTCGGCATTGACCTTTTGGCGGGACCAACTGAAACGATGGTGATTTGCGATGATACCGTTGATGCGGAGTTGGTAGCGGTTGACCTATTAGGCCAAGCGGAACATGGCTATAATTCCCCTGCGGTGTGCATTACAAGCAGTAAAAAAATTGCAGAGGAGCTGCCCGAACAAATAAACAATGTTTTGAAACGCCTTTCAACCCGCGACATTGCAAGCGTTTCATGGCGTGATTACGGTGAAATTATCCTCTGCGATACTAAAGAAGAAATGCTACAAGAGTCCGAGCGAATTTGCAGCGAACACGTGCAAGTGATGACGGATGACGATGATTATTTCTTTAAAAATATGACCAATTACGGCGCATTGTTCTTGGGCGCACGCACGAATGTGAGTTATGGCGACAAAGTCATCGGCACAAATCACACTTTGCCAACTAAACGGGCAGGACGCTACACGGGCGGTTTGTGGGTCGGTAAATTCATCAAAACGCACTCTTATCAGCGCATTTTAACGGACGAAGCGAGCGTTTTAATTGGAGAATATTGTTCAAGATTGTGCAATTTAGAGCATTTTGCGGGGCATCAAGAGCAAGCGGATATTCGAATTAGAAGGATGAAAAAATAGGTTTAAATATGAAAGTCATTTTAGTAACAGGCAGTGCAGGTGGAATTGGCTCGGCTATTTGTAAAAAAATGGCTGAAAATGGCTATTCGGTTATCATTACTTATAATTCAAATGCCGAAAAAGCGGAAAAACTGTTAAAAGAATTAAATACGGATTTTAATATAAAACATTCCATTTTTCATGCCCCCACAACGGATGCTGATAAATTGAATGCTTTATCAAATTTCATTAAAAAGGAATACGGCAAACTCGATATTTTAGTCAATAATGCCGGTATTACAACCCCCGTTCCGCACGATGATTTGGACGGACTGAGCGATGAATGGATTGATAAAATCATGCAAACCAATGTCAGAGGCACTTTTGCCATGATTCGAGCCTGTAAAGAACTTTTGGAAGTTTCAAACAACCCCCAATCCTCAACCCCTAATCCTACATTGGTGGTGAATATTTCATCGGTTGCTGCAGTCACAGGCATAGGTAGCAATGTCGCCTATTGCGCCTCAAAAGCAGCGGTGGATAGTATGACCCGTTCATTGGCAAGGGCATTAGCGCCTAAAATTCGAGTTGTTTCGGTATCACCGGGGTGGGTTTTGGGAGAGTATGCTAAGTCAGTTGACCCTACTTATCTTAAAAT
This sequence comes from Saprospiraceae bacterium, assembly GCA_031424115.1. GTDB lineage: Bacteria > Bacteroidota > Bacteroidia > Chitinophagales > Saprospiraceae > JAAFJT01. Next base: position 6,710 of record JANPGW010000202.1, on the reverse strand, counting down.
GCAAGAAGATTTGACCCCCCTCAGTAGATTGGCAACTTCTGAGGATGTAGCGAATACAGTGTATGCTTTAGCCACTTATTTAACTTTTACAACCGGCTCTATTATTCCAGTAGATGGGGGCAGGGCATTAAAATAATTTTATACAATGCTCAAATTTGATAAGAAAATAGACGCAGTTTTAAAATATTATCACAAGCGGATGAAAGCCGAGGATGCCCTTATGCAATCTTTAGAAAGAGCAGAAGGGATGAAACGGCGCGATGAGTTTTTGCTTTCAGTGGGCATTGAAACGGCTATTTTTTTAAATAACTTAGCAAAATCGTCGAAGGCTAAAACGATATTAGAAATTGGAACGTCTTATGGTTATTCCACAATATGGCTGGCAGAGGCTGCAAGAGCTAATGATGGTTTGGTTATTTCGTTAGAAAATGATGCAAAAAAGGCAGATTATGCTGAAAAAATGTTGAAAAAAGCGGGACTTTCGATTTATGTAGACATTCGGATAGGTGATGCGTTGGAAACGATACATCAAGCTCAAGAGCAATTTGATTTTGTGCTGTTAGATCTCTGGAAAGAATTATATCTTCCATGTTTCGACCTCTTTTACCCAAAACTCAATAAAGGGGCTTGGGTCGCGGCTGACAATATGATTTTTCCGCCGCATTCGCAATCAGATACTGAAGCTTATCGCAATCGTGTAAAAGAAACGCACAATTTTGATTCTGTTTTATTACCTATTGGCAGTGGTATCGAATTAAGTTTTTTTAAAAGATAGTAGAGTACAGAAATGTTACTATTTTAAAATATTAAATAAAATTTTAATAAAATAACAAGAATAACCCGATTAAGGATTTTAAAACATCTTCAAGTGTCCCGAAATCCGAAATCACAAATCCAAAATCGAAGAATGTCGTCAGTTAAAAAAGTCCTTATAGTAGGTGGTGGCATTGGTGGTTTATCATTAGGCATCGCCTTGCGTCGAGCAGGTATGGACGCAGAAATAGTTGAATTACAAAAAGAATTTAATGTGTATGGTGTAGGCATTATTCAACAAGCCAATGCCCTCCGCGCCTTAGATGCTTTGGGTGTTGCTGACGAAGCCATGCGTAGAGGGTCGCCATATGGTAAAGTGAAAATGTGCGCACCAAACGGACATCAATTTGCCGAAATCGGTATTCCTCCGATGGGTCGTTATCCCACGCACAATGGTATATCCCGTAAAATATTGCACGATGTACTCTATGAAGCGGCTGTTGAAAATGGGGTGACATTTCGCATGGGCTTGACTGTTGCTGACATTGAAAACGAAGGGACGCGGGTAGGTGTCAAATTTACGGATGGTACTGAGGGGTCATACCAGCTCCTTGTAGGAGCTGATGGAGTGAACTCAAAAGTGCGCAATATGGTATTTGGTGAGCAAAAACCCCAATACGTTGGCTCATCGGTGTGGCGATATGCGTTCAAACGTCCGGCTGAATTGGAAACGGGATATATGTATTTCGGTAAAAAATCGAAAGTGGGTTTAATTCCCATGACTGCCGATATGATATATATGTTTGTTGTTACTGCCGAAGGTGCCGATAATCCATTTATACCCGAAGAAGAATTAGTACCGCGCTTAAAATCGTATGTGTCACAATATCCTGCTAAAATGGTAGCTGACTTGGTTGACCAAATCACCGATTCTAAAGGCGTTATTTATCGCCCGCTTGAAACGTTGGTAATGTCTGCTCCATGGTATAAAAACCGTGTTTTGATATTAGGCGATGCCGCTCACGCCACTATTCCGCAATTGGGTTCGGGTGCTGCTTTGGCGATCGAAGATGCGGTTGTTTTAGCCGAAGAATTGGCAAAAGATCAAAGTGTCGAAGATGTTTTAGAGAATTATCTGAAACGCCGTTATGACCGTTGCAAAATGGTTTGCGATGCGTCTTTGCAATTAGCTGAATGGGAACAAATGGAATGGAATGGCATTCCGTTGCCTGAAGGTGCCAATATGGGCGCTTTGATGGGTAAAACGTTGGCTTCTTTGGCTGCGCCTATTTAATTTATTTCAAGTGTTTTGTTTGTAGTATTAAGTTTTTAGAATTAAAATGCTATACAGCAAACACCAAAAACTAAAAACTATAGATGAAACTTGTAACATTCAAAAACCCGAAGGGGCAAACCCGTATTGGCTGGCTCAAAGGCGATGGAGTAGTGGATATGAAAGCCACTGATAAGCGTTTGCCGAACGATATGCTCAGTTTTATTGATAAAAATGAGCAGTATTTCAAGATTATTAAGGAAAATAATTTAGAAAACACCCCCCCTCAGTATAACCTCGATGAGGTGACTCTTTTAGCGCCATTGCCAAATCCCCGTAGTTTTCGGGATTATATTGGCTTTGAACAGCACATGCTCAATGCGTCCAAATCGTTTGGACATGCTGTTGGGCAGGCATGGTACGAATTACCCATTTTTTATTTCACCAATCATCAAGCCGTTTATGGACCCAATGATGAAATAAAACGTCCTGTTAAAGAAACTAAAATGGATTTGGAGTTAGAGCTTGCCGTTATTATGGGTAAAAAAGGTAAAAATATTAAAGCCGAAAACGTCAATGATTATATCTTTGGTTATACTGTTTTTAATGACTGGACTGCTCGGGCTATTCAAAAATATGAAATGAGTGGGCCGCCTCTGGGGCCTCAAAAAGGGAAGGATTTTGCCAATGCTATTGGCCCATGTATCGTTACTAAAGATGAATTTGAACAATACCGTTGTTCAATTTCAAGAGAAATTCATCCTGAACATTTAACGATGCCTACAACTACAGGCGACCGTTTTGACGTGAAAATGACGGCTAAAATCAATGGAGAAACCATCTGTGAAGGCAATTATAAAACGGTTTATTGGACATTTGCGCAGCAAATAGAGCGGGCTTCTGAAAATGATGTTGCACTTATGCCGGGCGATATTCTCGGTTCGGGTACAGTCGGGTGGGGGAGCTTGATTGAAAATAATTTCAGCGTTCATCGCCCTATCGAACCCGGCGATGTGGTAGAATTGGAAATTGAAGGCATAGGCGTTTTAAGAAATAAAGTTATTTAAAATTCATGAATGGTAGATGGTGACATGGATTCATCATCTATCATTCATCACTCATCAATACAAAAATGTCAAAGCCCACCTCTATACCAATTTGGGAATTAACAGAAATGAGTAACCACCATTTTGGTGCGGCTCATCAAAATTTATTTTCATCCAACTCACATCATCTTTTTCATATCAATAAAATAGAGGATTATCGGGATAAGATACATTTTCCGTTGCCACCACATAGGAAGCAGGTTTATGATTTTTTGTTTTTGACCAAAGGAATGACTCGCCGCAGTAAGGCGTTAAATCCATACGAAATAGAGGAAAATACGTTTTTCTTTTTACCGGCTTATCAAATCACGCACCATGAGTTTATGAGTACTGATGCAAAAGGATATTTCTGTCATTTTAATTTTGATATATTCACAAACTATTTACCACAACACAATATCCTCCGTGATTTTCCTTTTTTACAATTTATTGGCAATCCGATAGTGACCATTGATGAATCAAGTCAAGAACCCGTACTCAATATTTTGCACCGGCTTGAAGTGGAATATAAAAAAGACCAAATGGCTAATTTTGATATAATTACAGTGTATCTATTGGCACTTTTTACAGAAATCAAGCGTTTTTATACCCCCTCAGTATCCGCAAAAAAAAACACGGCTTTAATGATTACCCAAAATTTCAAAGACGCGCTTTCACGCCATATTTATGAAAAACAGAAAGTAACAGAGTATGCGGACATGCTTTCTGTGTCTCCTAATCATCTCAATAAATGTATCAAATCGGCTACCGGATATTCAGCGCAAGACCTATTGAACGAGATGATTTTATTAGAAGCAAAAGTGTTGTTAAAACAAACGGATATGCAAATCAGCGAAATCGCCTACAAACTCTCCCAACAAAACCACAGCGATTTTAGCCGATTTTTTAAAAGCAAAACAGGAATGACCCCGAAAGAGTATAAGCAAAATGATTAACATCCATAAAGACATTTTGCTTATACTACAATTACAAAATCATTTCCGGGATGTCACCCTCAATCACTAATTTTCCTTCCGTTGCTTTTTGCACATCTTCTACGCTTACACCCGGAGCAGTTTCCAATAATTTGAAACCGCCTTCTGACAAAATCTCCAAAACCGCAAGTTCGGTCACGATTTTTTTGACACATTTGATACCCGTCAAGGGTAAAGAGCAATTTTTCAAAAGTTTGGATTTGCCTTCTTTATTGACATGTTGCATGGCTACGATGATATTTTTGGCAGAGGCGACCAAATCCATTGCACCACCCATACCTTTTACCATTTTTCCGGGAATCTTCCAATTGGCAATGTCACCATTTTCAGAAACTTCCATTGCTCCCAAAATAGTCAAATCAACGTGTTCACCTCTTATCATTGCAAAACTCTCGGCTGAATTGAAAAGTGACGAGCCTTCTTGCATAGTGACAGTCTGTTTTCCGGCATTGATAAGATCGGCATCTACTTCATCTTCTGTCGGGAAGGGCCCAATACCGAGTAACCCGTTTTCAGATTGTAAAACAACGTTGATGTCGTCGGGGATATAATTGGCAACTAAAGTGGGTATTCCAATGCCTAAATTGACATAAAAACCGTCTTTGAGTTCCTGAGCAATGCGCTGGGCAATTTGATGTTTATCTAACATAGATTTATTTCTAATTTTACAGTCAATTTAAGAGAATTATTTTCTGGTGGTTCGCTGCTCTATCCTTTTTTGATAATCCTTGCCTTGGAAAATTCTTTGCACATAAATCCCTGGCGTATGGATGTCGTTGGGATTAAGTGCTCCGGCTGGCACCAACTCTTCCACTTCTGCGATAGTAATTTTACCGGCGGTTGCCATGATAGGATTGAAGTTTCGGGCAGTCCCTTTAAAAATAAGATTACCCGATGTATCTCCTTTCCAAGCTTTCACAATAGCAAAATCCGCTTTGAGCCAAGACTCCATTAAGTATGTTTTCCCATTAAAAACTCTGGTTTCTTTTCCTTCGGCAACTTCAGTGCCCACACCGGCGGGTGTAAAAAACGCCGGAATACCCGCTCCGCCGGCTCGGATACGCTCGGCAAGCGTACCTTGAGGAATGAGTTCCACTTCTAATTCGCCGGACAGTAACTGGCGCTCAAACTCTTGATTTTCACCCACATACGATGAAATCATTTTCTTTACCTGCCGCGTTTTGAGCATCAGACCGATGCCAAAATCATCCACTCCCGCATTGTTCGAGATACAAGTTAATCTTTTCACGCCTTTGCGCAATAAAGCAGAAATGGTGTTTTCAGGTATCCCGCAAAGCCCAAATCCTCCAAGCATCAGAATAGCGCCGTCTGATATATCTGCCACCGCAGCATCAGCATCTTTTATCACTTTGTTTATCATATCAAATTTTTAGTTATAAAAGGTATTTGTCTCACTGCCGCACGGGCGTTCATGAGTCAACAAAGATAAAGACAGTTTTATTCATTTTATAAATTTTAAAGGAGTTGTGTTTTAGAAATGAGGGAGTAAAGCAAACCGGATGAATCAGTTTTTGCGCTTATCCAATAACTATTCTTAAAAAAAACGAAAGTGTGCTTCTTATATCAAAAAATGGATTGATATTGCATATTTTATGATTTCTTTTACATAACGAGCAGTAAAGCTTATCAGTAATTTTGTGTTGTAGAAAATATTCAAAATTTTCTATTGAAAATCTTTTTATTTTCATAACTAAACAACGCAATGATTGAAATGAAAAAATTACTACAGATGCCGCTTTTCGGCATAAAACTGCTTCTTTCTTTTGTTTTTTTACTTTTTTTATCCCTTAATTTATCCGCACAAACCGTTTCAGGTACGGCTAAAGACGAATCGGGCAACCCACTTGTTGGTGCAGCTGTAATGGTAAAAGGCACTAAAAATGGTACTATTACAGATGCAAATGGCGGATTCACTCTAAAAGATGTGGCTAAAGCGAGCACTTTAGTTGTCTCTTTTGTTGGTTTTACGACAAAAGAAGTCGCTGCTGAAAATGGTATCACGATAGCTTTGAAAGAAGCAGATGCTTTAAGCGAAGTGGTCGTAACGGGTGTCTTTGACAAACGGTCAGCTCTCAATTCTTCTATCGCGATAACCTCGTTGAGTGCTGTACAAATTGACAAACTTGTCCCTGTCAGTGCAGCGGATTTATTGAAAAATGTTCCGGGTGTTTATGTCAACTCATCTTTGGGTGAAATCCGCAACACGGTCAATTCACGGGGCGTAACGACAGGCAAAAATGATGGTGGCAGCGGTTACGATTATGTCTCGATGCAAGAAGACGGTTTGCCAGTTGTGAATGTGCTCATGGGTGATTTTTCGCCTGATATGTTCACAAGAGTGGATGCGACTTTGGGTAAATTGGAAGCCGTGCGCGGTGGTTCTGCTTCGATTGCGGGCGCCAATGCACCGGGTGGTATTTTTAACTACATTTCAAAAACGGGTGGCGACAAGTTTGAAGGTGAGGTCAGAACGCGTTTTGGTCTCGAAGGTAACGGTAAAAACCCTTATTACAGAGCTGATCTCAATATTGGGGGCCCCCTCAGTAAAAACGTGACTTACAACGTTGGTGGCTTTTATCGCCG
>JANPGW010000201.1:0-10302 GCA_031424115.1 Saprospiraceae bacterium | reverse complement strand
CAAGAATGCGTTAGCGTTTTCAGGTTTTCGTTCATAATCCTTTGAGCAACGTCTATTATTAAGCGTCCAAGCAATGGTTCTTTCAACAATCCATCGTTTTTCATGAATAGTAACTTTTCCTTTTTGAGCAATCGGGATTTTTGGAATAATTACATCAATGTTATAATGCTTTTTCATTAAATCTGTGAAAGTACCGCCAAAAGTGCCATCTGCGAAAATGGTTTTGATACGGTCTAATAGATTTGATTGTAAAAGCAAGGTATCCCAAAATTTTGCGGCAGTTGTCCCGTCGTAGTTATTGGCTGCAACAACAAAACTTGCTAACAGATTACCTAACAAATCGACAAAGTAAAAACGTTTGCGTCCTTTGACAAGTTTGCCGCCATCAATACCAACATCTTCCGTACAGGTTATGCTATTTTTGGTACTTTGGCTATCTACAATGGCTATATCTGGTTCGGCTTCCAAACCACGGGTTAGACGATAATCCATTGTAAGACAATTACTTATGGCATCTAATGTGCCATCTTTAACCCACTTGTTAAAGTACCAGTATACGGTTTGCCAAGTGGGAAAATCAGCGGGTAAATCCCGCCAAACGCAACCATTTTTGGTTACATACATGATACCATCAATTATATCTTTCATATCCCACTTACTTTTTCGTCGGATATGAATGTAGGGCTGGATATTTCTCCAGCTACGTTCTGAAAGGTCGGAACTATATTTTTTAAGTCGCATTATCAAATATAGCTGACATTTCCTTTTTCAAAAATTTAATTCAAACAGCTTCTTAGAATACACCATCATCATTGATAAAGCCGACGATGTAACGCCCTCAGTAATTAAGTACCTTGAATTTCTCCGCAATCACTTTCACTTCATTGTTGCCGCTCGACAAATCGCCATTCGTGCCGCTTCGTGGCTCACGAACTTTCAACGCATCGAATTAAAGCCGCTCAACCGTTCCGAAGCAATTGAATTAATCGTCAGAGCGTCAGAGGATTTTAGAGAATTGATTGAAGATTTTGAAGCATATAAAAATCACATCTGGGCGAAGTGTGCAGGGAATCCGCAATTCACTTTAGAACTTATTGATAGGTTCAGAAAAGAGGATTTTGTTAGTATCGTTTCCGTTGCGAATATGGAACACACCGCAGCGCGCAAAGAACTCGATATGTCATTGGTCGTTCTAATCGGTTTATCCAGTTTTGTCCTGCTCAAATATCTCGGCGGCGAACTCGGTCACGATGAAGACGCCTTCCGACTTATCGGCGGCGGCGCCATCGTCATCGCCCTTTTCGGAAAACAACTATTACACCTCACACGACGAAAATACATTTAGTAAATGGATAATTGTAAATGGATAATTGAAAATTATCTACCCACCATTATCAATTTTTAACTTTCAATTTTCAATTAAAATAAATGCTCGCTCCCAACCACATTGCAGGCGGTTTCGTTTTCACCGGTTTATTCGCTTCGTTCGCAGGAGAGAATATCTTTGCTTCGCCTTATTCTATTGCTTTGGCGGTGGTCGCTTCCCTCGCACCTGACATCGACAATCCACGTTCACCAATCGGAATGGCAGTTTTACCCCTCTCAAAATGGATTAATCGACGTTACGGACATCGTACCGTGACGCATTCGTTAGCCGCTTTGGCGGTCACGACTTTAGTTTTTCAATTAGCGCATTTTCACCCCATCATTTGGTTCTTTGGTTTCTTGTCTCATTTGATATTTGACATGGTGACAATTATGGGCGTACCCTTATTTCATCCATTCTCCGACAATCCGTGCGTCATACCGGGCCGCAAAGAATTAAGAATGCAAACGGGCGATATCAAAGCTGAATCAAGGGCATTTATTGGTTTCTTACTTATCGGTTCAACTTTACAACCCATGATGAAAAACGGATTCTGGACAACTTATAACAGCCAATTCGGTACTCAAAAACATCTCGCGTCCGAATATCAAAAGTCAAAGGATTTGTTAGAAGTCGATTATACCTACATGATAGGTTCAGAGACTTTCACGGGAAAAGGTTATTGCGTCGAAGCCGATGAAAAGAAAACAGTGCTTTATACCTCCCCGAGTACTCGGGGGCGGGGGGCTTGGTTAGAAATTACACCGCAAAAAATGAACGTCAAACAAATAACTTTTGCGCACACGCAAAAGCCGTTCACTATCAAAACCCTGCCATTCATCCAAATATCCGTTGATTCATTGAATAGCCTTGTTTCAAATAAACCCATCACAGAAGCCGAAATACTATGCAATCAAACGGCAAAGGTCTCTGAGGTCGGTATAATAAAAGAATTTCGCTCTTACAAAGAAGTATTCCCCTATGCACTTCTATTTTCAGTGAAAGACACCGCCATTTCGGAACGTCCGTTTTTTTCGCTCCCATCGGTCAGCAGCAAATTGAAAAGACACGCTATCCAAACCGTAAAAGATGAATATCAAGCGAAGTTGTTAAAGTGGCAAAATGAACAAAATGAACTCAAAAATCTCATTTCTGATACGTCAAGTTCGCTCGTGCAACGTGAACGCAACCTAAAACGCATCGTGGAACTGAGGGGAGAAAAAGCACCCGAATTAGATATTTATCGCATCCAAAATTTAGAATTTGAAGCCATCGTTTCAGAGCAACAGGACGCCCTACAAACCCAAATAGAATATCAAAAATACCTACTCGACCAAGCGGATAGACGGGCGAAAATTCAAAAGCCCAGTTTTAGCGGTTATGTCAAAATCCTTTCTTTTTAAGCCCATCAATAATATTTTTTAAATATATTATTGACAAAGTGTTTACATTCTCTTAATATTCCTATATATTTGTTTAAATATTTGACTTTGAGTTAATATAAACACTTAGTTCAGGTATCGATGTAACATACTCACGAATGAAAAACTATACAAAATTCCTAGTGGGCTTTTTGTATAGTTGAAATTTCTACGTTTAACAAAAAAAATTATAATAACCTGATAATCAATTATTTACTCTTTTATATGCAGTTTTTTTTTATTAAAGCATGCGTATATTTACGAGTTGCTGCAACTTTATGGACAAAGAAACAATAAAATTCATTTTGACCGTATGGGGAGCTGGTCTATCAACCTTGCTTGGACTAATTGCGATTCTTAAATTTCGTAAGGAGAATCAAATAAAGCTCCTTGTAATATCGACAGTAGAATCTCCATTCAATCAGTTACAAATTTCCGTTGTAAATGACAGCAATAAACCTGCGACAATTACACATTTTTGTATTGATTTTGGGACTTCACAATTTCAACAAATTGAACTGTTGAAAAAAACATTAGAAGAGGAAAAAAAACTTTCAGAAAGTGACAGATGGACGACCATTGTTGACAGAGAAGAAATAATAAATTCATTCGAAAAAGTAGGATTAACACAAAAATCGTTTCATAGATTATGGACTACTGTTCAACTTTCCAATGGAAAAGTTTTTCGGGACTGTGTCTATATAAATCCAAAGATAATTAAAAAAGAGTATTACGATAAAGCTGAACAATTCATTGCTACTGACTTGTTTTTGGGACTTGAACAAATGAATAGTGAATTTTACCCAATTGGAATAAAATGAATATCGATAAAGCAACCGCTAACATCGGTTTGGCAATATGGCGGCTGGCGTAATTTTAATGAACATTTGTGCGAAAACAAACATTTGAAACTTTTATGAACTTCAGTGCTAAAAATCCGCCACATCGCCAAGCCCTATCGTTGGGCGTAAGTTTAGGACAACACTATACGGCATCTAATAAATTTAAAAACAACAAATGCAGAGAATGAATTATTTACTGATGGCAATTTTGACAATTTTATCGTCTTGTGGTAAGACAGAAGATAATACAGCAGCAGCAGCTACAACAGAAATATTGTACACAATGCCAGAAGAAAGTTCACCACACGAAGGAACTTGGTTGCAATGGGGACATCAATACCAATATGGCGTAACTTATAGAAATAGACTTGATGCAACTTGGGTCTCTATGGCAAAGGAGTTAGTAACAAGTGAGAAAGTTCACATCATTGCATACGACAACACCGAAAAAACAAGAATAATTAGTTTGTTAAATGCAGCAAGCATTCCAATGACAAACATTGACTTTAAAATTTATCAAACAGACGATGTTTGGGCAAGGGACAATGGACCAATTTATGCAAAGGATAAAAACGGACAATTAGTAATTGAAGATTGGGGTTTTAATGGTTGGGGAAACAAAGCACAATTTTCAAACTGCAACACAATACCTTCTAAAATTGCAACAGACCAAGGTATTACAAAAATTGACCTTAATGCTGTAATGACAAACGAAGGTGGAGCAGTAGAAATTGATGGGAACGGAACTTTTTTAGCAACAAAAAGTGCCATACTTAACAACAATAGAAATCCAGGAATGACACAAGCCAAAGCAGAAGAAATTTTTACAAAATATTTAGGCGTAACAAACTTTATTTGGTTAGACGGTGTTGCAGGACTTGAAATAACAGACCAGCATATTGACGGTTTTGCAAGATTTGGAAACCAAACAACAATTGTAACAATGGCACAAAATGACTTGTTAGATTACGATGTTAAACAAGCTGACATTGACAATCTTTATGCTTCAAAAAATAAAAGTGGGACAACTTATACTTTATTAAAATTACCATTGACACAGAACAATGTAGTAACAACTTATGGAACAAATTTAGGATACAAAGGTTCGTATGTGAACTTTTATATTGCTAACACAAAAGTATTAGTACCAAACTATAATGACCCAAATGATGCAATTGCGAATGCAAAAATTCAAACACTTTACCCAACAAGGACAGTTGTAGGAATTGACGTTAGAAACTTATTTGCAAATGGTGGAATGATTCATTGTGTAACTCAACAACAACCTCAATAAAACCTACGCCCAACATTAGGTTTGGCATTATTGGGGCTTGACGAATATAGCCCCCGTTCGATTAAGTGTTAGGTTGTGTATTATACCCGAGTTCTATTATGTTCGGTCTCCGTCTGAACACACCCCGTTCGATTAAGTGTTAGGTTGTGTATTTTACCCGAGTGCTATTATGTTCGGTCTCTGACTGAACAAACACCCAAAGAAGGGCTACCGCCCGACCACGTCTTGGCAGCAAAAATTCTAAAAGTGGACTATACTGTCCAAAGGACCCGTTGCTGCCAGGTTCGTCGCTGTAATCACCTCGCCCTGTATAGCCCGAAGGCTTCAAAAATTCAGTCAAATTTTCACCTTCTTTCCATTTGAAAATGGTATTTTTAGGAACATCTGAAAATATCAAATAGCTGCCCTGCTTCACCCAAGCGGGCCCTTCCGACCATTTGAAACCTTCCGCCAGCACTTCAATTTTCGCATTTTTATCAATTAAATCATCGAATGCAGGGTCTAAACTCACTGTTTGGCCCATGGTCTTAGTTTGGCTGTAAGCGAAAGGTGTCATAAGAAGCAATATTGGAATAATTGATTTTTTGATTAATTTTTGCATGTTACACAACTGGATAGGAATGTTTGATAAAATGCGGCTGTAAGTTTTTAATTTTCAGCTTTGGAGTAAAATTATACTATTTAAACTAAATAACCCCTGTGTAAAAAGGTAAAAATTAAGAATTTTAATTCAACTTAGACGCCCGATTTTAATCAGCATTTCCATTCGGTTTTTGACGTGTAGTTTTTCATAGATGTTGTGGCAATGGGTTTTAACTGTTTCAACGGTGATGAACAGGTCTTTGGCTATTTCTTTTCCTTTTTTGCCTTGACATAAAGCTTCTAATATTTCTTTTTCTCTTTGGGTCAGCAAGTGTTCGTAGGAGTTAGCCGTGTCTTGCATCGGTTTTTTAAATGATTCAAGGACTTTTCGGGCAATACCTGCGCTCATAGGCGAGCCACCGTTGTACAGTTCGATGATGGCATCCAAAATACGGGAATAGCCTGCATCTTTGAGTAAATAGCCACTGGCACCCGATTCTAAAGCACTGAAAATTTTGTCATCGTCTTCCAAAACGGTCAGCATCATAAACATGATTTTGGGGTATTGACTTTTGACGCTCGCCATCACATCTATGCCTGAGAGTTCGCCCATCAAATTAATATCCGTGAGCACCACATCGGGGCGTTCAAATGGCAGCTTTTTTATCGCCTCTTCGCCTTTAGCAAACGAGACAACAAAAAAGAAACGGCTATCCGCTTCGAGTAAAGTTTGTAGTGCCCGACTAAACTCCATACTGTCTTCAATGATAGCGACACGGATTGTTTTCATTTTCGATAAATATGTTTAATATATCTTGTTATTACCCTTGATATGCTGTCAAAAATAACTTAAATTTAGGGTAATTATTACTTATAGCAAATGACGGTATATTTTAAGCTGAATGCTATCCCCTAAAAGTATTATTTTTCAATTATCTACTACTACCTCGGGGGATACAAAATGTTAACCTTTAAAGAATCATGGATAATGAAAAGCTTGTCTTTGGTTTTACTCCTTTTTCCACTGATTCTGAGTGCTCAAAGCCCCGTTTTTAAAATTGACAGTTTCCCTACTGAGGGGGTGCTTTTAAATAAAAATTGGAAATGGCACGCAGGTGATAATCCTGAATGGGCGAAAGTAGATTTTGATGATAGCGTTTGGGAAAGCGTCAATCCGACACTCAATCATGTTAAAATACCACAAGTAAGAGCGGCTGAAATTAGTTGGTTTCGTATCTCTATCAATGTAGATTCAGCATTGGTTAATCTGCCTTTGATTGCTTCATTAGATGTATGTGGGGCGGTTGAAGTTTATTTCAATGGAAAATTAGTACAACATATTGGCACTGTTAGCAAAGACCCTTCCGTGGAAGTTGCATATTATGCCAACTTTCTCTCTCTTTCAACTATCATGTTTCCACGAAAAGATAAAAATGTCATAGCTGTTCGATATTCATTGACGCGGGGGAATATTTATTGGGCATCCTTCAGATTGGCGCAGGGTACTCCCTTTAATTTAAGAATTCGACAATTAGCCCGCTTAAATGAACAGCAATTGGCAAATTATGACAAGGAAGTGATGCGGTTTATTCCTTTTTTAGGCATTAACTTAACACTCGCTTTTATTCACTTTGCCTTTTTTTACTTCTTTCCACAACAAAAAGCCAATTTATGGTTTGGCTATGCTATGCTTTTACACGCCTTTCAGTTATGGCTAAGATATGAACAAATCGATACAGTGACGGTATCTTTTAACACCATAGACCAATTTATTCGACAGCCTGTTATCTTGGCTTATAACACTTTTATTATTTTAGCCATACACAATTATTTAAGACAACCGCTTAAAAAGACTTTTTGGGTTTCGCCTTTGTGGTTCATCGTTTTCTATGCCCTTCTGTTTTCTAAGTACAGCAAAGAGATGTATATTTTCTTTTTATTGAGCTTTCCCCTCGGCACATTGTATTACCTCTCCATTATCAGAAAATCTATTCGAGAAGGGAATAATGAAGGTAAAATCATCTTGTACATGGGCTTGTATAGTTTATTTAGTCAGCTCATATTCACTTTGACCTTTGTTTATGATTTATTTATTACGGGAGGATTTACTAAAAATATGCTCCTATTTAAAACGGTTTGCTTGAACCTAAATTTTTTGAGCGTGACAGTGGGCATGTCTTTAACCCTTGCCCGTGATTTTGCTTTTACGAGCCGCTCTTTACAAGTGAAATCTAAACAAGTTCAACAACTTTCAACCGAGAAGCAACGCATCGCCGCTGATATGCACGACGATATCGGCAGCGACCTTTCAGCCCTTAACCTAAAAGCGGAAATGATTCGGCAAAAAGTAAAAGCAGGTAAACAACCCCTATTAGAAATAGACAATTTGGTAGATTTTACCCGTGATATTGCTAAAAAAGTGCGGGAAGTGATATGGACGATCAATGCCCGACATGATAGTTTGTCGAGTATAACCAGCTATTTTGATACATACGCTGATGATTTTTTTGAGCCGACTAACATTGTTGTCCGAACCAGTTTGCCGCCCGCTATTCCACTAACCGACATCAATGGCGAAAGCCGCAAAGTACTGTTGATGTGTTTCAAAGAATCACTCAATAATGTGTTGAAACATGCAAAGGCAAGTGAATTGAAAATCGCTTTTACGGTTAACAACCATGCGTTGACCATTTCTATTCAAGACAATGGCATTGGTTTCGACCCCTCAGTATTAACGGCATCTACTGCCACTCATGGCGATGGTTTACTCAATATGCCTGCCCGTATGGCAGGCATTGGCGGGCAATGCCGTATTCAAACGTCGCCGCAGGGGACGTTGGTGGTGTTTTCATTGCCTATTTGATTTCATAAAAACATCATACTAAAAGGGGATATAATCCCGTAGGTAACTTTCTGATTCATCCTTTGGTGGGATGTTTTACTGAGGGGATGCATCTTAATTTTGTAATCTTATAAATAAACCAACCCAAAATTCAATTCATTTAGGCTCATTAATAAACCTCTTTTTTTCAAAAATTTAAATTCTATCAAATGAAAAAGTTAATCCTACTTGCTTGCCTCTTCGGAACAATAGCCATCGGTGTGTTCAGTTGCAAAAAAGAACAAACAGTGCCTTCTGTTAGTAACGTCAACGTCGAACCTGTTAATGAGCAAAAAGTAAGGCAAGACATTCAAAATGCTTTGCTTCAAATCCAAAAAGTTCAAAATGTGGATTTGAATATCCAAACTCGGATGGCAGCAGCATTTATCGTTGTTCCCGCAGGGTCGAATAATGCGCTCGCACAAGCCTTGACCGATGCAGGTGAAGGCGGTATTGTATATTTGCGTACGGGCTTACACACGGAAGCAGCAGGTATTGTGATTAGCAAAAAAGTCACTGTGATTGGTGAAAATGGGGCGATTCTGAAAGTCAAATCAGTGGCAAGTGTGATGAACTTGGCGAATGGTGTGACTCAGATTAACCCAGCTATTCATGTCTTGAATGCCCCTCAAACAGGCATTCTCAACATCGAAATTCAGCCGACTGACAACGATGGCAGTACGGCTATTCTATACGAAAACTCCCCCCTCAGTGCTTCGATGTTTAATACGTTCAAGCGGTTTATGTTTTCTGTTTTGGTTGAAAAATCAAACCAAATGACCATTATGGGCAATAAAATGACGGCTTCTACCTTGTGGCAAGCCAATCCAGGTCCAATCATTGGCGTTCTAATCAGTAACGGTAAAAGCGCGTGGATTGCCAACAATGAAGTAGAAGCGGCTTTTGTCGGCATTTTTACCAGTGACCAATATGGTAGCGTGGTTCAAAACAATACGCATAATAACTATGTGGGGATTGTTCTGTGCGGTATAGCACCCAATTCGTTAAAGCTGCCCGATGGTCATCTGACAGGAGGCGAATTGAAGAGCAATAATTGGAAAGTGAACGGTAATAAGTCGGACAACAATATAACCTCTGGCTATTGGGTCATTGACGGTTCAAATTATAATACTTTGGAAAGCAATACTTCAACAGGCAATGGTGCTTATGATATTGAACTAATTGGTCAGACATCGCGGGTTGGTTTCCCAATGAGCCCTTGTTTCAACAATACGGTAAGGGCGAGTGCGGGTCAAATCGTCAAAGACTGTGGAAATAATAATACTGTTACAGGCGGCATTAGGTCGTCCGATGGTTGTTCAGACCCTGTGCCAAATGATGTAGCGGTGGCATGGGTTCAGTTGTTCCAAAGATTGACGTCCACAACGCCAGGCACCAATATTGTCCGCGTTGCTGGCTACGTAGGTGTAGGTATGTACGAAGCACTTTTGCCGAGTTTAACCAATTATAAATCACTGGCACAACAAATCGGTCTTTCTGGTTTGCCAACTCCGCAAAGTGGCGCAACATATCACGGCGCAGCGAGTGTGAACGCAGCGATGGCGCAAACTTTACGCAACTTTTTCCCGACCACATCTGCTGCCAACAAAGCGTCAATTGATTCATTGGAAGCAGTATTTAATACAAAATACGCATCAGAAATCAATGCGGCAGGTTTCCAACGCTCTACGGATTTCGGTAAACAAGTCGCCAGTGTTGTTTTTGAATGGTCGAAAACTGATGGTACTTTGAATGTCAACCCCGCTTATGTGCCACCAGTTGGTCCAGGTTTGTGGGTGCCAACACCGCCTGCTTTTGTGGCAACCCCTGTCAATGCTTACGTAGGGAATAACCGTACATTCATTGCGGGTTTGACAAACAGTGTTACCGCCCTACCGCCGCCTGTGACGTATTCG
>JANPGW010000200.1:0-6511 GCA_031424115.1 Saprospiraceae bacterium | reverse complement strand
ACATTGCGGCGATTCAAAACGTCTGTTGAAAAAGGGACGCTTCAAAATGAGACAACAAAATATGTTTATTTCGGTTTGCATTCGGATATAAGGAATAATTATTTTGATTTTTAGGGTGAAAGAAGCATTTAAAAAGCAGTGAAAAATTGTAAATTTGTCATAGAAAGTCATTAAAAATAAAAAACTATGATAATTGCAAATCCATTATATGATGTTGTTTTTAAGTATCTTTTAGAAGATATTGAAATAGCGCGTGAATTACTTTCTATAATATTGGGGGAAGATGTTGTGAATGTTGAACTCAAACCTCAAGAAACTGCGACTGAGTCATCGGCGAGCAGTGTGAGTATTTTAAGGTTTGATTTTAAAGCCATCATTAAATCTTCTTCGGGCGAGTTGAAGAAAGTGTTGATTGAATTGCAAAAAGCAAAACAGGTTTTTGATGTAATGCGTTTCAGGCGATATTTGGGAGATAACTATCGAAAAGAAGATGATGTATTGAATGAAAAAGGGATGATGGAAAAGCTCCCTTTACCGATAGTGACGATTTATTTTTTGGGATTTCCATTGGATAAGATTGAAAATGCAGTAGTCAAAATCAATCGAGAATATCGAGATGTTAACTCTCAAGAGGTGATAGAAATTAAAGAAGATTTTGTAGAGTTATTGACCCATGATTCTTATTTGATACAAATACTGCGATTGACAGGAAAATCAAAGACAAAACTTGAACGGGTATTACAAGTATTCAGTCCCGAATTTCAGACAAAAGACAAACATCAATTGGATTTTAAAGGCGATGTGAACGAGCCATTGGTAAAAAAAATGGTGGATAGATTGGGTCGAGCGATAGCGAGTGATGAGATGCGCGATAAAATGGATGTAGAAGATGAAATTGATAGAATATTTGAACGCGAAATCAAAAAAGCAGAAGCGGCGAAAGATAAAATAATAGCGAAAAAAGATGAGGAGTTGGAAGCCAAAGGTCAAGAGTTAGAAGCCAAAGGTCAAGAGTTGGAAGCGGAGAGGCAAAAAGCAGAAGCAGAAAGACAAAAAAACGCGGATTTATTGCGCCAGATTGCAGAATTGCAAGAGCGAATGAAAAAGTAATAAGGCTCATAAAAATTTGGTGAAAACTTTTTGGTAAGTGCAAAATTAATTTTAAATCTATGTGAGCTATATGCCTATGTGTTTAGTCAATAGCATACAACCAGCAAATAAAAGATAAATGAGTGATAATCCAACAACACCCAACCATCAAATAGAGGACGATGAGATAACCTTAAAAGAGCTGATACTCAAGGTAAAGGAATATGCGGTGGAGATACGGCTTAATTGGTGGATTCTTGTGCTTTTTATTGTGCCGATTACGGGGTATTTAGTTTATGATGCATATACTACTAAGAAGACATATAAGGCTGAATTGACTTTTTTAGTGAATGATGATAAGAGTAGCTCATTAGGGCTTTCTGCGGCACTCGGAGGCCTGGGGGACATAGGAGACGGTGGAAAATCTAAATTTGAGAAAATTATTGCTTTATCTAAGTCAAGGAAAATTATTCAAACAGCTTTGTTTAGAACGGGAGAAATCGATGGATCTAAAGATTTTTATGCGAATCATCTTATTAGAGTTTTAGAATTACATAAAGATTGGGAGAAAGATACCACAGGTTTAAAAGACTTTTTATTTAAAGGGAGGATAGTAGATAGTTTTAATAGAATTGAAAATAAAACCCTATTAACGTTACAAGAGATTTTAATTATGCCACCTGTTTTATTAGGTACTTATGACAAGAAATCTGAAATATTAAAATTGTCACTAACAACAACAAATGAAGACTTGTCAATTAAATTGCTAAAAGTTATTTATGAGGATCTGAGCTCATACTATATAGAAAAATCAACTACCAAAGAGGAAAGAACTTATAAAATATTTAGAGCTAAAGCTGATTCCCTGAAAATTATTTTAAGGGCTAAAGATATAGCAGCAGATAAGTTTGAAGATAAAAACAGAGGTTCGCTTTTTTTAGAGGATAAAAGAGAAGTTGAAAGAATGAAAAGGGAAGCTTATATCTACAATTCTTTATATGGGGAAACAGAAAAGAATATGAACGTAGCCGGTTTCGCTTTAGAAAGTAAGGTTCCATACATACAAGATATAGATATGCCAATTGCGCCTATAAAACCGGAAAAAAAGTCTAAATTAAAAGCTTTAATTATGGGCTTTGCACTTGGTGGAATTATTGGAGCGATTATCGTGATATTGAGAAAAATTTTTAAGGAATCAATGGTTTAGTTAAAATTAGAAATCTTACAGAATTAGTTCTATAAACCAAGCCGCTGCTCAGTTATTAGGATACTTTAATCTTATAATATTGTGTATTCCTATGTGAAAATTTGTTTTTCGGAAGAATAAAATATTTTGGATACCACATGTATTAGAACACATGAATGGCGAAGCCTTATTTTAAACATAAATTATGTATCAAGACTTATTAAATAAAAAAAAGAAAATTGCTGTCATAGGATTAGGATATGTGGGGTTACCTATTGCTTTGGAATTTGCCAAACATTTCAGTGTCATTGGTTTCGATATCAATGAGGAAAGGGTTGACTTAATGCGACAAGGCATTGATCCATCTAAAGAATTAGAATCCTGGGCATTCGATAATACAGATATTATTTTTACAAACGATATTGATATACTGAGGAGGGGTCACTTTTTTATTGTAGCTGTTCCAACTGATATTGATGAGCATAAAGTGCCTAATTTAGTTCCACTTAAACGAGCATCTGAAACTGTTGGACAAGCAATCAAGTCGGGAGACTATGTTGTATATGAAAGTACTGTTTACCCCGGATGCACAGAGGAGGATTGTTTACCAATTATAGAGAAACAATGCGGACTGGCTGCAGGAAAAAACTTTAAATATGGGTATTCTCCGGAAAGGATTAATCCCGGAGATAAAGAGCGAACACTCACTAAAATCTTAAAGATTGTATCAGGTTGCGATAAGGAAGCGTTAGAAGAAATATCTAAAGTTTATGGTCATATTATTGAAGCAGGTGTTTATGAGGCTCAGTCTGTAAAAGTAGCAGAAGCAGCAAAAGTGATAGAAAATTCCCAAAGAGATATAAATATCGCATTTGTCAATGAACTTTCTATGATTTTTGATAAAATGGGTATTGACACAAAAGCAGTATTGGAAGCAGCTGGCACAAAATGGAATTTTTTAAAGTTTCAACCTGGATTAGTTGGTGGTCATTGTATTGGTGTTGACCCTTATTACTTAGCCTATAAAGCAGCTCAATTAGGATATACTTCCGAAGTGATTTTGAGTGGTCGTCGGCTTAATGATAATATGCCTTCTTATGTAGCAAAACGTTTGGTACAATTGCTGATTCAAAAAGGTAAAAACCCTGGTCAAGCAAAAGTATTAGTGATGGGCTTGACATTTAAAGAAAATGTAGCAGATATACGCAATTCTAAAGTGGTCAATATTGTTAAAGAATTGATGCAATATTCAGTTAATGTACATATAACCGATGATTGGGCATCCGCTAATGAAGTAGCACATGAATATAAATTAACATTGACTGACAACATATCAGATAACTATGATGCTGTCCTCGTTGCAGTTGCGCATGAAAATTATAAAAAATTAAATGAATCCTATTTTCATTCCATTATGAATAGCCACCCTATCTTAATGGATTTAAAAGGATTATACGATTTTCAAAATGAAGAAACTTTGACTTATTGGCGGTTATGAAAAAAAATATTTTAGTAACGGGAGGCGCGGGTTTTATTGGTTCAAACTTAGTTGAAGTATTATTACAAGACGAAAGAGTTAAAAAGGTTCGGGTATTAGATAATCTTTCCACAGGTTTTTTGCAAAATATAGAAACATTTTTAGATAACCCTAATTTTGAGTTCTTAGAAGGTGATATTAGGGATTATGATACCTGTTTAAAGGCTTGCGGAGACATACATTTAATTTCTCACCAAGCGGCTTTAGGTTCAGTTCCTCGTTCTATTAATGACCCTTTGACAACTAATGCTGTTAATATTTCTGGTATGCTCAATATCCTTACAGCTGCTAAAGAAAAAAAAATTCATAGGGTTATTTATGCAGCGTCTTCTTCGACCTATGGAGATCATCCGGATTTACCCAAAGAGGAGGATAAAATAGGTAACCCCCTTTCTCCCTATGCTGTTACTAAATATGTGAATGAACTATATGCGAAGGTTTTTTATTCAAATTACGGACTTAATACAATAGGGTTGCGCTATTTTAATATTTTTGGACCCAAACAAAATCCTAATGGTGCGTATGCTGCGGTCATCCCTTTATTCATTAAATCTATTTTAGAAAATAAACCTCCTGTTATTAACGGAGATGGTTCACATAGTCGTGATTTTACGTATGTTGCAAATGCGGTAGAAGCCAATATCTTAGCTCTTTTTTCAGATAATAAAGAAAGCCTGAATCAGGTATATAATGTGGCATGTGGAGAACAAACCTCTTTGATTCAATTGTGGCAGTATCTGATAGAAATATCAGGAAAATCAATTGAACCAATATATGCTACGGAGCGTAAAGGAGATGTTAAAAATAGCTTAGCAAGCATTGAAAAAATAAAAGCTCAATTGGGATACAATGTTGTGATAAAGATATTTGATGGTTTGACTAAGACAATCAAAGCACAAAAAATTATCAACAATGAAAAATAATGATATAATAATTATTGGAGCGGGAATAGTAGGATTGGCAACAGCTTATAAATTAAAAGAAGCAAAGCCTAACCTTAAAATCACAATTCTTGAAAAAGAGAATGACATAGCTTTACATCAGACTGGGCATAATAGCGGTGTTATCCATTCAGGTATTTATTATAAGCCGGGTAGTTTAAAAGCTATTAATTGCAAAACGGGTTACGACCAATTATTGAAATTTTGTAACGATAATGGTATTCAATATGAATTATGCGGAAAAATAATTGTTGCATTCGAACAAAAAGAATTAGCCAGTTTAGAAAATATTTATAAACGGGGGGTGGAGAATGGTTTGTCGGGCATCAAAAAGATAAATCAAGAAGAAATTAAAGAAAGAGAGCCTTATTGTAGTGGTATATCAGGCATTTTTGTCCCTCAAACGGGGATTATTGACTACAAAGAAGTTGCAAAAAAATACCGAGATATTTTCCTTGAACACGGTGGAGAATTAAAATTAGGGCATAAAGTTATTGGTATTAAACAGCAAAGTGGCGTTAACCACATAGAAACAAACGTTTCTACTTTCGAATCAAAATGGGTGATTAACTGTGCAGGCTTATATTCTGATAAAATAGCTAAATTAACGGATGATGTTGATTTACAAATTATTCCGTTTAGGGGAGAGTATTACGACATTAAAAAAGAAAAACAATACCTCGTCAACAATCTCATTTATCCCGTTCCAAATCCTGATTTTCCATTTCTCGGCGTTCACTTCACAAGAATGATAAAAGGAGGCATAGAAGCAGGCCCTAATGCAGTATTTGCCTTTAGACGAGAAGGTTATACCAATACAGATATAGACATCAAAGAATTATGGGAAAGCCTTACATTTCGGGGGTTTCAAAAAGTCGCAGTTAAATATTGGCGTGACGGCCTATATGAGATGTATCGGTCTTATTCAAAACGAGCTTTTGTCAAAGCTTTGCAACGGCTAATTCCAGATATTCAAAGCGAGGATATAATTCAAGGGAGTGCGGGTGTCCGCGCTCAAGCATGCGATTCAAAAGGAAATCTGATTGATGATTTTTTGATTTACGAAAAGAATGGTGTTATCAATGTTTGTAATGCCCCTTCTCCTGCTGCAACATCTTCCATTGCGATTGGACAAACCATTTCAGAAAAAATATTAAGCCGTTTGTAATAAGTTTATACCCCTCAGTATAACGAGTCTCTTTATATTAAATAATGTCAGCAATTAGTAGAAACATTCAAATGGTGGATTTGGCAAGTCAATACCACCACATCAAAGAAGAAATTGACACGTCTTTGATAAATTGTATTGAGTCAACAGCATTTATTAATGGTCCTGCGGTCAAAGGATTTCAAAAGAATTTAGAAGCATATTTAGGGGTAAAACATGTTATTCCTTGTGCCAATGGCACTGATGCCTTGCAAATAGCCATGATGGCTTTAGGATTGAAACGCGGCGATGAAGTGATTGTACCTTCGTTTACTTACGTTGCTACTGCCGAAGTTATCGCTTTGTTAGGCTTAAAACCAGTCATGGTTGATGCAGACCCTAATACCTTTAATATAACTGCCGATATTATTGAAAAAGCTATTACTCCTAAAACAAAAGCAATTGTTCCCGTTCATCTATTCGGACAATCTGCTGATATGGATGCGATTATGGCAATTGCTGAAAAGCATAAATTATGGGTGATAGAAGACAATGCACAAGCGATAGGTGCTGATTATATTTCAAAAGATAATTCTAAAAGAAAAGCCGGA
>JANPGW010000199.1:0-5383 GCA_031424115.1 Saprospiraceae bacterium | reverse complement strand
ATCTATATTTTATCCGTAAATTACCGATAAAAAAATGATATTTCCAAATCGTTTATCTATATTTTATCCCTATTTTATCTATTTCTTTTTATTTCATTTCGTTTGACTAATGAACGGGGCTTTTTTCTCATTTCATGGAACGGTTGCGCTCACGCATACCCGCCGCCTGTTGAGCCTTTGTGTGAGGGCTTTTGGCGGTGGGTTGGCGTGAGCGCGGTGTTGAACAAAGCTACCGCAACCCTTCCCCAAAAAGGCGTTTAAAATGTGGAATAAAACTACGATATTGGGTGTTTAAAAACAATTAAATCACCAATTAAAAGAATTTAAGATGAAAAAAAAGTGAAGTCGAATTAGCCTACAAACGCGTCAGTAAATCGGAATATGCGGCTGTCATTGCCAAAATGGAATCGCACATGCTCGTGAGCGGTTCCCCTTATAGCACGCAAGTGACGTATATCCGAGCGATACGGGATTTAATGGAAGACTGTGGATCCATACCCGAAGACCTCAGTGCTGAGCGCATTAAGGCGCATTTAAGTTCTCTTCGTCCCCGCTTGTCGTCGTCACCCTTGAATCTTCGGGTATGTGGTATCAAATATTACTTTCGCCATGTTGTCAAACGGTTGGATTTGGTGGTGGATATACCCAATCCTCGCGTATCGAAGTATGTACAAGAAGTCTTGAGTGAAGGCGATTTAGCTGTATTGTTCGGCGCCTGTAGAAGTATGCGCGAGTTAGCGATGCTGCATTTGTTGTATGATTGTGGCTTGCGTTCCCGCGAAGTGTGCTATTTGAAGCTATCCGATTTTGATAAAACCCATCGCAAGATAACGCTTCGCAATAGCAAAGGGGGTAAATTACGGACTGTTCCCTACAGTGAAAGCCTTCGCCAAACGCTGAGTCAATATTTTAAAAGCCTACCTACACCCCCCTCAGTATATCTATTTGAGAACAAAGAAGTAGCTGGACGAGGTATCACCATACGAGGCGTTCAATACATCGTGAATGAGGTATTGAAGCGCAGTAAATTGAAAAAAGATGTCCATCCACATACTTTTCGGCACTCGTTTGCGGTGCATTATATCGATAATGGCGGGAGTATCTTGCGTTTGAAAGAACTCATGGGTCATTCGGATATAAGCACGACGCTGCATTATTTAAAATTTTGTAAAATCCCCTTACAGGAAATTCCCACACCGTTGGAAGTGATGTTGAAACGGACGAAGGGATGAAAACGGCTGTTGATATTCTTGATATTGGTTCTATACTGAGGGGGTATTGGGATAGTCTAGATTTGAGTTCGTACAGTGCCCATCAATTGCGCACCCTTCGAGCATTGCGAGATTGTCGCACAGCCGCCTTGGGTGGTCATGTTGATGCGTGTGATGCCTGTGGAAGCGTCAAGATTTCTTATAATTCATGCCGTAATCGGCATTGCCCTAAATGTCAAGGCGTGGAGAAAGAAATGTGGATGCTGGCTCGGGAGGAGGAGTTGTTACCGGTGACGTATTTTCATGTGGTTTTCACGATTCCGCATGAGCTCAATGACCTATGCCGCTATGCCCCCGAAACGATGTATTCCCTATTGTTCGATAGTGCTTGGCAGACATTGAACCAATTGGGTTGGGATAAACGATGGTTGGGTGCTCAAATTGGGGCAACGATGATACTCCACACATGGGGGCAAAACCTGAGTTTGCATCCCCACGTGCACTGCATTGTGCCCAATGGCGGACTAACAAAGGACGGAAAATGGCAATTTCCACGCAAAGGCAATGAGAAATTTCTCTTTCCCGTGGCAGCGATGAAGAGCGTATTTAAAGCCTTGTTTTTAAAAGAACTGAATAAAAAAATACTGTCGAGAAGTATAGCGCTCCCGACAACGTTTCCTACTGGAAAAGCGCCATACAAGGCATGGAAGAACGCTTTATATGAAAAAGAATGGGTCATCTATGCCAAGCGACCTTTCGGAGGCCCTCAACAAGTGATTGAGTATTTGGGGCGTTATACCCACAAAGTGGCTATCTCGAATCACCGTATTCAAAGTGTTGATAATGGTACAGTCATCTTTGATTACAAGGACTATCGCACAGGGGGTGAGAAAAAACAAATGCCCTTAAAGACGGCAGAATTTATCCGCCGATTTGCGCAGCACATTTTACCGCCCAAGTTCCGCCGCATTCGACATTACGGATTTTTGAGCAATGCCGCCAAGACAAAATCCCTTGAATTGGCTCGCAGGTCGCTCAAAGTTCATAATCAAAAGCGGATGGATAAAGCGGCGCGGCGAGAGGTCGCCCGACAGCGCTTATTGGGGCAGAACCCAAACCAATGCCCTTGCTGTAAAGCGGGCACGATGCAGCGCATCGGGGTATTACCGCCGAGTCGTGCGCCACCACAAGCAGGAGAAGAATTGAAAAATGCCCTTTGGCTTGTTTAGAAAACATACAATCTGATGTTTCGGCACTCGGAACACATCGGACAGCAATAGGTATGTCTAAAAGGCTAAAAAATAGGGAAAAACAAAGGCAAAAGTGGCAAAATAGACTCTTAAAAACTATAAAAAGTACAAATATAAACCATGAAGAAGCCCTATTTCAGCTATGAAATACTCAAAAAGGGCTTAAAAAGGCAATAGTGGAAATATTCAAAACCCATAGAAAAGGGGAAGTTGGGCAGCTCACACGCTTCGTTCAACAAAAGCCTGTCGTGGGCTATTCGCGCCACTACAGGCTTATGTGTTCTGTGCCGTATTTTTTTTTTATTTTTTTATTTTGTCAAAATCTGATTTAGCATTTTTTTTTCAACATCTAATTTTGATACCCCTCAGTATTTTTGTCTTTTTTTTTTGTTGGTAATGAGTCTTTTATAAATTACAATAACTATTCTATTAAAATTATTATAATTTATGGCACGATTATTGAAATTCTGATAATTGGCAATATTGCCAATTCCAAAATAAATTTATCATGTTAGTAAAAAATTTAAAAACGGGCGATAAACTATCTCGCCCCAAAAATGGTTTCGTAACGCACTATGGTATTTTTGTTCGTTTTCCTAATGGACAATGTTTTATTGCTGAAAACAATGTTTATTCAGGCGTACAATTTGTATCAATGGAACAATTTGCAAATGGTCACCAAAGTATTAAGGTAGAATTTTTCAGAGGAAATGAGCTACAACGGCAGCAAATTATTCCCTCAATTAAGCGTAAATTAGGTACTCAATACGACCTTTTTAGCTACAATTGTGAGCATTTTGCAAATGAAATACAGCAAGGTGTTCCTAAAAGTCCACAAGCAAACTTTGCAAAAGGAGCTTTAATTTTAACAGCTTTGTATTATGCAACACGCCCCAATTGTTAAGTAAGACCATTAAAAAAACGGATTTCTTTATCGAAGTCCGTTTTTTTTATGCTTCTACCTAACTTTCTAAATAGTGTCCCCCCTCAGTATTTTCACTTGCCTGATTTAGTTCGATTATCCAATTTACATAACATTTGACAATTTTCAGAGGTTGTTTTGCCTCCTTCATGCCACGGTGTTATATGGTCGCCTTCCATTTCGTTTAATTCAAAATGTACTTTGCATTTTGTACAAATTCCTTTTTGTCTCTCGTAAGTTTCTCTTTTCTGTTTGTCTGTAAAAGCCCGAATATTTAAATATTTTTCGTTTCTTGTTAAAACATACTCATAAATGCCCGACTTCTTAGTAACATCTTCATCTTGCATTAATTTTGTTATTTCTTCTTCGAGTTTTTTTGCATCATAACTTTTTCCTTCAAAGTTGTTGTATAAAATTCCAAAATCAACGCCTTTCATTTCTCTACGGTATTTAGGAAAAGTTACTTTTATCCAACTTATAACTTTTTGAAAATACAACCATAATTCGTTTGCATTAGGTTTGTGTTGATTTTCTGCCATATAATCCTCTATCTTATCATTACTCAACCAACTTATTGCAGTTTCTAAATAATCTTGACGGATTGGTGTACCTGTCATATAATCGCTCCCAATATTATAAGCTGGACAACCAGATTTGCTAAAATATTTTTTTGCATCTGTTAGCCAAGTTCCTGTATAAATTGCATTTCTTAATTCTTGATTTGTTAGTTTTTCTCCTGCTATATTTATGGTTTTGAACCAGTCTAATTTCTCTTTGTCGTTTCCTTCGCAAAAATAAATCATTAGTTTATAATCAAGTATTGCGTCTTTCTCTACATCAGTTAGGTTATGAACATACATAGAGTTTAAAGAAAAACTCCCTGTTACATATTCACAAATACTTATCGTTCTTTGTTGTCCGTCCAAAACTTCATAAGTATTATCGTCATTCTTAACCCAATACATAACATTTAATGGGAAATTCTTTTTTACGGTTTCTATAACGGAATCTCTTTGTTTATCCTTGTAAACAAATTCACGTTGATATTTGGGACGAATGTTTAATTTGCCACCATAGCCAATAACGCCTTCTTCATTGTCATTTATGTACCCATTTGATACTTGTCTTATGCTTATTTCCTTGAGTTCAATTTTCATAATTTCTTATTTCTAATTATAATTCTGTTATAGATTTTTTTTCCATTAATTATTGTGTAACATTCAAAATCAATACATCTTGCACTATTTGCGATTCCTAAAATTTCAAATTGTTCAGGATTGTATTTGTCTATAAAAGTAATTGGTACTCCCATAAATCCATTATAATCCATTGGAATATCAGAAACTTTATCTACATTGATAACATCGTAGTTATCATATTTAGGATATTCAGTTTCATTACCATAATATGTTTTATAAAGAATTAGATGTTCGTTTCGCTTCCTATTATCTAAATTTGTAAACCAAGAAACACTTCCCATACTAAAATACTTTTGTCCATTTTCTATTTTTATTCTGGTTTCTGTTTCTATCTCGTAATGGGCAGGAACTTTAAACCATTTTGTTCCGCCATTATCTACACCAGTCCAAATTTTATTTTCTTTCACTAATTTGAAAGTTTCTTTATAAGTAACGTTGTTTTGGTTTCCTATGATTAAAAATTTTTTATCATATTCAATTAATTGTGCGACATATTCTCTGAACAATGAAAATGGTGGATTAGTTACTACAATATCAGCTTGTTTCAAAAGTTCAATACATTCTACACTACGAAAATCGCCGTCACCATTTAAGTCTATAATGCCAATTTCTTCGGGATTAGGTATTTTATCTCCATTTTTGTCACCCGTGTATTCCAAGTAAATGGCTTTTTCTGATTTATGCTCACTGAATAAATCACGACTTTGGTTTTTATAACAAGTCGTAATTAGTTTTTTTAGCCCTAAATTTTCAAAGTTGTATGAAAAATAATGAAAGAAATTACTAATTCTTGGGTCATCA
>JANPGW010000198.1:0-6274 GCA_031424115.1 Saprospiraceae bacterium | reverse complement strand
CACAAAGTTATTCTCAGCACGTTTGTCTCCTGCTTTAAAATCTTGAACAAGACGCTCGCTTAGCTTGTAAGTAGCTGTTCCCGGAGTCGTACTCACAGTTTTAGCGGCTACTGTACCACTTGTTGGGCTCCAAATATCACCGGCTTCATTTGAACGGCCCGTGAAAGTTAAATCTGTTTCTTTAACACCATTCGCCGTCAAAGTAGCAATACTTGTCCATTGTGCCGCAGTCATTGAAGCAACCGGTGTATTGACCAATATATTACGCGCTTTCATGGTATTGATATTTCTAACCCACATGGCAGGTGTCAAAACGCCGCCTTTACCGGTTTGACAAAAATCCGGAATCAATTTTTTTACAACAGCATCGTAATCACCACCCGCGGATAAACCTCCTAATAAAGCAGCCGCTTTATCAAAATTAGCATTGGCTTCATCAATAATTTTTTCTTTAGGAACAAATGTGCCATTCGTTACATTTTTTTCATTATTAATCAAACCTGCATAATAGATAGAGCCTATGTGCGAATAAGCAAATCCTTTCCACCAATAAGCCCAAGCTTTAAGTGTATTTTTTTTGACATCCGCATTTCCTGTGAAAGTCACTTTATCTACAAGATCTAAGATATTATTACAACCATTGTTGAGACCATACATGTAGGCCCATTCTTGGAAGGGAGTGTTTGAACCACCATTGGCGTTATCATTAATAATCCTCAAAAACTCATATTGCGCCTTAGGCGAATTCGGATTTAAAGCAGTGGTGCCATTATCCAAAATAACCGCATCGGGGCAACCAATTTGATTCAAAAATGCGTTGGCAGCTTCTACACCGATATCGTCACCGAGCAATTCATGAAATCCGATAGCACCCGACCAGAAAAAGCCAAACACGCCATCATTAAATTTATCCGCAAGTCCTCTAAAGCCATTGATATACACTGACCCTTGTGATAAGGAGATGATACCCGACTCAGTAGAAGCACTGGCAGGTGTTGGCTGATTTGGGTTTTTAATATCCAACTCGGTTTTACTACAAGCGGCAAACAAGCCCAAAAAAAGCACAAATAAGACTATTATTTTATTTTTTTTCATTGTTATTTTTTTTAGTAAATGATTAACTCAACCTTTAAAATTCATACTTTTAAAAATTTAAAGAATATCAATTCAAAGTTAAAATCCAACGTTTAGACCTACTTGATAAGAACGCAAGTTTGGCATTGTGTTGTGGTCAGTGCCTCTATCCCATGCAGAGTTACTACCATAAACGTTAGAACTGTTAATTTCCGGATCTAAGCCCGTATATTTGGTTTTTGTCCAGAGGTTACGACCACCTACTGATAATTGAACGCGTTTGAAAACATCCATATTGATGATTTTACTCAAATCAAAAGACAGTTCAAGGTTGCGTAAACGGACGAAAGAAGCATCTTCGTAGAAATAGCTCTTTGTACCGTTTCTTGACCGTTCAGCATACACACCTCTATAGAAAGCAGACCAAGCACCAGTCTCACCGTTAATAGTGATAGGTTGAGCGTAATCGCTATGAATACCATCGCGATACATCCATTCTTTTGTTTGGTTGTAAATGTGGCTTCCATTGATCCAATCAAATTGGAAATTCAAAGTGACAATTTTCTTGAAAGAAATACTATTGATGAAAGCCATATTGAATTTCGGATTAGGGTCACCAAAGCTGTATTGACCGGGAGTAAAATAAGGCGCCTTGGTTGTTTTATTCACAACCCACCCATTGCTGGCAACTTCATAATTGCCAATTTGATCTTGTGGAAGAAGGAATTTACCATCTCTTTGCTCATCCAATGAATGTAAGCCAAGATAACCAGAGAGTTGACCTATTTTTTTACCTGCCTCTAATACATATCCTGTACTACCTGCTGCACTAATAAGGACAACCGGTGCACCTTTTACAGCTGTAATTTCTGACGTTTGGTGTCCAAAGTTTGCAATGAAATCCCAAGTGAAATCACGCAAACTGGCTACTTGGGTTTTCAAAGAAAATTGGAAACCGTTTGATGCTAAAGAGAAAGAGTTGTCTTTAAGTGTTCCAACACCTGAAGATGGTGCTGCGTCAACATCCCATATCGCATTTTGAGTTTCTCTTTTCCAGTAAGTAGGCGAGAATATAATGCTACTAAACCAATCACTTTTAGAAGCAGCAATGGAAATATCAGCACCTACTTCAAGTTCCTTAGAAACCTCTACATCCAATGCTGGATTTGACTGGTTTGCAGGGAAATAGAAAGAATTACTACCTCCAACAGTTTTTGTACTCAAAGTTACATAACGGTCAAATGGTTTGGGTTGGATACCCGCCTCACCATAAGCTGCTCGCAATTTAACTTCCGGTAAAATTGAACCTAATTTACCATCTTTCCAGAAATTGAAACCAGAAACACGGAAATATGCATCACCACGAGGAAATGTAAACGGTTTTGAACCACCACCGAAAGCGGAAGAATAATCACTTCTGAAACCGGCTGACACACCGGCTACTTCCCCAAAATCAAAATGTTGATTGACCAAATAACCAAAAGTTACAAACGGCTCATTGTAATCTTCTCTGATTTGTTGCGTTGAAGCTTGTGCAATGGTGAACGGTGTATAGGTAGGCACACCAATACCTGTTGTAAGATTTCTTCTAAATTTTCTGTTTCTATAGTCATAAGCGACTTGCGTGCTGGATTTTATAGGTATATTTACATGTAAATCATCCTTGAAATCTAAACGAAGCGTTGCAGAAGTTAATAGATTTTGGAAAGTTGTGCGGTACAAGTTATTATTAATTTCTCCTGTTGATCCGGGATTGTTGGAAGACCAAAAATAATCTGTTTCTATAACGTTGACATTTTGTGATTGATTTTGATAAATAGATTGATCATCTTGATTTTGATAATTTAAACCATATTTAGCATTCAATTCCAAAATTTTAAACGGTGTATAAGCCAAGTTCATACCTTGAATCAAATCAACAGTTTTTGAGCTTTTGCTGGCATATTGGTTGATAAAAAATGGATTCGTACCGTTTACACCCTGTGCATTGCCTAAGAAAGCTGGGTAATTTCCATCCGGTAATTTCACTGAATAATCAACGAATGGGCGGGTATTGAACAAAGCGAAAATTGTTGCATTACCTCCTTGGTCATTGATTGTACTATTTGTATAAGCCAATTGCGTGGTTGTACGGAAAGTCAAGCCTTTTGCCAACTCTATTCCAATATTAGCAGTAAGGTTAGTCCGCTTATAATCACCATTGCCAACAAAATTACTTTCCTGAGTATTATGAGATGCGCCCACTGAAAAGTCAAACTTGTCTTTTCCACCCGAAATAAACAAAGAGTTATTCGTTGAATTGGATGGCTTTAAAAACATTTTGAAATGATCGACATACTTTAGATTTTGGTCGTATGGCTTGTTGATTTGAACAGTTGGGTCGGTACTGAGCCAAATAAGGTTTTCAGAATACGTGCCCAATTCAGGGTCAATAGTCAGAGGCTTACCTGACGAACCAATGACATTGTTGCTGGCATCCGTTTTAAAGCCATGAAAACGCGCTTTTTCAAGACCGCCAATATTTAGATATTGGTTATTGATGTAGCTGGTAGAGAAATCGATGTTCAATTGTCCACTTTTACCTTTTTTAGTAAACAACTGAATAACACCATTGGCACCTTGTGCACCATAAATACTGGCTGCTGCTGCACCTTGTACTACTTCTACTCTTTCAATAGAATTGAGGTCAATGGAATTAATATCCGTTGATCCCATTTCAACACCATCTATCATAATCATCGGCGTTGTACCGCGATTGATTGTGTTGATACCCCTCAGTAAAATGCTGGCTTTTGCACCCGGCGTACCGTTCACACTGCTGATTTGCGCACCGGCAATTTTACCGACAAGGGCTTGATCAATAGAAGCTGTGGGGGCATTCGGAAGGGCTTTAGCACCGATGGTCTGTACATCAATCGGTACGCGCCTTTTATCGGTAGCAACACCTGTACCCGTCACAACAAACTCTTGAAGAGTGGCCTCGCCCAAAACAATGTCAACAACATTGGAAGCACCTAAAGTCACTTCTTGGGTTTGGAAACCGGCGAAACTAACAACAATTGTAGTCGCGCCAGCGGGTATGTTCAATGAGTAATTGCCGTCAATATCGGTCACCATACCAGTGGTTGTACCTTTTACCAAGATACTTGCACCAATCATTGGTTCACCTTTTTGGTCTTTGACAGAACCGGAAATGGTTTTCTGAGCTATGGCGAAGCCACACGCAAAGAGAACCAGCGTTAAAACAAGTGAAAGTTTTTTCATACTAAATTTAAGTTTATATGAAGAAATAGATTAATTATTAAATCTTAATTCTCAAAGGTAGAAACATTTTCTGTTTACAGGTATTATTGACAAATTATTCTCATGTTGGTATTATTTAGCCCTAACTATTCAAAGGGGAAACTAACGAAAAGCGCTAAAAATATTTAAAAAACGACCAATTTAAGATTTATTGATAGGATTTCCCCCATTGGGGAAAGGAGCTAAATTGTTTCTTTATTTTATAGGTTATAATGAATGCAATAAAAGGAGAAAATATTTCCTTCTACAATATAGAAGAACGTGAAATACAGAAATTTCGCTGCTTGATTTTTATTTGGTTTTTTTATAATATTTTTTCAAATATTAATTTTAAAAAAAGAAACCCAAAAAATTCAATTTTGGTCAATACTATCCCTATACATTTCTCAATCTTCATCCCCTTCACGATATTCCAGATACTGAAAAATCAGGTTCATCATCTCATCTTTAGTACCCCAACCATAAGTAACATCTTTGGCTGGACGATTGGGATTTCGCCCATTTGCCGCTGTATTATCATATACTGCTTCTGCATAAATTACTGAGCCTTTGGGTATTTTGATCATTTTGTTAAATTGATAAGTCATTTGCCAATTAAAGTCCCACTTAGGAATTTGGATAAGGTTAATCAAATCGCCATCAGGCGTAATGGCAAAAGCTTTAAAATTTTGACCCAACAAGTGCATATGTGGCGTGATACTAATGAGTGACAAATCAATCGGAATTGTCGGGCTTCTTTGATAGAATTTTATGACTGTATCCTTTGCTATAAAAAATGGCTCATTAGTGACAGAATTTTCTTCCAAAATAAAGGTTTTGACCAATCTCTTAGGCGGCGTTTTTGACAGATAAATTAATATTTTTGAGTTTTCGGTCACTTCTTTAGGTGAAGGAGAATAGTGCATATTCAGAATAATATCGGCATTTTTAGGTAAGCGTTTAGCGGCGCCTTCTGGATATAAAATAGCAGAATTACCGGGAATCCAGCCATGCCAAAAGTTATCGTTCATTTTGATACCCAGCCTTTGAAACTCAGAAGTTGCTCCTACTTCGATACCATCATCAGGTCTGAGTTTGTTAGTCGTATCTATCATAAAGCGGCAATGATGTGCCAAGGTGCGGTTTTGGGGTAAAAAATCAATACCTTCAACATACAAATCCTCTTTAGCATTCGTTGGGACGACAAAAACCCTAAATTGTTCTTTGTTGTTGCCGGGAATAGTAAACGGTTTTTGGAGCGTTAAAACCATATCCGGTTCACGAATGGTGGTTGTTATAGTATCACTCAAGGCGATTTTATTTTCTTTTCCCTTCTTCTTGCCTCCTGCAATCCATTTGTCAATAATCGCGATTTCATCTTTCGTTAAAAGTTTAACGTTTTTGAAAGGAGAAGCTTGTGTACCATCAGGCAACGTTATGGGGTCAGCCGGATTGGGCGGCATATAGCGTTCGTGGGTCACACGACTGATAAGAAGAGCCCGTTTATTGACATCTTCAAAATTTGTGAGAGAAAAAGGTGCTACTTGACCCGAACGATGGCAACCCACACAATTTTTATAGATGATAGGTTGGATATCATCGAAATAAGTCGGTTTTTGAGCTTTTACATCAAAAACAGACAGAAGTAACAATGGTAAACAATATTTATTTTTCGATAATACAACCAATAGCATCTGTTTGTTTTATTTTGATAGGTTCGTTATTGAGCAATAATTGGATGGCATCCACGAGATAATTTTCTGTGGTTTCGGTACGATATTTCCCTAAGGCGTAAAACCAATTATCAATGGCACCCCGATATATCAAGACGCCGTTTTTATCAAAAAGGAACGCTTCAGGCGTGATGCGGGCATCAATTGTTTTTATCAGACTATTTTTTTTATCCCTGAAAGTCAAG
>JANPGW010000197.1:0-2312 GCA_031424115.1 Saprospiraceae bacterium | reverse complement strand
TTTTATAGCGTCTATGGGTTTAAAATTGGCTTTTTTGACATAATATTCCAATTCTTTTGCTTGATTATTTGTCCACGGAAAAGAGCCTATATCCGTACCTACCACAATTTTAAGCCCTTTTTTATATGCTTTATTGAGGTTCTCGTACATCATTGTCAAGTCTGTTTTATAATATTCAAAAACAGAAATCGTTGGACTCCAAAAAATATGGCGGGCTATGGCTTTTTGAATCAAATCATCGTCAAAAGCGTCACCGTGTTCGATGGATGCAACACCGCATTTGATGGCTAAATCAATACCTTCCTTCGTGGTGGCATGGGCAGCTACGCGAACATTGAACCGTTTAGCTTCCTCAACGATAGTGGATAACTCTTCAAAAGTGAATGAAACGGCAGACCAATCCGCAAACACCTTAATCCACTTTGCCCCATGAGAAATTTGGTCTCTTACGGCTTCTCGACACTGTGTTTCTCCCGTGACATATTGCGTACCCGCCGGCAAGTCAATTTCCCAATTTTGATATTTGGGTGACGGATAATACTGCCCTTTTGTTGCAATACCTTTAGTGGAGGGCAGGATTCTTGGGCCTTGGATTAAGTCCATATTAAGGGCTTTTTGCAAATCAACATCGGCAAAACCGGCCCCCTCAGTACAGACATCTCGAAGGGTTGTAAAACCATTTTTTAAAGAAATGTCCAAATAAGAAGTGGCTCTAACGGCACGAAAAGCAGGGGAGTTTCGATATAAGTCCTTTTCATAGTTATCTCCGCCATCATACAAAAGATGTGTGTGCACATCCATCATGCCCGGCAAAATAGTATAGCCTTTCAAATCAATGACTTGGGCAGAATCGGGGATTTGATTATTAAAATTGACATCAATGATTTTATCTTTATACACGATAACCGTTGGATTCAGAAGGTCATTGTCACCGCTTATCAATCTGTCCGCTTTGATGGCATAGGTTTGTGCAATTAAAATATCACAACTCACAAATAGTACAAGATATAGGGTTAGGTATCTCATTGTGCATATTTTTTAGAAAATATTGAGGTATTAATCTCAAAATCAGATTGTTAATTGGAGAATCCGCATGAGTTTAATGTAACCTTCGAAGATAGAATATCAAAACCGAATTATATTAGATGTTCTCGGGTATCGTACCGGCGGTATTTTTTTCTTTCTTTTAAAAAAGCTGAAATTTTCGGGCGGAGACTCAAGATGAACACAGTGTATCTCGCAATTCGGTTTCACAATAAGAGGTCGAAAAGGTAAACCGGCGAATTGAACAGGGTTCCCGTACTGCGGAATAGTGCAATTACAAGTAATAGGCTCCGGATTACCGGCATAGTAGAATTTTTGCCCCAAAATAGACAAGTGGCATACGATTGTAAAGGTTAGCACAAGTGTAAAGTTTCTCATTTGGCGTACATTTGGGTTAATAAATTCGGAGTTTACAAAACTACTATTATTTGTATGGAATCCCAATTATTTTTAAAAACAAATCCTAAAAAGACGCCCTTCATGAAAAGCAATCCATTTTTTCATTACAGGGCGTCTATAAAATCCATTTTCAGGATAAGAAAACTTGTATAAATACCTATTTAACCACTCATTTAATCCACATCCCAGAACAATCGCGACGTAAAAACATCAATTTCTCCTTGCGCAGTGACATTGTCACCATTCGACCCGGACTCAGTGCTGGGATAGTAAAATCTAACGGGTCTTTTGGAATCCGGGACTTGAAGACTTTGGGGAGTAACCGGATAACCCGTTTTTCGATATTCTGTCCACGCCTCTAAACCACTAAAATTACAAAGGGCTAACCATTTCTGAATAGCAATGGCTTTTAATTTGTTGGTGGAGGCGGCATAATCATAATCCTGAATGCCACTCCCGATATACTTAGCAGCATTGGCAACCCCGGCTCCCAACGCCCTAAATGATTCTGAAATGCCCGCTTCAAAATAGGTTTTGGCGTCATTGGGTAAGTTCACACCGGCGCCGTACCGTTCTTTAGCTTCTGCCAAATTCAATTGTACTTCCGCCGCCGTCATGAGGATATAAGGTTTATTAAACTGCCCTTTGACTATAAGGCTGGGCCCGATAGAAGAAGACACCGAAGCCGCGAAGCCCGAAGGCGCACCAAAGGGAATGCCGATATAATTGGCTGCCAATTCTGACTTGGCACTTACACCCGGCGTTCCACCCTCACCACCTATGGCATAAGCAATTTTTTTCAAACGGAAAGTATCTTTTGCCACTTTTAAACTATTGACTAAAAATTGGGTCACTCTTGGAAAATCATT
>JANPGW010000196.1:0-1885 GCA_031424115.1 Saprospiraceae bacterium | reverse complement strand
TTCGCTTATAAGCGAATCTTTATGACAGGCAACGATTGACAGGCATAAGAACACAATGGCGATGGCTATGCAATATACAAACGCAACGAGGGGTAGAATTTTATTTACATTTTTCATTTTAATTAGGAATTAGGAGTTTTTAATTAGGAATTAGGAATTAGGAATTAGGGTTATCGGTAATATTGGTTGGGGTCGAATCCGCTTAAACCTTTGACGACATATACGCCTTGATTGTTGGTTTTGACTTCGCATCCTCTGTATGCCGCGGCGGTTTGAGAACAAGCGGCATTGTCGAGCAAAAGCGGACAATAGACAGTAAAAATATTGTCTTGGTTTTTTTGCGAAATGACAACTCCATAGGTATCGAAATTCAGTGCACTGTTGGCAGCACTGATGAGTAAGACATCGCCGATTTGAGGATTGTACGAAGCGGTGACGGTTGCGACTGCGGACGTTGGAAACGTTTTGCCGAGTTCAATCAGTTTGGCGGTGGCGAGTTGTCGGCTTTGGGTTTCGGTGGTTGGTACGCAATTTCCTGTTGTGGTTGTGCCGTTGAGGGTTGCGGCGGCTTGTACGCTGCTGATGCAAGACTTTGAGCGGCTTCTTGAGATGTTGGGTTTTCCTGCTTTTTCGTTGGCTCTGAATAGCTTGAATTTGATTGAGAAGGTCTTCTCAATCAATAGTGGACTGGTCAAGATTGGGAAGTCAACGGTGACAAGTGTATCAGACCAATTGATGATATCTAAACTGGGTTGCTCTACATTTTTGATATAGGCTTTCACCCTTGATGAATCGGACAAAGGTTTGAATCCGTAGCCACGGAGGAAAAAACGGGTTTTGGCGGTGGTGCTGACAATTTGCCGTTTACCGTATTTCTGTTTTTTACCGCTGCCATCAGTCCGAAAAGCCGGCATGGAATCGGTGGTAATGACTTGCATAATTTTGAACGCCAAGGCTCTTTCTTCGAGTTGTTCGGGGTCGGCGATATCGACGGCGTACCCGATTTCGTCGGGGTCATCGGGGTCGGCGTCGTTGTCCGATTGCTCGGGATTATACCATTCCGTTTCTATACTTGCGTCTTTTTTCATATCCGTATTTTCAGACTTTGTACACGCATATTGAAAAAGACATATTGAAAGTATCAAGATTATTGAGACACGTATTTTATATTTATACATAACTGCTTTATTTAAATTGTGGAAACAATGTATTTATAAAAACTATTGTTTGTTGACATATTCAGATGCTTTCCCCCGAGGACTCGGGGTCGGCATGACAAATAATCATATTTGAATAAGTCTTTTGTTTGTTAAAATAAAGGATATGGTGTTTTAGAAAAGTTAACATTTATAATGCCCCGAGCACTCGGGGTACTGAGGGGTAGCCATTTTTCCGAAAAAGCGATAGAAAACAGCCACATTAAAAAAAAGCACATCTATACGCATTTATAGAGGTGCTTTTTTTTTGATTGGAGAAAAGTTGCAGCGTTTCGGGGTTATGTATTGTTTGAGCGAAAAAGTACGATTTCACGTAATTATCATTGTTATGAAACGGTATTTATATTTACGTTGTGTAAACAAAAATGTCGAAATGTAGCCTTGATAATCAAATAAAAAAGCTGTCTTTTCAGCCTTTGATATAACTTAAAAATAACCCCTAAAACGCTGCTTTTAATCGTTATCCGTGTATTCGTTATTCGTTATCCGTGTATTCGTTATCCGTGTATTCGTTATTCGTTATCCGATAAACGCTTAACGCTTAGTTTTTACGGGTGAACTTTGTCCAAGACCCTGCACTCTCATCAGATTTGGCTTTCATACCATCGGGGAAAACGAAAGTCCAAGTGCCCGATTTCACGTTACCAGATGCGCACACAACTTGATTG
>JANPGW010000195.1:0-8826 GCA_031424115.1 Saprospiraceae bacterium | reverse complement strand
CAATCTTAAAATTGAAAACTATATTACGTTTTTCAACAAGTGTTTAGTAAAACCTATGAATTGGAAATTTAATGGCTTTATCAAAGTAGAAAAATTACTTAATTTCAAACCGTCAAATAATTAATTCTTAAGCCACTAGTTCAAAAACAAAAAGTAAAATAATTGTTTCATCAAGTGCTGATTCTTTAGAGAAAAAGCTAAATGGGAAGAAGATTGACTTAGCT
Source organism: Saprospiraceae bacterium (assembly GCA_031424115.1). Lineage (GTDB taxonomy): Bacteria > Bacteroidota > Bacteroidia > Chitinophagales > Saprospiraceae > JAAFJT01. The sequence continues at coordinate 8,602 of JANPGW010000195.1, read as the reverse complement.
GTAACATCACCGCCATATATCAAAGCAATTGATTACATATATAATCAAATGGTGGAATTATTTTGGATTGGTGATTTGTTTCAAATGCAGACACAGACGAAGCAGAACGAAAAGAAAACTCATTACATCGGAAACAAACAAATTTCAAAAGTCGAGTTCAAAAACTATACACCCTATAACACAATTATAAGCATAGAAAAGTTAGACGAAAAGTTGAAAGAAGTATACGACACAGATAAAAAAAACGGACACAAGCATTCCTATGTTGCATACAAATATTTTGCGGAAATGGAAAAACACTTCCTCGAAATGTCGAAATGTTTAACGACAAGAACTCATTATGTATTAGTAGTTGGTGACAGCAATGTAAGTGATGTGTTTTTTGACACTGCATCATTTTTAATTGAAATTGCAGAGAGAAATGGTTTTAGAATCACAAACAAGTGGGGTTATAAAATTAAAAATCGTTTTATGCGATTTGACAGAAAAGGCAGAGGAGGTATTATCGAAATAGACTGGGTATTAGATTTTGAAAGGATTTAGCCAACGCATTTGGTAGCACATTTGCATTTTTTGCCAACGCAAAAGCCAAACAAAAAAAATGCAAAAGTGCTACCAAGCCAACGCACAAAAGACACTGCAAACAATGGACAGACAAGCAACGACAGAGAGAACGCCAGCTGGTAACAGCGGTTTTGCAAAAAAGCGGGTTCAGTGGTTAATTGAACATTCTACCTCGTATCAACATTTGTGCTGGGTTGACAGTTTAGTGCTTCGAAATCCGCTTCTTCGCAAAGCCGCAAAACGTTATGCGTAATGCTTTGCCGACAGTAAGTAACGACATTGACGATCAAAAACTGAACGACAACGCAACAGGAAAATGACAGAAGAAAAAACCTTACTACTTTGCGTCAGTGCAAACTCATGGTCCAGCATAACTGAATTCGTAATTATGTTTGCATAGCTAACACAGAAGAAAAATTATTAGTCACAACAATAAGAATAAAATCACATATCATGAAACCTTTCCAGTTTATATTGAACTCAATTACTCAATCAGTGCATTTAGATGGAATAAAATCAACAACAATAAGCCTGATTATTCTGCTATCCGTCTTTTTGCCGTTCAAAGTATCTGCTCAATCTTATGATCTGACAGGGTATTGGCAAAGTGATGCTGGTGGGTGCTATCAAATCCGGCAAAACGGAAACGAAGTTTTTTGGGCGGGAGGACCAAGTGGTTCTGCCAGTGTACACAATGTTTTTCATGGAGCAATTGCGGGTAATACCCTTACAGGATTGTGGTACGATTTGCCAGCAAATCCGTATCGGGCTTTTGGAGCCAGTTTGAGTGTTCGCATTGAAAGCAATAACAGGATAGTGAAGGTATCTGAATCTGCTCCTTACAGAGCTAGTGCCTGGACTAGAATAAACGGAACATGCAATACCAATAACGCCGGAGGCCAGGTGTCAGAGCCTGCCGGTGGTGGTTTGTTAACAGGAGAGTGGGATATAAAATGTTGCGACAACAGTTTGGTATGGACATTGAGCATCACGAAGCAGGAAGGCAACACTTTCTTCGGTTCGTTCTCTAATAACAGTAGTGGTGGCAATGTTACAAACGGACGGTTGAATGGCAGCAATATAGAATTCGACCGTAGTGGAGGCGGATGGACACAACACTGGTCTGCGCAGGTTGTGAATGATGGCGAAGGCTTACGAATGATCAATGGGAGCTGGACAGGCGACTACCTTGATAGGTATCCGGGTAAAAACAATTGGCATGCTGAAAAGAAAAGATGACGAAAAGTCTTAGCGAAACAAGACTTGTCACTTTCAAAGCAGTCCTTCGTAATGTAAGTAGCACGAACGCATAACATCGGTTTGGCAATATGGCGGCTGACGTGCTTCGTAGAAACATTTGTGCAAGGTTCAGTATTTGTGCTTCGCTTGAACTTTGGTGCTAAAAATCCGCCACATCGCCAAGCCGAAAAACGTTGTGTGCAATGCTGACGCTCCGATTGAATAATGGTGTAAAATTGAAATGACATGTCCGAAGCTTTTGGTAAACATAGTTTCTAATGCAAATACAACAAGTAAATAAAAACAAGCTTACTTTTTTTACAGCCATAGCAGTAATCGGCATCATTGCTATACTGGTTGGATTTTTAAAAACATTTATCATCCCTATAATATCCGGAACAAAAACATGGCCGTTGGCAATTTATGCTCATGCCAGTTTTGTTTTTGGGTGGGTGTTTACATTTTTAACTCAATCACTATTAATACAAAACAAGAAATATAAGACTCATATTTCAATCGGCAGATGGGCTGCTTTAATTGCAATGGGGGCAGCCGTTTCTATCATTCCTGCAGCACTTTATCAATGTGAACGGGAATTAAAAGAAGGATTGGGGCAAACCGCTATTTCACCCATTATCGGCTCTCTTGCTTCAGCAACTATGTTTCTGACATTGGTGACATTAGGAATTGTTTACAGAAAAAGACCACAAGTGCATAAACGACTAATGTTGCTTGCAACCATTCTTTTGATTTGGCCGGCATGGTTTCGGTGGCGTCATTATTTCCCTTCTGTTGAGCGGCCTGACATTTGGTTTGCAGGAGTATTAGCTGATAGTTTAATCATTGTTGCTTTTATTTGGGATTGGTTAAGAAACAAACACATTCATCCTGCATTATTATGTGGTGGCCTTTTTATTATAGCAGAAAATGTTATGGAAATCTTGTTGTTTGACAGTAGCGGATGGAGAATAATAGCGAATGCAGTTTATAATTTTCTGAAATAAATGTGCGGAAAAAAAGCACATGCACACAACATCGGGTTTGGCAAAATGGGGGCGGACGGAAGCCGTGTTTCAGCATTTGTAATTCTGTTGTGCTTCATATCGGGCTGGACATTATTAATTTAGCTAAGTGCAAATCATCAACATTAATTTATAAATTTAGCTTCGGTTTGCTGGGGCGGACGGAACAACACTCCCCCACTTCGCCAAGCCCCGCCCGTTAGCGGCAAGCTTAAATGACATGAAGGATAAAAAGAAAATAGTAATCAGAATATTCTGGACAATAATAATTTTATTGAGCTCCTATTATCTTTATCGTGCAATAAATTACAGGTTTGTTAGACAAGGGATAGGCCCGACATTTTGGAATAAACAATTTTGGTTTGTATCTCACTTGGCTACTGCAGTCATACCTCTTATTACAGGCCCTTTTCAATTCTGGACTTGGTTTCGTAAACATTATATTAAATGGCATCGACTTTTAGGAAAAGTATACATCATTGGATGCCTTTTGGGAGGGTTTTCAGCATTATATCTTGGCATTACTCAACCATATCCTGGTTCTGTAGTTCCTACACTAATTCTTGCTTCTTTGTGGCTATTCATGACATCAGCAGCATGGATTACTATAAAACGAAAAAATGTTCAGGCTCATCGTTTATTTATGATCCGTAGTTATACTTTGACTTTAGCTTTCGTATTTCTTCGCATTTTATCTGACCTTGTTTACAAACATAATTTTTTATCATTTATAAAAAATGAGGATGTAAAAGATGCGACTTATGAATGGATGAGTTGGGTAATTCCGGTTTTAGTTGTTGAATTCTTTATTTCCTGGTTGCCTTCTATTAAGAAAATTAAATCCTCACCAGCCAGCCGCTAACATTGGGTTTGGCAAAATGGGGGCGGACGGAAGCCGTGTTTCAGCAGTTGTAATTCTGTTGTGCTTCATATCGGGCAGGACGTTAATAATTAAGCTAAGTGCAAATCATCAACATTAATTTATAAATTTAGCTTCGGTTTGCCGGGGCGGACGGAACAACTCTCCCCCACTTCGCCAAGCCCCGCCCGTTATGGGCAAGTTTACAAAACGAAAGCAATGAAGCGGACAGACACGAATAAATTTAAATTTCACACTTCTTGATTGTCGTTCACCACTGACAAGAAAAGTGGAGACCAACGACCACTTACAAAAAATGGAGCGACACCGAAAAACCAAATGAGTAAGTAAATTAAACAAATTAATAAATGAAAAACAAAAAAGTAATCATGCCAGCGGTTCTATTATCAATTTTTATTGGAGCCTATTATACAACAATATCTGATGGAAGCATCAGGACTGTTGAGTTCTTATCAATATTTGCAATTGGAGCATTGACAGGTGTATTATTGACACAGATTTTTAAAAATTTGTCTGAAAAAAAGTGAAATATCCTGATAAGAAAAAAACCTGCCCATAACAAAAGGCTTGCCGCAAGGCTGGCGGACGTAATAACAATCAGCTATTGTACTGCTATCAGCTAATATCGGGCTCGACCGAATTCTATTTGGCTTTTAGTTGTTAACTTCAACTTCAGTTTTTCAATCGACTTCAGTTGCCGGGCGGACAGTTATAAAATACCAGCCCTGCGGCAAGCCCCGAACGTTAGCAGCAACCTTAAAGCAGCATTCGACTGACACAACAATCATAAAAGCAAATAATTTCAATGGGACTTTTTGACTTTCTTAAAACAAAGGAAAAACCGCAAGACAAAATTGAACATCCTAAAGTTGACCGACCCGAATGTGACATTATAAAAACACAAACAATGGTTGACTTATTCAAAATTCCGCAAGAAAAAAGAGACGACAATTGGCGGCAGACTTTTTATAACAATGTTCAATCGGCAAGCTATGCCTGTGGAAATCCACAAATATTTACTGGACCTGACGGTTTTCCATATTTCGTTCTAAAGACACCAGAGGCAAATCAACCGTTTGAATCGTTTTGCATAAGAAATATGAAAGACGATTTTTTACTAGACAAAGGTTTTGGAGTGGCAATTAATCCAAGAGATAAATCTGTGGATTGGGTATTTTCGTATGGCGACATAGTCAACCTACATCTTAACAAAGAATTTTTCACGAAGACAGACACAGTAGAACTAGAAAATGTTGAGACAATTAAAAAGGATGAAAAGGTTTTGTTAGCTCAACCGTCAGAAAGCTATCTACCAAGACAGACGAGACAAGCTTTAAAAACATTCTTACAAAGCGTTGGTATCAAGAAACCTAAAATACTGATGGTATGTCGGACAATTGAAGGACAAGTAATTCAAGAATTAGCATTCAATGTATTTCCTGAAGATTTTCCTTCGACTGAACATTTAAATTACCGACTAAAACAAATTAGTTGGTTTTTACCGCGACATTATGTTGTTCTTGCTTTACCAAAAAGTTCAAACTTTACAGGTAATTTTTCAGACTTATAAGCAGACGAAAGGTATGCTGCTAACAAAGGGTTTTGCGTCAGCGGGGCTTGACGGATATATGTTCAGCTTTACCAATTCTATTCAGCTTCAGTCCGGGCGAGACGACTCCGGATCAACATTATTTCTTAACTTGTACATCAAATAATAATTGGGCGACACGTAACCGGGCTGGACGTTCACTATTCCCCCGCCGACCGCAAAGCCCCGAACGTTAGCGGTCATTGGACAACGGCAGACGGACTATGCGGTATAAAAAGAAAACCATATTTTTAAGAAGCTAATTTAAAAAAATAAGCTATGAAAAAATATAGAATTTTAAAATTAATTGGACTGGCAATACTGACTATGATAATCTTAGTTGTTATTTCATTCCTTGAAGTTGCAGTGTATTCTTATCTCATAAATCCCGGACAAGACCAAAGTGTTTATGAAGCACACGCAAATTCTTCTGCACCATATATTTCAGGTATTTTCGGGTTTATCGTTTTTTTTCTCGTAGTACGATATTGGAAGAAAAAAGAATACCCGAATGTATTCAAATTGGCAATTTTTTTTCCACTCATTTATGTTTTGTTGGACATTATCATAATAACAGCTGCAGGTGTAAAATGGTCTGATTTCATTTTAATTTTTGCAATTGCCAATGTGGCAAAATTTCTTGGAAGTTACTTAGGGTATAAATTAACCAAATGACAGCGTACACAGACGAAATGGCTCCATTAGAAAAAATAAATATCAAACTAATAATAATTCAAAATGGCAGAAAAGAAATCAAAACTGGCAGAAATTAAAACAAAGCAAACTTCGGAAAGTGTTGAAGATTTTATCAATTCTGTTAAAGAAGAACAAAAGCGAAAAGACAGTTTTGTGCTTTTGGAAATGATGAAAAAGGCAAGTGGAGAAGATGCAAAAATGTGGGGAGGTTCAATTATTGGCTTTGGACATAAAAGATACAAAAGCCCAACCAGCGGCAGAGAAGTTGATTGGTTTCTGATAGGTTTTTCTCCTCGGAAAGCAAATCTGTCTTTATATCTTATGATAAACCATAAAGAACATGAGTCTGCCATTAAAAAACTAGGTAAACACAAAACCGATGGCGGTTGTATCTATGTCAATATGTTGGAAGATATTGATTTGAAAGTTCTGAAGGGAATGATTGAAGCATCTTTAAAAGCTAAATAAATATACAAAAATGAAAAGAACAACAATTATAGCTCTGGCAATCGTTACATCATTTTGTTTCGGTTTCGCATTTAAGACAATCATAACAAAACTTCCTAATGACCAAACAGACCTAAAAAGAGCAACTGGTATTGGCGGTGTTTTCTTCAAATGTAAAGACCCGAAAAAAGTGAGAGAATGGTATCAGAAACACCTTGGCTTAAATACTAATCAATACGGGGCAGTATTTGAATGGTATCAAGGTGCTGACTCGACCAAAAAGGGTTTTTCTCAATGGAGTCCGTTTAAGGAAACGACCAAATATTTTGAACCATCAACAAAGGAGTTCATGATAAACTACCGAGTTGAAAATTTAGAAGCACTTGTTGGAGAACTGAAGAAAGAAGGCGTGACAATTACTGACACAATTGAAACAGCTGATTATGGAAAGTTTGTACACATTATGGATATTGAAGGAAACAAAATTGAATTGTGGGAACCAAACGATTTAGAATTTGAAAAACTCGGTAAACAAATAGGTGCAAAAACTACAAAATAATTTAGGATACTATGGACATTTGTAAATGAATATTAAAAGCAGCCATATTAAAAATGTTTTTGCAATTGTTTTATTGACAGCTTTTCTGTCTTGGTTTTTTTATGCTCACGAAACGTTGCCAAAACCAATACGGGCAGCGACAGCAATGATTGAAACACCAGTTGCAATTGCTTCCGGGCTTTCACATTATTTAAATCTCGGAGTAGATGTTTATGAAACTCCATGGGCAATAATTCTAACAAACTTAATATTTTCAGTTCTACTGGTTTTATTAATTGACAAGTTTATTATTAGGCGAAAATTAAAACATATATCGTAAATGGAAACAACCAACAAGGTAGATGATTTTTTATCACGTTATGATGAGCCTATTTTCAGAAATGCTCTAACACTTCGCAAAGTTATTATTGCCACCCTTCCAAACATCATTGAACAAGTAGATATGCCTGCGAAAATGATTGCTTATTGTTACGGCCAAAAATATTCAGAACTAATCTGCACGATTATTCCATCAAAAAAAGGATTGAAACTTGGTTTTAATTGGGGAACAGAATTGCCCGACCCCGAACATTTGCTTGAAGGAAAAGGAAAAATATCACGGTATGTAGAAATAAAATCTGAAGAACAAATAAAATCCCAAGCCATTAAGATTCTTCTCAAAAGTGTTTTGAGTATTTATAAACAAAACGTTTCTACAATAAAGTAAAATGAAAAGTAAAATGGAACAAAAAATTCAGCTTAAACATCCAACTGGCAAAAAAGCCATTAGTATGGATAAAGAAAAGTATGGTGTTATTGAAAAATCACTTTTGATTTGTCTAAAAGGGAAAGCTGAAGCAACTCATAAAGAAATTTTAAACACAGTAACCGAAGATTTTAAAAAGAACAAAATAAAATTTGATGGTTCTATTGAATGGCATATGGAGTGGGTGAAACTGGACTTAGAAGCCAAGAAGAAAATTACTCGAATAGCAGACACTACACCAATTAAATTTAAACTTACTTGACAAAACAACGAACCGCTAACAAAAGGTTTTGTGCAATTGGGGCATGACGTTGAAACAATCATCGGCAGTGCATATCCCAGCTTTATATCCGGCGGACGTAATTCTGTTGGGCAGTAGTTTTAAACTTCGGCTTTTAGTTATAAATTTAGCTTCAGTTCGGGGCGGACAGTTGGTCAATTCACCAACTGCACAAAGCCTCGGACGTTAGGTGCAAACCGTACAAACACTCCAATGAAACAAAGTTTCTGCATATTACTATTGCTTGCGTTGTCAACTCTGACTGAAGGACAGACTAATAAGAAGGTTAAAGAAATATTTTTTAACCTTCCTTTAGATGCTTCTCGTAAAGAAATTAGCGTAAAGTTAAATTCTGATAGCAGATTCAGATCTACTGATAAGTTTTTAGACTCTAACTCATATTTTTCCGAGCCTAGCTTTATAGGTCTATGCTCTGACCTTGGTTTAGTTAAATCAAAACCGGATTCGTTAGAGGTAGAATTAACATGGGGATATAGTTATAGCCCAGAAAGTAAAAAAAAGAGGAATGATTTTTCGAACTTATACTTCAAATCAAGATATTACTACACCTCTTCCGATAGT
>JANPGW010000194.1:0-3731 GCA_031424115.1 Saprospiraceae bacterium | reverse complement strand
CACCCAAAAGTCATTTTTGGCGTCAGTTCCCGACAGTCAAATGGTGTTTAATTATGATGGGCGCGGGCATAGTGCTTGGATTGGTGTACACAAAATTATTCATCATAGCACAGTTGGCTGCGTTTTATCTCTTTTTGGCACTGATACAAGGTGAAGCGTGCGCTGTGTTTAATTATGGTAGTTTGGTCATCATCAGGCAGCGTTTTTACGATACTTTGAAGACAATTATCATTGAATCCAAGGATTATGGCACGTTTATAGAAGTATATAACAACCTTTAAAACACTAACAATTTTCTGAAATGGAAGAGATAAAGGAAAACTTGTCCTTTACCCTCCCATGTGAGTACAGTAGCTTTGCCCCATGACAGAGCTACAAAAATACATCGAAGCAAGCGGCAGCTACAAAACAGGGGTTTCAATCTTAGAGGGGTTGAATCCCCTTTCTGTTGCGCTCAAAGAGTTAAAGCCCTACGTGGATAAAAGATTTGCGCCTACCACTGCGCAAACACTGCTGCGGGCAACGCTGCTGGCTTACTATCAACAGCCCGCCCCATCGGCGCGAGTCACCCCTAAAACGGAAGAGCCGCGCAAGGACATCCCACCGGTCATAGTCAAGCTTCAGGAAGAGCAACGGTTTTTGCGTGACCAACGCCGCGCCCTCCATTTCACCTTAGAAGACACCCCCGAGCCAAGCGACCGCGCCGCCAAAGCCCAACAAATCAGAAGCCTCACGAAACGGATAGATGCGATATTCAACCAATTGGATGCGTGGGAACTCAACGGCACGGTGCCGAATGTCGCCACCGTAGGCGATGCCCGAGCGGGCGGTTTGGAAGTATTGGAACTGACCAAAAAAGAAAAATACTATCGGGAACGCCTATCAAGACTCAAAGTGTGGATGGAGAGTCCAGACATCCCCCTCAGTAGAAAAGAGCGGTATAAAACGGAATATGCCCTCAAAAAATCGGAATTGTCGGTCATCGAGCAGACTTTAAAAACCCTACATGAAGGGCGTTAACTTTTCACTTTTCCCCCGAGCACTCGGGGTCACTATTCACTATTCACTCAAATGAAAGCCCCCAAAAAACTCCCAGCCACCAATAGATACATCGAAGCCTTGGTGAAACAGCGCAAACCTGAAAACGCCATTGCCCATTATTTGGATGGTCACTTGGACTATGACGAGCTGCACACCGACGAGCAACAGATGTACAACCGTTACCAACGGCTCACCGCATGCATCCTCGACAACAAAAGCCGCTTTGATAGAGACAGCGTTTTGAAAGACCACATGCGTACATTTGACGTGAGCATAGCCACTGCGCAAAGAGATTTAGCCTTTGTCAATAACCGCATGGCTCTCATCAACGAAGCTGAACTGGAGCTTCACAAAATGGCACTGTACAACAAAGCCTGGAAAGGCATCAAAATAGCCGAAGACAACGACGATCCCAAAGGCATTGCCATCAATATCAAAGAAGCCCGCGAACTGTTGGGCATCGGTAAAGCGGGAGGTGGCAGAACCCCAAGCGAAAAAATAGAGCAGCACGTCAATGTCTTTATTGCCGATGCCAGCACTAAAGACGTTATGCTGAAAATATTGGAGAAGAATATCAGCGTCCACGAGTACAATATGACACTGGAAGACATCCTCCAAAAAGAAAAAGACCACCAAAAAACCATAGACATACCCCATGAAGAAATCAGAAGTGACCCTCATCACGAAGGCGATTGAGGATTTGCACCGCCGCAACAGTGGCGATTATGAAACGCTGTTCCGTCAAATAGGCAAAAAACACCGTGTTTTGGATAGAAACGCCGCCCAAGTTGCCGCCAACTATTGGGACAAGCGCCGAAAAAAGAAAACCCACATCTGGTCCCGGGCAACGGGCAAAACCCACTCAGCCGGTGACCACATGGACAATGTGGTGCACGAAATGCCCAGAAGTGCCAATAACTTCATCGTACCCAGCTATAAGAAATTTTTGAAAGAAATGTTGCCCTCGCTCAGAAAAAGCCTTGAAGCACTCGGCTATTATGAAGGGCTGCACTACTTTATTGGTAAACGCCCACCTCGTCATTGGCACTGGCCCCAACCGTATATGATGCCGTCAGACTTCACCAATATCATCTATTGGTACAACGGAACGATATATCAATTGGTCAGCCAAGATGTGAACGGCTCCGGTCGTGGCTTGTCCGTAGATACCGAAATCAAAGACGAAGCCCTACTACTCGACAAAGCCCAAGCCGACGAAACCTCAGGGGCGACACTGAGGGGGTCAAACGTGAAGCAGTTCAAGGATAACCCGATGTTTGGCTCCAGTACAGAGTATTCCTCAATGCCCATTTTACCCTCCCAAAAGTGGTTGTTGGAGCGCAAGCAGTTGGCACTGGAGTTTCCGAATGACTACTATTTTTCTATGTTCAACTTAGGGGTAAACCTGCACAATCTTCGCCCGGGATATGTAGCCGATGCCCTGAAAGACGCGCTGTTTTTGTGGAAGTTTGAAGCCGAGTATCTGAATATTATCCCCAACCTAACCGTGGGAGCTTATTACACACTGCTCAAAGAAGAACGCCAAGGCTACATCCCCAAAAAGTCAGATTATCGAAAGCACGATGATTGTCAATACGACTATGGCAACGATGATTTAAGAGGCGATGAACCCTTGATAATAGGTGTGGATTGGGGCGCGAGAATCAACTACCTGGTAGTCTGTCAGCTCAGAGATGAGAAAGAAGGCTTAATACTCAGAGCCTTGAATGAGTTCTGGGCACTCGGAGAAGAACGAGAAATACAGAGCGATATGGTAAACAAATTCGCAGAATATTATAAAGTTTTTGCCACTAAAAGAATAATTTTATTTTGTGATAGACAGGGCAATAATGATACGGGTATCACAATTGAAACCCGTGTTGATATGCTTATCAATCAACTATCAAATTTAGGTTGGTCAGTTGATTTAGCAAGCAGGGGAGGTGCTAACCCATTGCATGAATTTAGGCGGGCATTATGGGAAAGCGTTTTAAAAGAGAGTGACAACAATCTACCAAAATTTAGAATAAACCTATTGAATTGTAGAAACTTGTTTATATCAATGCAAAATGCAGAAACCAAAGAATTAAGTAAAGGACGCATAACGAAAAACAAAAAATCGGAAAAACAAAATAGCGGAATACATCCCACCCATGCCACCGACCCCAGCGACGCAATAGACCATGTTTTATTTGGTATATGTGGCGAAGATTTCAGATTTTCAAATAGGCAAAATTTATTAACGTCATTCAATACATAACAAAAAAGCTACTCAAATTTGAGTAGCTTTTTTTGTTGGTAGCATATACCCCTCTTATGACTTTAAACAATTGTTTTTCTTGACAGGGCATGGCGGGGTACTACGTCAAAATATTAATGATAAAATATTGAAATTAAACTATAAATAGTTGATTTTCAATATTTTATGTTTTCATAAATGATATGCAATTATTTTAAAATATTTTATTATTTCTCTAAAAAAAATGCCTTTTGTTTATACTATTAGTTGCATATTTCATCTAAAAAGATTATCTTTATACTGTATTTAATGATTCAATAACATTTAAATTTTTCAAAAAAAATGAGTAATTCTAACATTACTGATTCTCAAAAGGCTGAGTATCAGGCTAAAAGAAACGCCCTTTTCAACATTACAGTTGATTTAATCCCACTCGCTAAAGCGCAAGGCG
>JANPGW010000193.1:0-1849 GCA_031424115.1 Saprospiraceae bacterium | reverse complement strand
GTCTATATAACAATTAAAAAAAATTTCTTCTATTTTTGTAAAAGATCTTTGTGAAAGTTATTTATAAGAAAATGTTAGCATTCAAACGAACCTATTATAAAGGTAGTTGTAAGATTTTTCGAAACAAAAAATGCATCAAATAATATTTACTCACCCCTCCCAAAAACACCGATTCAAAATCTCCGCCTCCAACAACTGCAACGCATTCTGCTTCAAAAACAACTCCTGATGCTTCACCTGATTCGCCTGTTTCAGCTTCAAATAATCGCTTGGCAGGGTTTCTTTACGGTTGTACTTATCCGTTTCAATTGTGAAAATCTCATCATCCAAGGCGATGTTTTTCTCAAAAAAGGCAATTTCGGTTTGCAGCAGGGCATATTTTTTCAGCAAGATTCTCACCTCAAATTTGAGTTTTTGCGCCTCGTATGCGGCGGTGCGCCGCAGCGTTTCAATTTTGAGTTTATTCACCTCTTTGGCTTTCGCATTGGTGTAAACACGGTCTAAAGAGTAGTTCGCAATGGGGCGTAGTCTGCCATCCACGGCTTAGCCAACGCCTACTGAGGGGAGCCATTTCATCCAATCGTATTTATTCGTGGTCTGAAATTCGGTAACGTCAATGTTGGCTTTTTGCGCAAAAAAAGAATCAATGGACGCTTCTAAGACTTTTTGAGTAGGCAATGTGTCTGTGCCGCAATAGGCGAAGTGGAGGATAAAAAGTAAGGTTTTCATGTTTACGACAAGCTGGTTTATTTCAGCACAATGATTTAAAGGCGACCTGTGAAATACGGTTTTTCAATGCTTTTTAGTTTTTCGTTATAGTTGATAGAATCTTTGAGGGCTTGGTGGATTTTATTCTATAAACATCCCCTACTCTACACTCAATTTTTACGAAAAATAGTACTAATTAATCACGAAAGCATTTTGCTATAAAAAGTAAATATCTGTTATGGTAACACACCTCATAGTAAACATTAGTCAATCAAATAAATCGCAGCCTCCAAACCTGAGTGTTGTTGATTTTCATTGAGCAGTATTTTTACCTGTTAATATCCCCTGCTCCACAATCAATTTTTACGAAAAATAGTACTAATTCACAATGAAAGCATTTTGCTGAAAAAAGTAAACACCTGTAATGGTAACGAACCTCATGGTAAACATGGGTCAATCAAATAACTCCCAGTCTTTAAATCTCACAATTACTGAATTTATGTTGAGCAGTATTTTCACCTGTAAACATCCACTGCTCCACAATCAATTTTTACGAAAAATAGTACTAATTCATCACGAAAGCATTTTGCTATAAAAAGTAAATATCTGTAATGGTAACTCACATCATGATAAACATGGGTAATTCAAACAAATAGCAGCCTTTAAACCTGAGAGTTGTTGATTTTCATTGTGCAGTATTTTCACCTGTAAACACCCCCTGCCCCACAATCAATTTTTACAAAAAATAGTACTAATTCATCACGAAAGCATTTCGCTATAAAAAGTAAATATCTGTAATGGTAACACACCTCATGGTAAACATGGGTAAATCAAATAAATCGCAGCCTTTAAATCTCACAATTACTGAATTAATGTTGAGCAGTATTTTCACTTGTAAACATCCCCTACTCTACACTCAATTTTTACGAAAAATATTACCAATTCACCACGAAAACGTTTTGCCGTGAAAAGTAAATATCTGTAATGGTAACACACCTCATGGTAAACACGGGTCAATCAAATAACTCTCAGTCTTTAAATCTCACAATTATTGAATTTACGTTGACCAGTATTTTCACTTGTAAACATCCCCTACTCCAAACTAAATTTTCACAAAAAGTATTATCAATTCATCACAAAA
>JANPGW010000192.1:0-1550 GCA_031424115.1 Saprospiraceae bacterium | reverse complement strand
ACGGAAAATAGCCGTTTCGTTGCTTTCACAAAATTTTTCTACATTTTTGACAATATCCAGATTACGCCGTTTCACTTTAGTTTCATCATGCAGGTTTCTGAAATGCAGAACAAATAAAAAGAGAAATGTAGGCACATTGGGATGCGCTGTTTGGAAAGTATCCATCATCCATTGCAGGTATTCCAATATTTCGCCTTCATCATCTTCCCAATCCGTTTCAGAAAGTTTAAAAATGGTCGCTACATACGAGTAGGATAACTTTGGAATACCCGTTTCGATGAATTTTTCAAAGCTCTCCGTATTCGCAAAAGCAAACCGTTTTTGCACGTATTCTTTAAATTTCTTTTTACTCGCATCCGCATCAGCTGTACTGAGGGGTAGATTTTCTAATTTCACTCTTCTGAAATCGCCTTCAGTAAAAGGATAATGAACGCTGCTATCGAGTACCAATGACTCCTTTTCCACAATTTCATACAATATGCGCTCTGCCAAACTACTCGGCATTTCATCAGGGCAACCACTTAAAAAATAAAACTGAAAAGGATTTTGAGCCGATTTTTTATCGTTAAAACGCTGATTGAATTGCTTAATAGGGCGCACTCTATCACAATTTACCAATTGGATAACACCCAAATCAGCATCTTTATCAATGGGTAAAGCTCTTATGATTTTATCTAAATCGGAGGCATTGTCCGTTCTTTTCCAGCTATCCAGTAGCGAAAGAATAGAATTAGAGATAATTGCCTTGTCTCTTTGAGCTTCATCATGGCTTAATATGCCTTTTATTTCATTCAGTTCTAAAGTCGTAAAACGGCTTTGAAGTTGAATAATATCACTTTGAGATACGTTATCTCCTGACTCGATGGATTCAAGAAATAACTGTAAGGCTTCTCGCGTTTTGGCTTCACCGATAAGTGTTCTTATTTTTTCTTTTTGGAGCATGTGTTCGTTTATAAGTGCTTGCTTTACAATAATTGTGATTTCCAATTCGCAGATAAGCGACAGTTTCAAGGTAAACTCTATTACATTTCACAATTTTAAGTTATTAGATTCGCTGCCTTTGATGTGCGCAAGATAATAAGAAAAGGAAATAAATTAAAAACAATACAGATATTTATTCTCATGATGTTTTTTTTAACCACAAAAAAAAGGGGCTACCTCTAAGCAACCCCTTTTTCTTATTTTTAAAATGTAAAGTCTCCTTATTTCTTCTTGACCGCTTTTTTTGGCGCAACAGCTTTTTTAGTCTCCTGTACTGAGGGGGTGTCGCTGCCGGCATCAGCACCCAAACCGGCTACTGCATTGCGCATAAAAGTGCCCCAAGTGAGGTTGTTGCCGCCGTCTTGGTGAGCCAAAGCACGCTCGATGGCGAAGTTAGCCGCATTTTCAACAATCCAATCGAAGTTGGCTTGACCGACGGAGTGGACATCCGCGTCAGGCGCCGGATTGCAGAAGTCAATCGCGTAAGGTATGCCATTCATCACACCGAACTCGACGGTGTTGAAGTCATAGCCCAAAGCATGGTTCAAGCGTAAAACATAGTCGTGAAT
>JANPGW010000191.1:0-10817 GCA_031424115.1 Saprospiraceae bacterium | reverse complement strand
CCATACCCTCAACGCCTCCAACAAAGCCGTCTTCCCCGTATTATTCTTCCCCGCAATCAAGTTCACTTGACCGAGTTTATCTATTTTTAAATCTTTAAAAAGACGATAGTTCTGTATATGAAGATGGTCTAACATAGCTTTTATTTTTCCACAAAAATACAAATTTTCATTAAAAATACAGTGTATACTGTCCGAATAACACCTTATACTGAGGGGGGCATTTTATAAACGCCATCCCGCTTTTTATCAATATGGCCTCCATCATATCCACAAACACCCATCCGGGGAGAATTGACAACCGGCATAGCGGCATAGTCTTTAAAATCAGGACACACTTTAGCGTGTTTTTTCTGGCAATCCTTACAATAAAAAGCATATTCTTCATACATGTGAACCGTACAAATTTTGATTGCGGGTTGCGTTTTACACATGCCACACATGATAGCCAAGGGTTCATTGCGGGATAGAAGAATTACAGGCTCATCCATAGATATTTGATAAGATTTTAAAACTTTAATATCTAATGATGTTGTAGAACCAAAATCATATTCATATTGCAAGACCATTTTCTCTTTGAAAATATTCGCTATATATTCCTCCTTGGATTCACCAAAATCTGAATCTTCATCATCGTAATCAATATCATATCTCTTTCCTTTTTGCCTGAATGAACTCAGATGCCCACAGCATTCTAACCATATCGCTCTTAAATAGTCATCTACATCCCCCAACTGTGCCCCTCCTGCAACTAAGAGTTGTAAAAACATATCAGCCGCTTCAATTTTGACATGAAATGCCGTTTCCGTTGTTTTCTGTTTTTTTTCTAATTCCTTTAAATGGGTAGCCAAGTGCTTAGATATACCCGCTTGGGCAAACATTTGACCGCAGTAAATACATTTCCCTTCTGATTTAAATTCATTTCCCATGATGTTTATTTTTAATAAATTTAATAAAAATTACCATTGTCCACAGCCATTATATACCTTACCATTCAAATTTACTTTCCCACTAAATGGATAAGGTTTCGGATTTGAATCGTCCATACATTTACTTTTAGTTATCACAATTTTCAAAGTCTCTTTGCCGTCAAAACTAACCGTTTCGTAAGTCCGAACATCACCTTCAATGATGGGTTTTACGTATTTGAAATGATGATACCGCAAATTGGCTTCATCATTGAAATCTATATATTGCTCCTTCGGTGAAATCTCTACTGCCCAAAACGGTTTGCTACCAAAAACGACAAACTCAAAACCCATGCAGTAACCATCCCAATCTTTTTGGACAATTTTTTCTGTTTTGACGATTTTGATGGTATTATCTGTACCATCTACCGTTTTTCCCAAAAGCGAAGCATCAACATAAGACATCACACTCTGACCATCGTAACCATAAGGATAAACAGTTTTGTATTTCGCGGCAATTTCTCCCGTGACATCTTCGACTGCCCAACGGGTGCTATCCCGACCACAAGGTCTGAAAAAAGTGCCGCCAGTACCATGAGACAAAAGCCCAATATACCTTTTGACTTCTGCATCAGGCGCTGACTTTGTATCAACAGCAACTGCCTGTTTATTCTCTTTGCTCGCAGATTCTTGACAAGATAAAAAAGAAATCGTAAAAAATAACCCAATAAATAGATATTTCATCATCATATTTTATTTTTTCAACAGAAAACGAATTATGGCTTCATACACTTTTTCATGTTGTAGCGAATGACCTAAGCCCTCAGTAATAAGCGTTTCTGCCCTTTGCCACTTGTTTTTTATCTTAGCAGCATCGTTGACGGCTACAATATCATCGTGCCTATCATATATCAACAAACCTTCAGCCTTTGCCCCTTTAATAAAATGCTCGATAGTGACTTCATCCACTGATTTTCCAAAATAGCGTTCAAATTCGACATAATAACTGGCTTGCACTTTTTTGTTCAACTTCAATATGGCAAAATATTTATCGAATATTTGCCGCAAATTGGAGGGTGCTGCCACCAATATCAATTTTTCAACGGGCGTTTCGCTCATCTGAAAAAGCGAATAAGCCACTGAAAAACCGCCCACTGAATGTCCAATCATTGCATATGGCTTTACTCTCTCAACTACTTTCTGTATCATTTTTGCATACAAAGCAGCGCTGAAATAACGACTTCCCGAAGCCCCATGTGCCGGCGCATCCAGAGCCACGATAGTAAAATTTTCAGCTTTTAGATATTCAATCAACCATTGCCAACGGGCAGAATTGCTTTCCCAACCATGCACCAAAAGTACCGTTTTATCGCCACCTCGCCAAGTGTAGGTCTGTATAGAAACATCCTCTAATATGTCAACATGCTTTTCAGCATTGGCTAAATAAGCTTTGTCCTCCTCAGTCAAACGGCCTTTTTGAGGTGTTGCAAATAATTTTATGGCTAATTTCCCGGCTCTTGCCGTCGAAAGGTGAGCCAAACTATTTAAATATGCACCCACTACGCCTATAGCCATCTTTTTTTTAAAACTCATACTCAATATTTATTCTGAACAGCAAAACTACTGAGGGGGTATTTAAAAATTCAAGAATTTAACCTAAATTTGTAAAAAATAAAAAAAAGATGGTTATAGCAACTCTCGATAAAACATACACAGTAGATGAATACTTAGAGTTTGAAAAAAATTCCGAGATTCGTCACGAATTTTACTATGGAAAACTCATTGAAATGCCCGGAGAATCACGAATAGCAAACCAAATTGTTAAAAATATCCTTAAAAAATGGGATGATGTTTTAGAAGCCCAAGGATATTATTTATATAGCCATGATGTCAAGGCTGAAATTAAACTAAATGGAGTTTATCGTTATCCAGATATAATTATAACGCCTGAAAGTGATAATGAAGACGAATATATCGTCAAAACGCCTCAAATCATAGTAGAAGTTGCCTCTGAAGGTTCTTGGAAAACAGATACAGGTGCAAAAAAACGGGAATATTCAGCACTTCCAAGTTTAAAATACTATATAATCGTTTCACAGGAAGAAATGTTTGTAGAGCTTTGCTCTAATAATGGCGATAATTGGACGTTTGCTTTTTTTGAAGAACCCCAAGAAACCATTGATTTACCTGATTTTGAATTAAAAATCAGCCTTTCAGATATCTATCATCGTGTAAAATTTGGCGAACCTAAAACGGATTTATGAGTTATCAGTAGTCAGTATTTCAGTAGCCAGTTAAAAAACTGATAACTAATAACTTAAAAACTGACTGCTTACACAACACATTCCCACTATCTTTGTTTTTGATTAAAAAATAGAAATAGTATGTCTTATAAAAGCCTATGGGATGCCGTTTTGGATTTAGAGAAGCACGGCAAGTTAAAACGTATAAAAACAGAAGTTGACCCAAATTTGGAGATGGCAGAAATCCATCGCCGAGTATTTGAAGCGCAGGGACCTGCTCTGTTGTTTGAAAAAGTCAAAGGCTCGCCTTTTAAAGCCGTTTCTAATCTATACGGTACTTATGAACGGACTGACTTTCTGTTCCGGCATACTCTGGATAAAGTGCAAAAAGTCGTCGAACTCAAACTCGATCCAACCGCTTTTTTCAAAAACCCGTTGCGCTATTTGGGTGCACCCTTCACCGCCCTCACTGCATTGCCCATGAAGATACCCCTCAGTATGTCAGCCGCCGCTTATAGTCAAACTACTATTGACCAACTGCCTCAAGTAAAATCTTGGCCCATGGACGGTGGCGCATTTGTCACTCTGCCGCAAGTCTATACCGAAGACCCTGAGAAAAAAGGGATTATGGGAAGTAATATCGGCATGTATCGCATACAACTCTCTGGAAATCAATACGTTCCAAATAAAGAAGTCGGTTTGCATTATCAGATTCATCGCGGCATTGGTGTGCACCACGAAAAATATAACCGCTTGGATGAGCCTTTTCGTTGTTCTATTTTCATTGGTGGTCCTCCGAGTCATGCACTTGCTGCCATATTTCCATTGCCCGAAGGATTGCCCGAAGTGACTTTTGCCGGGATGTTGGGCAATCGCCGCTTCCGATACGCCCGCGATACTGAGGGGGGCGTCGTGTCTTCAGACGCTGATTTTGTGATAACGGGAACGATTCGAAAAGGCGAGAAAAAGCCCGAAGGTCCTTTTGGCGACCACTTAGGATATTATTCATTGGAGCACGATTTCCCTGTGATGGATGTGGACAAAGTATATCATAGAAAAGATGCTTTATGGCATTTTTCGGCAGTAGGTCGCCCACCTGCTGAAGATTCCAGCTTCGGTTATATGATACATAATATTGTAAAACCGCTTGCACCCGCCGAGTTTCCGGGTTTGGTGGAGATAAATGCCGTTGATGCGGCGGGTGTGCATCCGCTTTTATTAGCCATCGGCAAAGAGCGTTATATGCCTTTCCGTGAAACAAAACCCGAAGAAATATTGACCATTGCGAACCGAATTCTGGGCAGTGGACAAACATCATTGGCAAAGTTTTTATTCATCGCATCTGATAATAACGAGGGTAAAATATCCACTAAAAACATACCCGAATTCTTCAATTTTATATTAGAACGCATTGATTTAAAACGAGATATACATTTTCAAACCCGCACGACGATTGACACATTAGATTACTCGGGTTCGGGTTGGAATGAAGGTTCGAAGGTTGTTATCGCGGCTTGCGGTGAAAAACGGCGGGAATTGAAAGCGGAACTACCCGAAAATTTCGACTTACCCGTCGGTTTTAGCGAGCCTGTGTTTGTTCAAAAAGGTGTTTTAGCCATAAAATCACCTAAATATGTCTCAAATACTGAAGGGTATGCTCAAGGTGAACAATTGGCTGAATACCTTGAAAAATATGATTTAAAACATATTCCACTCATTTTAATGGTTGATGACAGCCATTTTACGGCTCAAACGATCAATAACTTCGTATGGGTCACATTCACCCGAGCCAATCCGTCACATGATATTCATGGTGTGAAAGCCACTACTGTATTTAAGCATTGGGGTTGTGAAACGCTCATAATTGATGCGCGCATCAAGCCGCATCATGCACCTGAGTTGGTTCCCGATAAAAAAGTGTCAGAAAGAGTAGATGAGTTATTTGCGAAAGGTGGGGATTTGGAGGGGTTGATATAACTACTTCAAATCCGCACTACCAAACAAAACTGAAAACTGCTTACACCATATCAAAACGGTCTTTTGTTTATCCGTATTAGCAGCTGTTGGAACTTCAATTTTAGAATTACCTACAGTCACTTTATTCGATATTTCTGTATAAACCTTGGCGGATTTATCTTCTGAAAGGTAAATTCGTAGGTCAGGACCCGCATCAGATTTTAGGTTATCAAAAATCAAATACTTCTTTTTATCCGCAGATTCAATGAGTTTCACATCGCCTGAAGTCGTATGCGCGCCACTTGAAAAAGCGCCTGAAAACAAAACTTTATCAGTTGCTTCGACGGTAATAGTGGGAGATGTAGATACTTCATTCTCTTTTTTACAAGCCGAAAAAAGTATTACTAAGTAAAATATAACTGAAAATAATTTGTTCATTTGCTTTCCAATTTTAAAGGTTATTTAATTTAAAATACGATTATAGATACAAATATCCGTTTCAATTATTGCGAAAGTATCACAAGAAGTTTTTAAACAAATTTTTATCCCCCTCAGTATCCTTCCCTAAATTGCCGTCAAACCGCCATCTACAGCTACTGATTGACCATTCATAAAAGAAGATTTTTCGGAGCACAAAAACATCACTACATGACATATTTCATCGGCAGTTCCAAGGCGACGCATAGGGTTCATCATCACCAATCGTTGACCATATTCCGGTTCTTGCATAATACTATTTTGCACCATTGGCGTATCCGCAAACGAAGGACAAACGGCATTCACACGGATATTTTTAGAAGCATATTCGATAGCAGCCGTTTTAGTTATACCGATGACCGCATGTTTACTCGCGGCATAAACCACATTGCCTGGCACAGCGCCCAAACCCGCTTTGGAAGCAATGTTGACCACTACCCCGCTTTTGGCTGCCAATAAATGAGGTAACTCGTATTTCATACATAACCACACACCTTTTGCATTGATATTCATGACTTTATCCCACATATCTTCTTCAAATTCATGGGTTTTAGTCCGCATCGAATTGCCTGCAATACCTGCATTATTGATACAGATATCTAGTCTACCAAAGGTTTCCACGCCGTGTTTAACCATTTTTTGCACATCTTCGGCATTACTGACGTTGCATTTAGTAAAAAATACTTGTCCACCTTTTTCACGAATTGAATTCGCCACGGCTTCTCCATCTTTAATATTCACATCCGAAAGGATGAGTGACGCACCTTGTTCGGCGAATAATTCGGCTAAGGTTTTACCAAAACCGGTGGAAGAACCGGTGATTAATACGACTTTGTCTTTAAATTCCATTTTATAGTTGAGTTATGTCAAATTTGACCCCTTGATGTGTTGATACAGGTTCAAAATTAATGATTTTAAAACAAATGTAATATACTGAATGAGATTTTAAGATAAACCCATCAGTATATCACTCAATTTACCGAACTTTGCCCGCCAATTAATTATTTAAGTATTCATTAAAATTTTATTTATATGCCATACGACAATTTTGAAACTAACGCCATCCGCACTCGAACAGAACTATCAGATTATCGGGAACACAGTTCGCCTATTTATTTCACGTCGAGCTTTACTTTTGAAGATGCTGAGCAAGCACGGGCGTTATTTGCGGATGAAATTCCGGGCAATATTTACACCCGTTTTTCCAATCCGAATAATACTGAATTTATAGACAGATTGTGCCAGATGGATGGTGCAGAAGATGGCTTGGCAACGGCGTCCGGCATGTCTGCAATATTCACTTCAATGGCGGGCTTATTGCGTTCGGGCGACCATATTCTGGCTTCTCGCTCGGTTTTTGGCTCTACCCATCAGCTTTTGACCCTAATTTTGCCGCGTTGGGGCATTACCTATTCATACGCAGATATCAAAAACCCCGATGAATGGGAAGCTCTCATACAGCCCAATACGAAAATGATATTGATAGAGACCCCTTCTAATCCTGGTTTGGATTTGATAGATTTGGAGTGGTTGGGTAACTTGAAAAAAAAGCACAATCTTATTTTGAATGTAGATAATTGCTTCGCTACGCCTTATATTCAAACGCCTATTGCTTATGGGGCGGATTTAGTGACGTATTCTGCTACTAAATTTTTAGATGGTCAAGGTCGAGCTATTGCCGGTGCTATTGTCGGAAGAAAGGATTTGATAAAAGAAATTCGCTTTTTTGCTCGCCATTCTGGACCCAGTTTATCCCCTTTCAATGCGTGGATTGTGTCCCGAAGCCTTGAAACATTAGCAGTGCGGATGGAACGTCACTCTCAAAACGCTTTAGAGTTGGCAAAAGCTTTACAAGAGCACCCCTCAGTATCATGGGTCAAATATCCGTTTTTGGAAACCCATCCTCAATTTGAGTTAGCCAAAAAGCAAATGCGCTTAGGTGGTGGTGTTGTGTGTTTTGAAGTGAAAGGCGGCATTGAAGCAGGTCGTGACTTTTTGAATAACTTGAAAATGCTTTCACATACGGCAAATTTGGGTGATACCCGCTCCATAGCCACTCATCCAGCATCCACAACCCATTCCAAATTAAGTCCGGCTGAAAGAGCCGCAGTAGATATCACGGATGGCTTAATCCGCGTTTCATGTGGCTTGGAACATATTGACGATATTGTGAAAGATATTTTTCAGGCGTTGTAATCGTGTATTCGTGTTTACGTTATTCGAATACGCGATTTATTATAAAAAAATAACTCACTAAAAACACAAATCTAACATCGCATCATTGATGGGTTTAGAATGCATCGCTATTTCAAAAACAAAACCTGTTGAAAGCAAATAATTGATGCGTAAGCAGCCATAAGAAGTTTTATAATAAACGACCACACTACTGGCTTCGTCTCCTGCCGGGGAAATTATATGATCCGGTTTGCCGAGCAATTTTGTGACTTGTTGAATATTGGTATTGAGTAATTCTTTTGACATTTTGCCGTTGAATGCTGAACGGATGACCACATAGTCACGGGCGGTATAAAAAAATACGTCATTTTTGGTATAAAAAATGCCGCCATCGCAGTTTAAGCCTTTATTTTCCTCTGTTTCTTCGGTAAAATAAGGCAATGCTTTTTTCACGTCTTCTATTAATGAAGAAGGCTTCAAACCGTTGATTGTGCCATTTTCAATATCAACGTGCATTAAGTCTTTATCTTTCAAGTCTTGAGCAAGACTGTTAAAAGAAATAAGAATAAAGGCAAGAAAGCTGAATATGAGTTTTTTCATTTCAAATCAATAAAAATAACGATGATGAGTATTTTATTACAAAAAACTTAAATCCAAAATGATACCATAATTACGAATTACAATTTACGTTTGTCAATCTGTCTAAATCGTTCTTAAAAAATTGATTCATAATAACAAATTCATATAAAAATGAGTACTGACAAAGAATTGAAATTAAAATCCATGCAAGTAGAATTGAATCGCGTTGATGGCGATTTTCACTTTGAAGCCTTAGGCGGAGACAAAGTAGCGGTACATATTGATGCTTCTGCCGCCGTTGGGGGTACCAATGCGGGTGCAAGACCCATGGAGTTGATTCTGATGGGTTTGGGCGGGTGTTCTGCAATTGATATTATTTTAATTTTAAAAAAATCTAAACAAGTTGTCGAGGATTTCAGAATTGTCATAGAAGGTCTGCGTGAAGCAGATGCCAATCCTTCCCCTTTTTTAAAAATCCATCTCAAATATATTCTGAAAGGCACTTTAAAAAAAGAAAAAGTTGAACAAGCTATTAAGTTGTCAATGGAAAAATATTGCTCAGTAACAACAATGCTTGAAAAAACGGCTGAAATTACGTGGAGTTGCGAAATTGAAAATTCATAACATAACTTTGTTTTCATCTAAAAAATTTGTTATTTTTGCTTATAGTATTCAAATTCTATTTCTCTCAGAATGTTAAATTTACAAGATGAAAAAAATTTACAGTTTTGTCGTCCTGACTTTTTTTTATTGCTCAATGACAGCTCAAACGACTTCTAAAATAGATAATACAACAATGAGTAGCTTCTCCAAACAGGATGAACTGCGAAAGGCCTTATCAGGAAGTCAGGCTCGTAACGTTACTGGTTTCGATAATCGCTATGAAGGTGTCAAAGGAAGCCCTTTTTTATTCGAAGATTGGCTGGAGGGAAAGCTTGTCTTATCCGATTCGGCAGTTGTGTCAAATCAATTACTTTATAAATTTGACGCTGTCAAAAATGAGGTTTGGATAAAAATGAACAACGGACAAGAGCGTATTTTATTCAATAACGAACTCTTATCCTTCGAGTTTTATAAACCTGATGGTAAAAAAATTAAATTTAAAAAGGTAAAATTGCCTGAAAGTGAAAACAGACACCATTTTATTATTACTATTTTTGATGGTCAAAATGCAACTCTTTTGAAAGATATCAAGAAAATTTTCCGCAAATCTAATTTAGAAGACAAAGGCATCGTCACCGTCGGCAATCCTTATGATTGGTTTGAGGAAATCAATACTTTTTATGTCAAAAAAGGAAATACACAACTTGAAAAAGTGGTATTGAAAAAAAGCAATATTATTGATGCATTCAAACTATCAAAACCGGCTACTGAATCGGTTGAAAAATTTTGCAAATCCAACGACATTAAAGGTAAATTGACAGAAGAAGAAGCCTTAAAAATGATAGTATATATAGATTCTCTTCTGAAAAAATAGCATTTTTTACGATATTTTTCACGTTTATAATCCCTAACAGCCCGAATTTTCTTAATGGAAAGTTCGGGCTATTTATTTATTGCACAGTTGAGAACAAAATATAAAAAAGTCCTTTTTTGGCGTACATTTGCCGTCTAAAACATCCAAAAATATGATTGAATTTTCTCAAACGAATATCCTCCGCTTGGCAATCACTTGGTCAGGCAATAAAGAATTGAACGAAGGGATTGTGGTGCCGAAATCCACTTTGGTAACGGTGAACGACTATGCACACCAAGTTTTGCTCTCCACCTTTTTTAAGCCTTTTGAAAAAAGTGAAGAGTTTTTTTACTTTTTTGATGATGAAGACTTAAGCCATAATGCGGTGTATCAATCTTGTATGACGATTTTCGACAATCCCGAAACCCTGTCAGAACAAGCCGCACTATTGACGCAACGGTTGTACGATTATTCTACATCGTCCAAAATTACAAGCGGTGAGATTTTTATGAGCCTCTTTGAAAATGTTGAACTCATGGGCGAAGTAGTGCCCGCCATTGGCATTTTCAAAATTGTGCATAAAGATTCATTTTTGAAAGTGGAACGCACAGCTGATGCTTTCGCCCTGCAAGTCGGTGAAGGTATCGCTACCGGTAAATTGGCATTGGCAGCTTTGGTTTTTGGCGTTGACGAAGCGGAGGGATATCGAGTCATGGTTTTGGATACGGTGAGTAAAAAAACAGACCCCTCAGTATGGATTCAACAATTCTTAAAAGTGAAACCTATTGAGGACAATTTTTTCAATACGCGCCATTATGTCAATCTGGCAAGTGAATTTATTACCCAAAAAGCTGCCCCCAAATTTGGTTTGGATAAGACCGATAAAATTGATTTGCTCAATCGGTCATCGTATTATTTTAAAGAAAATGACAACTTTGAGGTGGACGATTTTGCCAATACTCTTTTTACTGACCCTGAGCAAGTTGAAGCCTTCAAAGAATTTAAAGAAGAATATACCCAACAATC
>JANPGW010000190.1:0-2279 GCA_031424115.1 Saprospiraceae bacterium | reverse complement strand
CCACTCCATAGATTTTGTTTTTTATGATGAAAATAATTTTTTAAATTTTAAAACCTTCAGCAATTCGCTATGTTTTGAAAATGAATGAGTTATTAATTATAAAAAAAAATATTAGTAAAAGAGGGATTAAATACCTGATATTGCGTTTAAAAAAACCGATAAATATCAATGGTAATAGATAATTTAATAGCCGATTTACAAGACCAATTTTCGCGCATAAAGGACACCAGAAGTTCATTGAATCAAAAGCTATCCCTCAAAGATGTACTACTGAGTGGTTTTGCCCTGTTTTCATTAAAAGATAGCTCCCTTTTAGAGTATATCCATCAATATAAAACCCGGCAGAGTAATCTCAAAACGGTTTACGGTATCCAAAAATGTCCATCGGATACAGCGATGCGTCAAATCTTGGATGAAGTTGAACCTTCCCAGTTGCAAGAACTACCGAGTAGATATATTCAACTTTTAGATGAAGAAGGATTTTTATCACCTTTTGAACTTAAAGGCGAGCATTTATCCAATCATCTATTAATTCCCCTTGATGGGACTCAATATTACTGTTCAAAAAAAGTGGGTTGCCCCTGTTGTTTAACAAAAAAGCATAAAGATGGCACACTGACCTATCATCATAATGCTTTATCAGGTGTCATAGTGCATCCAGATATGTCAGAAGTCTTAGTTGTTGCTACTGAAGACATTCAAATACAGGATGGCCAAACTAAAAATGACCACGAATTGCAAGCGGCTATTCGGCTAATGCCTTCAATCCGGCGAGGTATTGGTGAAAGAAAAGCGATTTTAGGTGGTGATTCGCTGTTTGCCAATGCCCCCTTTATTCGCTTGGCTCATAGCTTCAATTTCAACTTTTTGCTCAGTATTAAAGAAGGGTATCAAGGCTACCCATTTATTCAATTCAATGAACTAAGTAAGGCTCAAAAGACCTTAAAATACAGTAATAAAGATAAAAAATATCACTATCACTACGAATTCGCCAATAATTTGTATCTCAACGGTCAAAATCAAGATATTCGAGTCAATTTTATTCGTTTTCAGCAGATTGACCTTAAATCAGGTGAAACACTCACCATGACTTGGATAACAGATATCCCCTTTACCATCCAAAACTGCTCAATTATTGTCAAAGCAGGTAGAGCTCGATGGAAAATTGAGAATCAAACGTTCAATACGCTTAAAAATCAAGGGTATCAATATGAACACAATTTTGGTCATGGAAAAAAACATTTAGCTCAGAACTTCGCTCAACTCATGTTTTTAGCTTTTTTATTTGATCAAATTCAACAACTACTTGATAAACTATTTAATAAAGCCTTAAATATCTGTTCAACTAAAAAATTACTTTGGTTTAGAGTGCGGCAAATTTTTGATTTAATGCCCGTCAAGGATATGGAAACTATCTTTAAAATCATCACTAAAGACATTAAACTGAAAATTGAACTTTTATCCTAATTTATAATTCATTCATTTTCAAAACTTAGCGAATTGCTGTAAAACCTTTGTTATCATTATTCTATTATTATATATGGTATTGGCAATACCAATAATAATAGTAAATTACACTATTTTGATAGTAAAACTAACAAAGTAGATTAATTGTTCGCCGCTCCATGCATTTTTAGTGAAATTCTATACTAAATTTTAGATAAAATGGAACTTAAACTCAGTATCCGCCTTAACGAAAAATTATACCTCCGAGATCCCGAATCAAGTGAATTGGGACGCCGAATTCTCAAGTCAGGTATAGAACTGATTCACAAATTAGGTTTTGAGGCTTTTACTTTTAAAAAATTGGCGGAGGAAATCCACACCACCGAAGCCAGCATTTATCGGTATTTTGAGAATAAACATCGGCTGTTGCTTTATATTGTCACGTGGTATTGGAGTTATTTAGAATATCAAGTTGTTTTTAATATCAACAATTTAGCTGAACCGATTACCAAAATAAAGCGTGTTTTGCATTTACTGACTCATGAGTTAGACGATTCGCTCGGCACCGTTGATTTTGATAAAAAAGCGTTGTTCAATATTGTTATCAATGAAAGCAACAAAGCCTATTTGTCAAAAGATGTTGATGAAAATAACAGTGCCCTTTTGTTTAAACCCTATAAAGACTTGTGCGGGCGCATTGCCGCTTTATTTTTGGAATACAATCCTAATTATAAATACGCCCGTTCATTAGCCAGTACAGTGATGGAATCGGCTCATTTCCAATATTTTTTTGCTCAACATTTGCCCCGTTTGACGGATGCGAAAGGGAAAGA
>JANPGW010000189.1:0-1669 GCA_031424115.1 Saprospiraceae bacterium | reverse complement strand
CAAGCCACGCATTTGTTGCCACAATTTAACCGACAAAGAGCGATGAGTTGGAAAATGACCGAAGACGGTATCATGCAATTCACTTGGGGGCTTTTCAAAAAAGTAGTCATTGCGGATGCGTTGGTAAAGAACGTGGCGTATATTTTTGCCCATTATCAAGACCATTCGGGTAGTGTTTTACTGATTGGTGCAGTATTGTACAGCTTTCAGGTTTACGCTGATTTTTCGGGTTATTCGGACATGGCGTGCGGCGTGGCACGTATTTTAGGATTTGATATTATTCAAAACTTCAACCTGCCTTTTTTCTCTCGAGACATTGGCGAGTTTTGGCGTCGGTGGCATATTTCTCTTTCAAAATGGCTCACAAGCCATATTTATATTCCGCTCGGGGGCAAATCACCTAATACTTTCAAATATATCAGAAATATACTGATCACATTCACCTTCAGCGGTTTGTGGCACGGTGCCAATTGGACGTATGTGTCGTGGGGATTCCTCAATGGCTTATACTTTGTGCCGACTATACTGAGGGGGGTATCATCCCGAAACCTAGGGGGTTCAAAAAAGTACGAAACGCCCGTAGCACACAACCGTTGGCTGCCTTCGGTCAAGGAATCATTTCAGATATTGTCAACATTCGGCTTGGTAACGTTTTCGCGTATTTTTTTCCGGTCGCCTGATATGACAGCAGCTTTCGGATACATCAAAGGCATGTTGTCAATCAGCCTGTTTAAAGTGCCCAATTTCGGTGCCTCCAGTTTGTTATGGATTTTGGGCTTGGTTGTTTTCGAATGGATCAATCGCCATAAACGATACGCGCTGGAACCCACCTCGACTCAGCCGATTTGGGTGCACTATCCACAATTTGCGGCGGTCACGACTTTTATCGTCGTAGCCATGAGCGTCAACCCGGGAACAGAATATATTTACTTTAAATTTTAAGATATTATTTTAACCATTTAAATTACATTCAATGAAAATCAAAACGATTTTACAGCTATCAATTGTCGCTTTAGGGCTTGCCATAACATTGCCTGCTTGCTTCGACTTAAAAGCAGAATCTTCAGTTTCCGGCACCGAAACGCCCCAATCGTCTAACGAAAAAGAAGAGGCTTTGAAGGCTTACAGCGAAGTGCCGCGCGAAGAAATAATGCAAGACGCAGCTGTTTGGGCAGAAATGAAAGCGCGTTATCAACAAAACCTCACCGCACTGAACGATAAAATCAAAGCCACCGGCGGCAAATTGGTGGTGATGTATATTACCCCTGAAATCGGAAACAGCTTAACGCCCACTCAAAGAGAAGGCAGACCGTTCATCGAGTCCAGCTGCCAAGAGTTGGGGATTGACTTTGTGGATTTAACCAAAAACCTGTCTGGCAAAGACCCTAAAGAGGTTACACACATGCCTATTGACGGACACTGGTCAAAAATGGGCGCCCAAATTATTGCTGAGGACTTGGCGCCGGTGATTGAGGCCAATGCGGCACATCGCGCAACGGCAACTTATGCCGAGCGTCCGGCACTCTTCGGTGACCAAAAAGCCAACCAAGATGAGATTTTAGATGGCGGTAAAAGTCTCCCTTACCGTCTCCAAACCAACAGTCAAGGCTTGCGGATGGATTATGATTTGACTTTCCCGAAGGCGAAACAACGTATTCTTTTTATCGGC
>JANPGW010000188.1:0-22115 GCA_031424115.1 Saprospiraceae bacterium | reverse complement strand
ATTGCTAAAAATTAACTAAAACAATTTTATTTCTGACACTTTAACAACACAGTAAAGCATGAAAAATTTATCACCTAAGATTGAGCTCATCAATCAGATTGTCTCGCATGCCAATGATATTGGTATAACCCATGTCAAGATTCAAAACCAAGTGGCAAATGGAAGATTTGTAACAGTAGCGGGTAAACAATTAACATATTTTGGTAATTGTAGTTATTTAGGTTTAGAATTAGATTATAGAATTAAAAATGCGGCTATTGATGCAATAAGAAGGTATGGTACTCAATTTGCCTGTTCAAGGAGTTATGCTGCATTAACATTATATGATGAATTAGAATACCTCCTAGAACAGATTTTTGAAAAACCTACACTTGTTGCCCCAACTACTACACTTGGACATATAGCTACTATTACAACATTAGTTAACCCAACTGATGCAGTAATATTGGATCATCAAGTCCATTCAAGTGTTCAAAACGCAGTACAGATAGTCAAAGCAAATGGAACACATGTAGAACTACTTAGACATAATAGAATGGATGTTTTAGAAAATAGGATAAAAAAACTAAGTGAAACCCATACACGGATATGGTATATGTCTGATGGAATATATTCAATGTATGGAGATAGTGCCCCTTTTAGTGAAATGTATGAATTAATGAATAAGTATGAAAATTTTTGGTGTTATGTTGATGATGCCCACGGGATGAGTTGGGCGGGAGAAAGAGGGAGTGGTTATGCCCTGAGTCAATTCCCATCTTTCCATAATCAGCTAATATTGGCTGTATCGTTAGTAAAAGGGTTTGGTGTTCATGGAGGATGTTTTGTTTTTCCAAGTATAGAGATGCGAAATATTGTTAAAAACTGTGGATCAACTTTAATCTTTTCCAGCCCTATGCCACCCGTTATACTGGCAAGTTGTATTGAATCTGCTAAAATTCATTTGACAGATGAAATATATAAATTGCAAGAGAGCCTTATGGAAAGAATCAGCTATTTTAATCTAACAGCACAAGGATTTGGTTTACCGATAGTAAACTATGACAAAACGCCTATATTTTTTGTAGGTTTAGGCACTCCAGAAATTGGATATGAAGTATCTCGCCGAATGATGAAATCTGGGTTTTTATTGAATATCGCGGCTTTTCCGGCAGTGCCTTATAAAAACACTGGATTAAGATCAAATATATGTAATCATCATACATTCGAAGATATTTTTGAAATGTTAGATACTTTAAACAATACTTTAAAATCGCTTGAAAAGGAGAAAAAATATAGTCAATTTGAAATGAGTAAAGCTTTTGCTTTGCCGCATTCAATGTGATTGCTTTTGGTATAAAGTTTGTCTCAATGTGTTTTATCATTCTGTATGATAAAACACATTTTTTTATAAAAATTATTGAAAAGGGGTTCATCATTCTAAAAAGCAAGTAATGATAAATATATCTGATAAGATGAAATTATATTTAATTCATCCTCAATTAAAAGCTGAACCTATTGCTTTCCGAAAAGCACTGGTTTTGACTTATGTTCATTTATTTATTGCCATATTTGCTTTAATTATTTATTTAACTTGTAGTATCCTTTCATTAAATAATGACCCAGCATTATTGCTTGGAGTACTTATTTGCATTATTCTAATGTGGATTTTCAAAACGATAGGAAGTCTAATACTTTCCAGTAATCTTTTGGCTCTTCTATTTTTCGCATTGTTAGGAACAAGTGTACCAAGAACTGGAGGGTTATTTTCTGATAATTTATTATGGATATTTTTATCTCCACTTATAGGGTTACTTTTTGGAAATAAAAAATCTGGATTTTTCTGGCTTTGCTGTTTGCTTCTATTTTCTGGCTATTTATATTTTGATAATTCTTCAAATATAGCATTACTAATAAACCAAGAGAGTGATATTACTTATTATTTTATTAGTTACTCCTTCCTTTTTGTATTTGTTTACGGTATAGCCATTATCTTCGAAACCGGTCAATCCCTCATCATCAAAATGCTGAACGAGAAAAAAGTATTACTCGAGCAGCAAAAACTGGAAATTTCTCAGAAGAATGAAGAACTTGAAGCCGCTCAGGAGCAGCTGAAAATAAAGAACGGGGAATTAGAGAATTTCGCTTTCGCTGCCGCCCATGACCTTAAAGAGCCCCTTCGGATGATAGGTATGTACACGATGCTATCCAAAAAAAGAATCAATGGACAACTTGATAAAACAACTACGGAATATTTCAATTACGTTACGGACGGCATAGACCGTATGCAAAAACTGTTGGATGATTTATTGCAGTATTCTCGAATGGGTAAAAGCAAAGATGATATTAAAGATGTGGATTTGAATGCTATCATCTTTGTCGTTATCCATAATATGATGGCAACTATGAAAGATACGCAAGCGTCTATCACGATTAATCAATTACCGATTGTTGAAGGGGCAACTTCTGAAATGATGCAACTTTTCCAGAACCTCATCGCCAATTCAATAAAGTTTAGAAAAACAACCACTTTGCCTGAAATAAAAATCTCAGCAACAGACGAAGGCGAAAATTATCTTATCAGCCTAAATGACAATGGTATTGGTATTAAAGAAGAGTTTCAAGAGCGGGTTTTTGCGATTTTTGAACGGGCACATGCGCGCCACGAATATGAAGGCAGTGGTATTGGTTTGGCAACCTGTAAAAAAATTGTGGAAAGTACGGGTGGTAAAATCTGGCTCAAAAGCACTGAAGGGGAGGGCACTACCTTCTTTTTTACCTTCCCAAAATCAAATATGAACTGATTTTTAATGTAATTATTCTCACTCCTCTATCAATTCCGAGACAATTTTAGCGGACAATAAACACAGCGGAATACCTCCTCCGGGATGCACCGACCCTCCACAAAAGTATAAATTCTTTATGTTAGACGAAAAGTTTTTGTGTCGCAAAAAAGCGGACATCATCGCGTTGCTGCTTGTACCGTACAAAGCTCCGCCGTATGACGCTGTTTTTTGTTCTATACTGAGGGGGGTCAATTTTTCTTCCACCTCTATCAAGTTCTCTAAGTCAACGTTTAATATTTTAGATATTTTATTAATAATATTGATTTTTGTTCGGTTAATCATCGCTTCCCAATCCTGATGGGAATTATGGGGTACATTGACCATCACAAACCAATTTTCACAACCTTCGGGCGCGTCCCTCGGCGTCATTTTTGATGTGATGTTGACATATACTGTCGGGTCGTCGCACACATCGCCTTTGGCTAAATACTCAAATTCATTTTTATAATCATTTGAAAAAAAGATATTGTGCAGGTTCAGCTCTGAGAACGTCTTTTTGACGCCCCAATAAAAAATAAGGGCAGAAGTAGAACGCTCTTGATTCAGCGTTTTTTCCGGATGTTCTTCAAATGGTAGGAGTTTTTTATACGTGAAATAAATATCCATGTTGGAAATGATGGTATCGAACGAAAAATGGTTTTCTCCCCCCGAATTTTCGCGAGAAATACCCCCCTCAGTATACAAACCTTTTGCCACGTTATTGTCAACTTGTATGGCTATTACTTTCTGATTAAAATGGAATTTCACCCCTTTTTTTTCAGCTAATAGATGTATCGCTTTTGTGATTTCATACATGCCGCCGCGGGGATAAAACGTCCCGATGCCGTGTTCAAAATGAGGAATCACGCTCAACATGCCGGAAGCCTTGTAAGGATTGGAGCCGTTGTAGGTGGCGAATCTGTTGAAAAATTGAATAAGCTTGGGATGGTCAGTGAATTGTTCGTGCGTGGCATTCATAGTTTTAAAAATATCGAAACGCGGCATCAAAAAAAAGGCTTTAGCTACTTCTGGTGTTAACCAAGTGGAAATCTTATGCAGGCTTTTTTCAAGGAAAATGCGACCGGCAGTTTCATATTTAGTTTTGGCTGATGCAAAAGCTTTTTTGACAGTCTCTGCTTTGACAAACAGCTGATTTTCAATCTCTTGCGATAGTTTGTCAACGTCTGACCAAGCGGTTAATTTTATGCCATCGTCCCAAAAATAGTGGCATGTGACATCCATTTTGTCATATCTGAAATGAGGCGACATCTCCACTTGGGCATCTTCAAAAAGCTCCTCCACGTACATCGGCATGGTGAAAAGGGAGGGACCGGCGTCGAATCTGTATGCTTTTTTGGTGTCGTTTATTTCTGATTTTGCATACAATGTAAACTGTGACAACTTGCCTCCGGCATAATCATTTGCTTCAAATACGTGAACTTCGTGTCCTCTGCTTGCCATTCTGACCGCAGCCGCTAATCCGGCAATGCCTGCCCCAATAATACCGATTTTCATATTTTGATAAACTTAGTTGCCGTAAATTTGTTGTTAAATTTTATATTTAAAAAGTATATGCCAGAAGGTAAAGCCCGAGTATCTTGTTGAAAAGTATGTCCCGAAAAATGGGACAATATATACATTTTTCCACTGGCATCGCTGATACTGAAATCCACTGAAGTTATTACATCTTGTAAAAGTTCGATAGTAATAAAATCATCGGTTGGATTGGGATAAACCCGCCATTCGAGTACATCATTTGGCTCTGTTGTGCCAGTCAGTTTATAATATTCCGTAAAATCTAAGTTGATTATTTTAGCGTTTCCGGTGCCTCTAAATGTCTTTTTTATACCGGTTGTTACATCAACCCGATTGAAAGTATTGGTAGAACTCACTTTAAGCGTCAGCGTTTTTCGCCGCAGCCAAGCGGGCACTCGAGACAAATCGAATTGAATATCCATTTTTTGGTTGGAGATACTGATTTTATATTGGGCGGTTTGACGCAGTACCAGATATTCGAAAACTTCTTGTAGCGGGGCCATCCAAACGCGGTCGGTGCCATTTTTTCCCCAACTATTGGCAAGTTTATCCATTTGATTTTTAAAACTATAAAAGTTAAAACTGTTAAAATCATATAAATCTACCCTGTGAGCAAATTCGTTGTACCAATAATGACCACCATTGCGACTTTTTTCCACTACTTTTTCCAATTGATTCATCCATGATAAGCTTTCGACAATGTTTTGACGATGAATTTTCAAACCGGTCAGGTTAAGGTTGTCATCTACTTGCAAACCGCCTAAACCCAATACATTGCCCGATTGGTCAAAAACCACTTTATGCCCTAATTGAAGAGCTATGTCTTGATATCCGGCATCGCCGTTGGGCACGACAAAAATGGGCATTTCCAATTTTTTGGCAGTTTTTTCGCGGACTGCTAATTGGTTCTTAACTATTTCATTCACATAGTCTGCGGTTGACATGGGAGCGACCCATTGCGATTTATGCGAATAACTATGATTGAAAACATCCCAACCATAATGATAGAGCGAATCAAGTTGTCGCCAAGTTAAAAATCCCTTAATATCACCATTATGGGTGTCAATACCTTGTATATTGACAGAATTCCATGCTATGCCTGCTTTAAAAACGACATCATTGCCGCAGCCATCGGTATAATAAAGAGGAGGAAAAGTGTTCTCAATTTCTTTGATGGTGCCGCCTTGTAAGAGTGGAAGAGCGTGCGTAAAAGCATCCGCAGTACCATCATCAAGCGTAAAACTGTAAGCAAAATCTTTATCATATCTCAAAGCAGCTTTCGATACTGAGGGGGTAGTTGACGATGCAGAATCAAAAAAAATAGTGACTTTTTGTGCTTGCACAACATTCAAAGTCATGGATAGCAGCAGTGGGAGGTAAACGGCTTTCATCATGGTGGGTATGTTTGTTTTTTATATTTACGTAAACCTAACGTTTTTTAAGCAAAAAAGATTTTCGAGGGTGCGATTTTTTTTAAAAACAAAATGTATTGTTTGTCGAAATATTTGTTTAAAATAGATAGTTTTGCCTTTTAATTTTCATTAAGACATGATTAGAGAGGATTTTCCGACGGCAGGCAGTCAATATGAAGGTGGCGTCAGCGATGGTTGGCAATATCAAGTCAAATTTGCGGGCACTAATTTGCAATCGAGCTTGAATATGATTAAGGCTTTTTTGGCAGAAGAAGGCTACGCCGATGTGCCTGTACCCGTTACTGCCGATGAACTGTTGTATTTTCGATTGCCCACCAAACAGGAGCAAATCTTGCTTTTTGGGGACAATGGTTATGTGCATAACCCCATCAAAATCTTATTTGACCCGGCTGATAAATTCACTAAAAAATTGATTCTGTGTATTTTTAATGAGCATATGGAGAATCATTTATTGCGGTTTCATGGTAAGGTCAAGTAATGGGTATCTGTGTTTGATTCGTTTTATGATAAAGAAATAGTCGCTTTTATCTCCTTTTTGTGAGATAAAAGCAGTTATTTTGCCCCGAAAATTATTAATTTCTCAAATGATAAAAAAGAAAAGAATTGCCGTAGATATGGACGGTGTTATGGCGGACGTGGCGACTCATTTCATCAGTTGGCATGAAAAAGAGACGGGTTTTCGCAAAACGATGGAAGACATCAATGGCTTAAGTGATTCATTGGCGTTTCCCAATGTTCGGAAATGGGTATATACTGAGGGGTTCTTCCGGACGGTGCCGATTATGCCTGACAGCCAACGGGTGATGCAGCAACTGAATGACGCGTATGACGTTTTTATCGTGTCGGCGGCTACGGAGTTTCCCCAAAGTTTGAGTGAAAAAATGGCGTGGTTGAAGGAGCATTTTCCTTTTTTGACGTGGCATCAGATGTGTTTTTGTGGCTCAAAAACTATTATCCAAGCGGATATTATGATTGATGACCATTTCAAAAATTTGGATTATTTTGACGGTGAAACATTCCTTTTTACTTCGCCTCACAATGCCAAAGCCGATTCGGGCAGACATCGCCGCGTGGACAATTGGCTCGATATTGAACATATTTTACTCAAAAATGTATGAAAAAAAATCGTTTAGCCGTTGCCATTTTATTTTTTATCAATGGTCTGATTTATGCCAATTGGGTAGCAAGGCTTCCTGAAATACAATCGCTCTATGGTTTGTCCAACTCTATGTTAGGAACTGTTTTGTTGTGTAATGCAGCAGGGGCGATAACGGCGATGCCTTTTGCAGGAATCATTACGCATCGTTTTGGCAGCCGTGGTGTCAGTGGAGCAACGGCATTGTTTTTTTGTTTTGTGTTTCCGATGATACCTTTGATGAATACTTTATGGGTCATTATTCCCATTTTTTTTATGATGGGCGTATGCGGTGGTGCGATGGATGTGTCCATCAATGGTCAGGCGGTATTCGTGGAGCGGATGCACAGCAAGCCGATTATGTCTTCTTTTCATGCCGTTTTTAGTGGTGCTATGGGCTTGGGGGCTAATATCGGTGCTTTTTTTGCCAAGAATGAAACGCCTTTGTTGCACCATTTTTTGTTGATTGCGGTATTTTGTTTCATTATTTCCATTTGGGCTTATTTTAATTTAGTCAGGGATGAAATTAAAATCCCTGAATCGGTGGATACTGAGGGGGGAGATGAGTTACCTAAATTTCGACTACCAACAGCGGCTATCTTGCCTTTGGGCATTATCGCTTTTTGTGGCATGACGGGCGAAGGCTCTATGGCGGATTGGTCAGCCAATTATTTAAATAAGGTCATAGGGGTTGATGCCGGTTTTGCAGCTTTAGGCGTAGCGGCTTTTGCTTGGGCGATGTTTTTGGGTCGTTTGGTAGGCGATTATTTGGTGAGGATATTCGGGAAACGGAATTTATTGATTTACAGTTGTTTAGTGGCAATTATTGGTTTGGGAATTGCTTTGTCGGTTTTGAATGTATGGGTGGCATTGTCGGGTTTTTTCTTAGTGGGTTTGGCTTTATCGAATGTCGTGCCCATTATTTATTCCACCGCCGGTAATACAGAGGGGGTGACGCCAAGTGTCGGTATAGCGATGGCAACCACAGTCGGATATGCCGGATTTTTTGTGGGCCCGCCAGTTATTGGATATTTAGCGGATATTTTTAGCTTGCGAATGGGATTACTTTTTACATTGTTTTTATTTGTGATAATGCTCATTTTGGTTAATCGTTTTATAAAAAAATAGCTAAAAATGGAAATTCAAAATATTAATAAACAATCGGAAACCGCGCTACAACCCCATCCTGAATTTAAATGGATTGATAAAATTTCGATTTTATTGGATAATAAATTCACAATTCCGTTCACTCAAATCAAATTTGGCGTAGATTTTCTCATTGGTTTGATTCCGACAATAGGGGATTGGTTGAGTTTTTGTATTTCAGCGATCCTTGTTTTCGCCATCGTGAGACGCGGTGTCGGCATTGGTATGTTGCTCAAAATGATGGGCAATATTACCCTTGATGCCACAGTTGGTTCTATCCCAATTATTGGCGATTTGTTCGACCTGAGGTTTAAAGCCAATCGGCGCAATGTGACTATGCTGAAACAGTATTATCTTGAAAATCCCAATCCTCCCAGTGCTAAGCGCAGTTTTTTCGTCGTTTTTTTGATGTTTTTTGCCGTTTTGTCAGGAATGCTGCTTTTAGTGTTTAAACTTATCAGCTGGCTTTGGGTATTGGTGGTGAGTGGACATATTTTTAGTAGTTAATGCTCCGTATCGCCTAAAGCGGATTGTTTATTTCTTATTACCTATTTCCTTTTTCAGGCTATCCAAATTCATATTATAAGCAATGGAGTTTGTTTCATAGTTTTTGCCATCTGTTTTTTTGATTTGAAAATTGACAACACCCCGTTTGGTTAAGGTTGAGTCTAACATCTTAATGGCATTTTGTCCTATTTCAAGGGCTACTTTTTGCTTGAATAGTGCAGGGCGTTCATTACAAAACGAATTGACCAGCGTGACCGATAGTACACCTTCTTTTGTAACCGCCACAATTGTTTCATCACTGCCATAACTGTCGGCCACTTCCTTTTTGAATAATCGTATGCTATTCCAATTTATTTCGGCGGAGTTACCACAAAATGTTATTAGGCAAGCAAGCGGCAGTAAAAAGAACAGTTTTTTCATCTCAAAATATTTTTTTTTCTGGTCTGATTAGCAGATAAGTAATAGAAATGTCAATCCAAACTTTAAGAAACGTTTAACACAATTTTAACCAACATTTTACTCATAAAAAGGGTCTTTATGAATGTAGAAACGTTATACAAATAAACATCATTTACCAAAAGCTAATATTTATCATCATTTATTTATTCATCAAAAAAACTGAATGCTATGAAAAAATTCCTTTTTTTAACCTTAATGACTGCTTTGGGCTGGCAAAGTTGTGATAAGAAAAACTACGAACTCGATGAGGTTTTTACCATTCAACTCGGTGAACCAGTGACTGTCTCGAGTATAAAAATCAGTTTGGATAGCGTCTCTGACAGCCGTTGCCCTACCGGCGCAGTTTGTGTTACCAACGGTGCAGGCATCGGTCATTTTACTTTCACCAAAGGTGGAGAGAAGTTAATTCATCAACTTAAAGTGATTGGTTTGTCTTCACCTCCGCCGCCGGATACTGTTACAGTGTTTGGTAAAAAAGCGATTTTGTTCGATATTTCACCTTACCCAAATGTCAATACAAATATCGCACAAAAAGATTATAAGGCGAAGATGAAACTGGAATAATACAACGGGAAAAAGGATATTTATTACAGCCCAACCCTTGTCAAAATTAGAAGCCACATCCGAATGCTCGTGGTGTGGCTTCTTCATAATTTATTTCAATTATTCACCCCCCTCAGTATCCCAGCCTCGATTCGTATTCTTCGATAACTTTTTTCTTCCAATCTTTCTTTTTTTTGAAATACTTAGGATTGATAAATAATAGTCCGAATGATTCCGTTTCTTCTTTTGTTTGTTTAGCGTGATGCGAGCCATGAGCGCGCAAAATGGCTCGTGAATAAGCGTTGTCTAAAAGTTTAAACCAAGCAAAACGGCGATGAATATAGACATCATGGATCAGAAAATAAATTAAGCCGTAAATAGAAATGCCGATGCCGACAAAAAATATCCACCACGTTTGAGTCGCAGAACCATACATATAACATGCGGCACTTGGAACAGCGTAAACAAGGAAAAACCGGTCATTTTTTTCAAAAAAACCGTGTTTCAAGTGTTTGGGCATATGATGGTCTTCATGCCATTTCCACAGAAAACCGTGCATCACATATTTGTGGGTGAACCAAGCCATAAACTCCATGCCGACCACTGCCGACAGCGTCACAAGCGTATAAAAAAACCAATTAGCCATTGTCAAATATATTATATTTAAGATATAAAAAAGCTCAAAATCCAGAAAAACAAAAACTGCAATATTAACAATGATACCGCCACTTTGTTTTTTACAGATTTATTTAAAATAAAAAAAAGTATCTGCAAGGGTAGGGCAGTCAGAAACCAACCACAATAATTTTGCATCGGAGCTTTATTGTCTGCCCATGACCACATATCGGTTTTCATGGCGATGGGTTCAATCAATACGTCAAGACTGACCATAACGGCTGAAGCCATTATGGCTTTTAGGATGATGTTGCTTTTTTCTTCTGTAAAATGACTCACCAGCACAGCAGCACAATAAGAAAGCAGCAACCAATTAATGCCTATACTGAGGGGGGTGTCATTTAGCTTAAATCCCAGGGCATCGCCGTATTGGTATGAGCCAAAAATCTGTCCTGTTTCAACGCCTTTCATCTCGACAAAAAAACCAACTATAGGACATATTAAGAAAAATAGAACAATTCTCCAATTCCATGGTTTGTGAAAAGAAAGGACTACGATAAGGGAAATGAGCAAATTAACCGGAGTCAGTTTTGTGAATGCCGGATGAATTTTGAAAATGAAACCGAAAACGCCAACCAAATATAAGATTGTGAGTATTGTGACGGCTATTTTTTCAGAGTGGGTGTATTCATATGCTCTTCGGGCAGTTGGTTGGGATGGAAAGGATATATTTTGCATTGTTTACAAGTTAAATGGTTATTTAGAATCTGTCGGATAAATTTTATACCGTTCTACTCAACGATGACACAAAAATAAAAAAGTCTCAATTTATCAGCTTGATAAATTGAGACTTTTAAGGAAGATAATATTATTTTATTTCTTAAACTTTCTGTTCGTTTTTTTCTTTTTAGCGCTTTTAAACTTGTTTCCACCGGTATCGTCATTGCCGGTAGGCCCACCGTTTCGGGTCATAGCACACCGGAAACCAAGTTTGCTATCAGATTTGTCTTCATCTTTAAAGCGACGAGAACCCGGAGACAACCAATAAGCTCTATCTGCCCAAGAACCTCCTTTTATAACGCGAGCCTTATCGCTGATAAGTGTGCGTTTGCCATAATCGTACATGGGCTGGTCTTCAAAGTATTTTGATTGCTTATCGCCATCCATATAATCGTACAATTTGGCTTTTTTATAGTTTTCCCGATTAGCTACCTCATCATCTTTGACGTCGCGGTATTTCATTCTACCTAAACTGTCCCTTTCAACAGGTTTACCATTTTCATCCAAAACTTTCGTTTGGAATGAGTTGCCTCGGAAAGGGTTCAAATCTTGATTATCAGCATCACGCAAAGACAAACTTGTCATAGGACGATAAATATCCATCACCCACTCATTGACGTTACCCGCCATGTTGTATAAACCAAAATCATTCGGCATAAATGAGCGAACCGGAGCTGGATGTGATGCATGGTCATTTAGATTGCCTGCCATACCCATATAGTCACCGCCGCTGCGTTTGAAGTTCGCTAACATATCACCTTGATTGCGGTCGTGGCGTTGATATCTAACGGTATTACCATTCCAAGGATAAATCCGGCGATCAGTAATACGCTCATCTTTAGTTGAAGCCATATTTCCTTGC
Source organism: Saprospiraceae bacterium (assembly GCA_031424115.1). Classification (GTDB taxonomy): domain Bacteria; phylum Bacteroidota; class Bacteroidia; order Chitinophagales; family Saprospiraceae; genus JAAFJT01. The sequence continues at coordinate 10,295 of JANPGW010000188.1, read as the reverse complement.
AAACCCAAAGAAGCATATTCCCATTCAGCTTCAGTTGGCAAGCGGTATGAAGGCAATACGATACCATCCTCATAACGTACTTGACGCTCCGTACCTGTGCGAAGGTCTTTCAGGTTTTTGCGAACACTTCCCTGATATTGACCGGCTAAATAGGTTTCGGTTGTGAAAACCGTTTCATTTTTTTGTTCCAAATCCGGATTCAAGATGCCTCTCTCGATCAGAATCATCTCATTCACACGGTCAGTACGCCATTTGCAATATTCATTGGCTTGCAACCAATTCACACCTACAACCGGATAATCATCATAAGAAGGATGACGGAAGTAGTTTTCAACGAAAGGTTCGTTGTAAGACAACTCTTCACGCCAAACCAGCGTGTCCGGTAAAGCTTTTTGAACAACTTCGGGATATTGAGAACCATATACCCGCTCCAGCCAATCCAGGTATTCACGGTAGTCAATATTAGCAACTTCCGTTTCGTCCATATAAAATGAAGAAACCGTAACCCGCCGAGGAACATTGTTCCACTCATAAGTCACGTCTTGCTCGGTCAGACCCATGTTGAAAGTACCACCTTCAATCAAAACGAGATTGGGTCCGGTAGCTTGACCTTCGTAGGCTTTCTTTTCAAATCCACCCCACTTTGGGTCGTTGTAATTCCAACCCGTGGTTGAACTTTTTTCTTTTTTGCGGCATGACGTAGTGAGTGTCATTGAAGCACCTAACATCAGCACTAAACCTAATTTAAGGAGTTTTGTCATCGTTGAATGAAACGTTTTTTTAATTGAACGCGCAAATATACTTATTTTGTTAAATCTCTTTCCTTTTCTGTACGCCTTTTTAACGTTGTGTCAAGGAGTTTATTTTATGAAATACATAAATTACTTAAAATTTTAACTAAAAAAAAGACCTTTCGACTTTTAGAGAAAGGGTCTTCACATTTTAGTCCTATTAACCTATTTTGAAAGTATATTCTACCTCAAATGGTTTAGTTTTCTTTTCGTTCGCCAATCTTATGCCAAACTATTAATTCTTGGGTTTTTTTGGGGAAAAATTTGAGATCCTTTGAATCAGGGATATATATTAATAGCATTAATTCAAACATTCTCAATTTGAAGTAAACGTAAAATAATTGTCAAAATATTAAAAACAACCTTAAAATATCTATATTAGCTTCTCTTTAATAAGAGGTTAAAATCTACCTTGAAAATAAAAATATGTTCAATGCTAACAGAACCCATTCAATCCGTATCCATCCGAACCAAAAAGCGCGTCTGCGAAGTGGCGTGGTTCGATGACTTGTGTGGCGGCGATACGCAATACCTCGGTACCATTGACCCGAAGCGACGGAGTAATTTTACCCATTGCTCAAAAATAATCCAAACGGCTGACCAATTGGGTTATAAAAACATACTTTTACCCACTTCTTATGTGGTGGGGCAAGAGGTTTTACCCTTTGCGGCAGCGATGGCACCTAAAGTGAAAAACATCAATATGCTCGCTGCCATTCGCACGGGTGAAATCCATCCGCCCATGTTGGCGCGTCATTTGGCGACATTGGATCATATTTTACAAGGGCGATTGACGGTCAATATCATAAATTCGGATTTGCCAGGCTTAAAGGAAGACCACGAAATGCGCTATCAACGTTGCAATGAAGTCATTGAAATATTGAAACAAGCATGGACGCAGGATTACATTGATTTTCAAGGTGAGATTTATAAATTTAAAATGCCCACCGACCCCATTAAACCTTATCAGCAAAATGGCGGTCCTTTGTTGTATTTTGGGGGCATTTCACCGGGGTCAAAAGACGTATGTGCCCGTTATTGCGATGTGTTTTTGATGTGGCCAGAGCCAGAGGATAGTATTTACGAAACCATGAAAGATATGAGCACATGGGCAGCTCAATACGGTAGAAAAATTGATTTCGGCATGAGGATTCACGTCATTGTGCGGGAAACGGAAGAAGAAGCCATGGCATATACCAAAAAGTTAATGTCCAAATTTGACGCTGAAATGGGTGAAAAACTAAAAAATAGAACCCAAGATTTTAAATCGGCTGGTGTAATGAGGCAAGACGAATTTCGTAAATTGGCGGATGCGGATGACTTCGTCGAGCCGATGTTGTGGACGGGTATCGGCAGGGCGCGCTCAGGTTGTGGTGGGGCGATAGTGGGGACGCCCGACCAAGTTTTAACTAAATTACATCGCTATCTGGACATGGGCATTCGAGCATTTATTTTATCTGGATACCCACTTTTAGAGGAATGTAAATTGTTTGGGAAGTACGTTTTACCTTATTTACCAAACGTAAAATTGTCCATTGAACAAGGTCGAACGCCTTTAGTAACCCCTGAGACACCTTTAACAAACGCGCCTTTAAGGGTTTGGTAACCCCCTCAGTAAAAGGCACATTTTTACACTTAAAATTGGAGATATTCTTGTAAAATTAGCGCAATTCGTGTTACTAATAATTAAACAAAGTCATTCATTTCATTTAAAAATAAATAAATATTTATGAGTTTTCAAGGAAAAACAGTCATTTTAACGGGAGCATCAAAAGGAATTGGTCGGGCATTAGCAATTAATTTGGCTAAACAAGGTGCCAATCTAAGCCTTGTTGCACGCAGTAAAGACGAGTTAAAAGAGGTACAAACCGAGTGTAAAAAAGCGGGTGCAAAATGTTTAATTTTCATAGGAAGTGTTTCAAATGAAAAATTAGCCAATAAAACCATCACTGAAACCATCGAAGCATATGGTCAGATTGATTTTATGATTAATAATGCTGGTTACGGCGTTTTTGGACCTACTGATACTTTCAGTGCTGAAACGTGGTCGGACGTTTATGATACAAACGTAAAAGGCACATTTTTATACAGCAAAGCCGTTTTAGCGAATATGAAAGCCAACCAAAAGGGGCATATTATTAATATTGCTTCCGATGTTGCCAAGCGCGTTTTTGATGGTGGCTCTTTGTATTGTTCTACGAAATTTGCTCAAGATGCTTTTTCAGCGGCATTGAGGAAAGAGGTTAGAAAAGATGGAATTAAAGTGTCGGTTGTGTATTCAGGCTTGGTGGATACGCCATTCCACGCTGACCCGTACACCGAAAGAAAACAGACGTGGCTGACTGCCGAAGACATGGCAAATTCCATTATTTTCATAATGGGACAACCGAAACACGTGGTGATTGATGAATTGATGATTCATCCATTGTCTCAAGATTATTAGATTTCTATAAAACCAACTTTTTACAATGCTTGCATTGCTCAGCACCGTAGATATTATTGTAGTTGTCGCATTACTTTTGTTTTTAGTAGTGTCTTCAATGCTTTCCAGTTTCAAGAAAAAAGACGCCGAGGAGTATTTTATGGCAAGTCGTTCCTTGAAATGGTATTCCGTTGCGGGCTCTATTTTTGGAACCAATATCCACGCGCAACAAGTAATTGGCATGATGGGCGTCGGTTACTCCATCGGTTTTGCTCAAAGCCATTATGAAGTATGGGCGGTGCCGGCAATTTTGGTTTTAGCGTATATCTTTATCCCAATTTACCGTAAAAAACAGTTTTTTACGCTGTCTCAATTTCTCGAAGTCCGCTACGATTCCAAAGCCCGATTGGCTTATACTTTCGTGATGATTTCGTTTATTATGATTCAGTTAGTCGGGGCATTTTACATAGGTAGCCGAACTTTGGGTTTATTGACCAATGGAACATCTTTTGCGACGACTTACCTATCGGGCATTCTCATTATTGCTGCGGTTACTATCGTTTTTACGGTTTTTGGTGGAATGGAATCGGTCGTGACGGCTGATAATATTCTAACGGTGATTATGATTATTGCCGTTGTTTTAATGGGGACTTTGACTTATATGCAGCCCGAAATTGGCGGTTTTACAGGATTATTAAAACTTGACCAAGCAGGTGAACAGAAAATGCACTTGTATTTGCCCACCAATCACCCCAAATTACCGTGGTTGGGCATTTTCACGGGTTTGACGATTCTTAACTTTTTTTATTGGACAACCAATCAATACCAAGTGCAGCGCGTTTTAGCGGCTCAAACTGAGCGAGATGCTAAATTGGGCGCCATTGCCGCTGGTTTTTTAAAATTAATCATTCCTTTTTTCTCCATCGGAGCGGGAACGGCAGCGTTTTATCTTTTCAGAATTCGTTACGGTGCAGATGTCATTAAACCTGACGATACCTTTTTAACCTTGTTAAAAACAGTTGTTCCGGCGGGTTATGGATTCATCGGTTTGATTTTAGCAGGGTTGACTTGCGCTATTTTTTCAGCCATTTATTCCATGATGAATTCCGTTTCTACAATGATGGCCTTTGATGTTTTTAAAAAATATATTCGTCCCAATGCACCTGATAATCAAGTCGTTAGATTCGGTCAAGGCTTTGTGGTCATTATGTGCGGCATTGCAGTAGTTTTAGCCCAAGTCACTTTCGACCCCAATTCTTCCGATAATTTCTTTTTAAAAATAGCCAATCAAACCTCTTACATTAAGCCGGGTTTGGTGGTTGCATTCTTTTGGGGCGTTTTATGGCGTAAAACCCACGCTTTGGCGGCGGTAATTGTGCTATTAGGTTCGCCATTCATTGGTTTGACTTGCGATTATGTATATGCTCATTTTTTAACCCAAATTCCTTGGGTGAGGGATACCTTTGGAGTGGAATTCGGGTTTCTATATCGCGTTTTTTCCATAACAGTAATTGCCTCGTTGCTGGTTTTTATTTTAAGCCCCATTTTTAATAAAAAATTCCCGAAAATTACGCAAATTACTGAGGGGGTAGATTTAATCGCTCCCTTGGGAAATATAGGTGGAGTGCTCATAAAAGCGGCCATAATTCATGTGCCTTTTATCATTTTAATCAAAAACAATATTCTGACGCCTCAAATATCGGCAATCCCCGCTGCTTTACTCTCTTTTCTGTTGGTGATGTGGTATTGGCGAAAATACGATTCAAAAACACCTTTTTATCAATCCGATATTTTTTATGCGGGTTTGTTGTCCGGTGCTATGGTATGGTTTATGTATTTTTTCGCCTAAAAAAAGGATAACAACGAAACATAAGTCATCCCGAATTTTAAGAATGATAGAAATGACCTTTCTGAGGTCATTTTCTTTGGCTTTTCAAAAATTCGGGATGACTCATGTTTATATGGTATGGGTAGTGTTTACCTAAAAATCTGAAAACAATCATTGATATCCACCCTTTTTCCGGCTCTTGGATCGAGGTTGATGGTCAACGAAATTTCGTGAGAACCGGCAGTTCTACCCGAAAGGCTACCAATAGTGTAATCAAAACTGTAACCCACTTTGAAATATTCCTGTTTGAAACCCATCATTAAGATAGCAGATTCAGGGTTAGATTTAGCGTGACGATACCAACCGCCGACAATTATTGCTCCTAAACCCGCATATGTGCCGACCATAATTTGCCCAAAATCACCTTGTTTGACAAACATCACCGTCGGGGCGATAAAATTAGCCGGGCTATATCGAGTAGCTTTTTTTAATATAAATTCATAACCGCCGTGTGCGGTGAATCGAACCGGCAAACCGATTTTCAAATTCTGATTGGCATTTAGGAAACCTTCATTGGGTGTTGCCAAGTGCTTGGCAACAATACCGCCATGAAATCCGGCACCATATACTACAAAACCTGTGGATATATCGAACAGGGTATTATTTGTCTTAGCCGGTCGCATTTCGGCTGAGGGACGAATAGTGCCGTCAGGGTTTTGAGAACCCGTAATAGGATCGAGTTGATCCGGAAAAACCAATTTATCCCAATCCAGATTACTTTGGATAAATCCTGCCTCAATACCCATTCGAGCCGATATTTTCCTGCTAATATCCACTTTGTAAGAATAATGACCGCTTGCATACGTTTTTTTGAGAATGCCTTGTCCCGCATCGTCAGCCATGAGGCTCAAACCGATACCACTGTTTAATCCTTTCAAGTGTTGATCGAAACTGGCAGCAAAGGTCGAGTACGCTGCACCGTTATTGAAGCCCGGATATTGCATCCGATAATTCAGAGCTATAAAAGGCGCCATGGCACTCCCGGCAAAAGCCGGATTAAGCTGCAACGGAGAAGCATAAAATTGACTGAAAACAGGGTCTTGTGCTTGAATTTGATACCCCCTCAGTATAAAACCAAGCAGGAGTATCAATTGTAATTTTTTAGTCATACTAAGTATTTAGGTATGAAAAATATTAATTTCCTTACTTTTGTCAAAAGTATTACATTCATGAATAGAAATATGTTAAAGTTTATGAATTATTGCAATATTGAAAATGCCTTAACGTTTTTATAACACTTTTCGTGTAGCAATTTTACTTCAAATTTACATAGAAAATAAAGTCAACGCAAGATATGAAATTTATCTTTACAACACTTCTGAGTATTACAGTTTTTGCGATTTCTTCGGCTCAGTCTTCTTTCTCTTTGAGCCGGTCTCTTGAGTGGGCGGACAAACCGATGTTGCACGACTTTCCGAAAAAACAGGCGCGTGAATTCCCTTTTTTCAAAGGTGCTGTCTACAGTGAATATAAAACTCCGACTTTACCCGTTTTCGTCTATCGTTTTCCACTCGAATCGGATGGAACGTTGAGCGCGGATATGAACAGCGTCCAATTCTCACCCCTCAGTATCCGAACAGATAAAGACCATGCTTTGCTTCTTGAAAATCTCCAAATCTCTGCTTTTGTAACGCAGGAGCGAGATAAATATTTTGGAAATATTAAATTTATCCCCCTTAGGAAAGTGGGCAATTCCATAGAAAAAGTAACCGATTTTGAATTACGGATAAACTTCCAACCCCGCCAGCGTCTCGTTTTGAGAGGTCCTTTGGGTAAACGGGAATCGGTATTAAAAGATGGCGATATTTACAAATTTTCAATAAAAGAAACGGGTATTTTTAAATTGGATTATGATTTTTTAAAAAATCAATTAAAAATAGCCAATATTGACCAAATTGACCCGCGCACAATCAAACTCTATGGCAACGGCGGTGGTATGTTGCCTGAATCAAATGCTGCGGAAAGACCAGATGATTTGATTGAAAATGCAATCACGGTTTCGGGCGAAGCGGATGGTAAATTTGATGCTTCCGATTTTTTGCTTTTTTATGGCATCGGAGCTGACAAATGGTATTTTGACGCCAAAAATAGAGAGTTCAATCGGCCCAAAAACGTGTATTCAAACGAAACTTTTTATTATCTCAAAATCAACACGGGCAACGGATTAAGAGCTGCTAACCAAATTTCTGTTTCCAATCCGGTTTACAATTCGGTAGGTTTTAATGATTATGCGCGCTTTGAAGAAGATAAAATCAATCTTTTCGCCAGCCAACCCTGCAATTGTACTCAAGGTACCGGCAAATTGTGGTTTGGCGACGCTTTTGTCAGCAGTGTACAAGAGCGGACATATAGCGATAAATTTAAGTTTCCAAATATCATTGCTGCCGATTCTGTCCGATTAAGGGTACAGTTTGCGGGTATCACCAACGAGTTTACCAATTTCACGGTCACGTCTTCGGGGCAGAACTTTGTGGGTATCATTTATTCTGCCGGTAGCGACCCCGTAGAAGGGAAAATAGCGGATATGGGTAATATTTTTGGCAAATACATTCCTTTGGGCGATAATATTGAGGTTAAAGTATCTTACCCTTCCGTGCGGGGCAATTTGGGATGGTTAGACTATATTCAAGTCAACGCCCGTCGCCGATTACAGTTTACCGAAAGCCAAATGAGTTTTAGAGATGTGAAAAGTTTAGATTACTCCTCAGTTGGTTTTAATATGTCGAACGTCAATAACAATACAGTGATTTGGGACATTACCAATCCCCAACAACCTAAGAGTCAAGAGGTAGTTTTTGCGGGAAATCAGCTTAATTTTGGAGTTAGTACGGCAGGAAAACTTCGCGAGTTTGTAGCTTTTGATAAAAATGCCACCTTACTCAAACCGGTGGCAGTCGGTAAGATTGTGAATCAAAATTTGCATGCTTTTGATAATATTGATGTATTGATCGTGTATCATAAAGATTTTGAAAACGCAGCGAAGACCCTTGCCGAGCAACGCCGTAAATTTTCCAATTTTGCCGTAGGATTGGCGGAAGTTTCTCAGATTTATAATGAGTTTTCAAGCGGGGCTCTTGACCCTTCAGCGATTAGGGACTTTGCTCGATTGCTGTACTCAAGGTCAGCTCGTTTTAAATATATGCTCCTGCTGGGTGATGGTTCTTTTGATTATAAGCGTATTTACCCTTTAGGCAATCTACAACCGAGTGATTTTATTCCTCCTTACGAGACGGATTATGATTTCGATGCCATTGATTCTTACCCCAGTGATGATTATTACGCTTTGCTTTCCGATACTGAGGGGGGGGGAGATTTGACCGGCGATTTGGATATTGCCGTCGGACGTATCGTTTGCAAAACAGCAACCGAAGCAGATGCAGTAGTACAGAAAATAGTAAATTATGAAAGTTCTGCTTCTTTAGGCGATTGGCGCAATCGGGCTTTATTTATGGCAGATGATGAAGATTCTAATTTTCATTTAAATGATGCCAATAGTATTGCGGATAATATTTTTAACAATGAAAAAAATATTAATGTTGATAAACTTTACGTGGATGCTTTCCCTCAGGTGGTTTCCGCAGGGGGAACGCGCGTGCCGGCATTGAATGAGGCCGTTTTTCAAAATCAATTTAAAGGGGTTCTGACGATGTGTTATTTGGGGCACGGCGGACCCAAACGATTGGCTCAAGAAGCGGTTATCACACGAGAAGAATTGGAAACTTGGCGTAATTTTGATAAACTCCCGTTGTTTATTACAGCCACCTGCTCTTTTAGCGGCTACGACAATCCGAAAGAAGAAGCGGCGGGGGAAATTGCGTTATTGAATCCAAAAGGAGGCACTGTTGCATTGCTTTCTACGGTTCGGGCAGTGTATGCCTCGAGCAATGCTGCTTTGACAAATGCGGTTTTTGATACCATCTATAAGAAAGTGAATAATCGAGCACAAACGGTTGGAGATATTATTTCGAACGCTAAAAATGCCAGTAGCACCGGTAAAAACGGGAATAAATTCACCCTTATTGGCGACCCTTCCATGCGGTTAGCTCTGCCTCGTTTTACCATCTCAACCACTAAAATCAATAACAAAACTGCCATTAGTAAAGCGGATACCGTTCGCGCGTTGCAGCGCATTACGATGGAAGGCACTGTTGTTGATGACAATGGCCAGATTTTGAAAACCTTTAATGGCACGCTTTATCCTACTGTTTATGATAAAGCCACCACCCAAAGAACTTTGGGACAAGACCCGACAAGTTATCAAAGAGATTTTATAGTGCAAAGAAATATCATTTTTAAGGGTGCTGCCACGGTAAAAAACGGTGAATGGAAATTCTCCTTCATCGTACCCAAAGACATTGATTATTCTTTTTCAAACGGCAAAATCAGCTATTATGCAACCGACGGCACCACTGACGCTGCGGGTCATTTTGAGAATTTTATCATCGGTGGAACAGACCCCTCCGTATCTCTTGATAAACAGAAGCCGCTTGTTCAAGTGTATATGAATGACGATAATTTTGTTTTTGGCGGCACAACTGACCCTAATCCCACCCTTTTTGTGAAACTAAGCGATGATAATGGTATCAATGTTGCAGGGACGAGTATTGGGCATGATTTGGCGGGAACGATTGATGAGAATAAAAACACCGTTCCGCTCAATAATTTTTACGAAGCAGTAAAAGATGACCCGACAAAAGGTGTGGTGCGATACCCCCTCAGTAAGTTGGCATTGGGCAAGCATACCATAAAAGTTAAAGCATGGGATGTCGCCAATAATCCGGCAGAAGGATATACTGAATTTTTGGTGGCGTCAAGCGCAAAAGCCGCTTTAGCTCATGTTTTGAATTACCCTAATCCATTTACAACCAAAACCAAATTTCAGTTTGAACACAATTTAGTGGGACAATCATTAAAGGTTCGGGTGAATATTTTTACCGTCAGCGGCAAAATAGTTAAAACCATTGACCAAGACGTTGACGCCGAAGGCTATCGGGTAACTGATATTGATTGGGATGGTAAGGATGATTATGGGGGTGATTTGGCTCGTGGCGTTTATCTGTACCGAGTAAAAATAACCGGCAAAGACGCAAAAGGGCAAAAACTCAATGCTGAAAGCGATTTTGAGAAATTGGTGATTTTGAAGTAGTATTGTATATACAACAATACAATTGAAAATCAATAATATACAGATTTA
>JANPGW010000187.1:0-4208 GCA_031424115.1 Saprospiraceae bacterium | reverse complement strand
TAATGCAACCAGACAAACAAGCAGAATGGTTGGGCTGAATTCCCCACCGCCCAGCCACGAGCTAATATTGAGCAACAACAGCAAACGGGGAACATAGCACCAAACCACAGCAAACACTATGATACACCCGCCGAGATTTATTTTTGCAAGTTATTTTGGCTCAGTTCAGCATATAAAATTAATAATTCACTGCCATTTTAGAAATAATCGAAAGCGTTTAAATTACTACTGGATTGTTGCCACAAGTGCTGACGTGTCGAAAATCAACACTGCCATGTAGAAATTTCTTGACTTTTAGAATACGTGTCTATACATTTGTATTAATTATTAATGTTATACCTAAAAGAAATTACAACACGACGCATACAAATCCAAAAACAGAGTGCTTGCCTGATTTGCTGAAATTAATATTTTTAACCCTTTTTCTAAAACTGAATAGTACAATATCATGAAATCGTTATCTAAAATTCAAAAAAGTTTTCAAACACTAAACACGGAGATGATTGAAGAATACGAACACAAGGTAAAGCAGTTTAAAGCAGAAGAAAAACTAAGGTATAAAGAAATTGAAGAAAAGAACAAGAGAAAGCGGAAAATACTTGACGATGCAGGCTATAATACGACATTGATTGATAAGTTAGAAAAAGAAGATTCTGAAGCATTTTTAAAAACATTGTCGTCCAGGCGAGAAGCCTTAATCAATCGAAAATCGGTGCTTGCCACAGAGTTACAGTCGAGACATTTTTATACGGAAATATTAAACGATGAGTCTCGCAAAACGATGCAACCTTTTGGAGCTTGCCTTATGGCATCAGACCAGAAATTGTTAGATAATATAGAAGGTGTACGGGGCAATCCATGGATATTGCCTTATGACCCTTCTAAAATAGATATCAAAGATTCGGGTTCCATTGATATTTGGTGCTGGCAAGCCTATGGAGGTCCACCACCGACTACAGCCAATATCTGGTTTAATTTTGTGCCCAATAGTACAGGCTTGTGGAACCTCTCTGCCATAATCGCTTTTCATGGGTTTTATATATTGCGGTCTGATGATTCATGGTATAATTGTCGAAGAGCTTGGGTTAAACTCACCGCAAAAATGTGGGTACATCAGTATGCGTGGCAACCGGTTAAAAAATTTACCTTGTTAGATAAAAGTGAAACGAATGCCAATTACACGAAGTTGTTCGATTCAACGGAGTGGTTGGATACAACGGCTGTACTCAAAGCGGGTGATCTTGCTTGGATTTTAGTTACATTCGAAGTTGAAGGTTTTGGCGAAGGCAGTGGCACTTACGGGGAATTGAATTTTAAAGACGGAAGTGCCAATTATGTGTTACCTGTATTGGCTACGGCTTCACCTGCATAAAGTGAATGATTGTGTGAAGCTTATTGAAAAAAAGCGGCGTGTTGTTATTTTGTTTTGCGTTTGCGGTTTTTTCTGATGCAGGGGGCATTTTTTTGGGGTTAAGTTGTTCATAATGCTGACAAATGGTCATTCAAAGATATTAATTTATTCGTTGGTTGAGTTACAAGGGTTTTAAATGTTTTGTGAAAGCAACAGCTACTTTGTTATGTATTTCGGGTAGCTGACCTATTTTGTTGATCAGCAATCGGTTTCCAGTTTGATTCAAAAGAATGCCCATCTGTCTAACGGCAACTTCGTTTAACTGAAACAATCGTTCCTCTTGTGGGATATTTTGTCTTATTAGTTCAGAGTTGAGGTTTTTAATATTGCTTAAAATAAGCAACTGTTCTAAGGTGGCATGGTCACGCATATTGCCTTTTAAATTCGGGTTGAGAAGTTGCCACTCTCTTGCAGTCATGGCAAAAACTGCCATATTGAGCAAATCTGCTTCACTGGCATAAACACTCCCTTCAATCCTTTTACCACTCAGTAATTTAGGGATAAGGTACTCTTTGACCGTTTCTGTGTGGATGGAATAGTTTAGTTTTGATAATTCCCGGCGCAAGCGCCAATGTTGGTCGTTCAAAAGGCGTGTGCTTTCATCTTCTTTGAGTCGTTGATACTCCGTTATGAGGTAAAGTTTGAGCCGTGGAGAGATCCACGTCCCGAATTTAAAAGCATCTCTATGAGCATAAGTTCCCCCATAACGGCCTGATTTAGAAAATATGCCTACTGGGTAGCATCATTCCATTTTTTCGGGGACATCCAAAAAAAGTTAAGCCCAAACTCTTCTTTAAACCCCTCGAATCCGTGGGGTTTAAAATTGGGATTGTTAAGTTCCTCCCAAAGTCGCATAAATTCTAATGTGTTTCTATTACGCATCCAGTTTGTAATAAGTTCATAAGACGTTCATAATAAACCAGTTTTACAGAGAAAGAGTAGTTGCAATCCAGCCGAAGCCAGAGAACGGTTTAAGCTCGAGGAAATATGTTGCGGAATTGCTCCTTACTTGGTAGTGATAGCAGGAGTAGATTTGACTAAAATACCAGGTATTAGCGAAGTGACAGCTTTTGAATTTCTATCGGAGGTGGGTACTGATATGGGTAAATGACAAAATGCCAAACATTTCTCAGCATGGCTGAATTTAACGCCCAATACGAAGATTACTGGCGGTAAAATTATCAGTAGTAAAATGATGAAAAAAGACAATAAAGCAGGTCAATGTTTAAGGCAAGCTGCCGCCTGCTTATCCACCAACAAGTCACCTATGGGCGATTACTATCGAACGATACAATCAAGAAATAGGAGGTAAGGGGGCAGTCATCGCAACGGCACACAAAATGGCAAGAATTATTTATAATATGTTATTGAAACAAACACAATATAATGAGCAGATGTTAGTGGTCAATAAAAATAAAGTCAATCAAGATAAAATTAAAAAACTCGAAAAACTATTAGACCGTTTGAAACAAGCAGCATAAAATGCCTTTTGTAACATGCTGATTTGCAACGTGTTAAAATTAGTTATATAGGAGTTTTCAAGTTTTCTAAGGTGTGATGAGACGCCCGGTGAAAGGGCAGGTTTGCTAATCGAGTAGGAGGCTGACGATTATTTCGCCAGCCTCCTCTCACACCACCGAGCGTACCGGTCTGGTACTCGGCGGTTCATTAGGAACGTTGTTTGTACTTGGCGTAAACTTAACGATACATAACCTTCTGATTTAAACCAATTTGAGATGGACTTTAACCACCAAGATATTGCCATGTTGGGCGCACTATGAGAAGAGGCTGCCCTTTTGAGACAGCCTCTTCTCGAAGATATATCAAGGACTGTGTAAACTATTCGTGATGGCGTCAATCCTTTTTGCTCTACCTTACCTGTATGTATGTATTTAAAAGCTAAGCACTTTCGCAAAAGTTGAATTTTCTTTTTTATCTGTGAAAAACTCTCCTTAACCCAACATATCGGGGTTTGTCACGCGCCCACCGAAAAACTTTAATAAAATGGATTATTTTACAACTCTGTATGTATGTAATCATAAACATTGGTAAATCAAATAAATCGTGCCTTTAAATCTGAGAATTACTGGATTTAATTTGAGCAGAATTTTCATCTGTAAACATCCCCTCCTCCACACTCAATTTTTACAAAAAATGTTACCAATTCACTACAAAAGTATTTTGCTTAAAAAAATAAATACCTGTAATGGTAACACTCCTCATGGTAAACATGTGTAAATCAAATAAATCGCAGCCTTTAAATCTCATAATTACTGAATTTAAGTTGAGCAGTATTTTCACTTGTAAACATCCCCTACTCCAAACTCTATTTTTACGAAAAGTATTACCAATTCATCACAAAAACATTTTGCTATAAAAAGTAAATACCTGTAATGGTAACACACCTCATGGTAAACATGGGTAATTCAAATAAATCACAGTCTTTAAATCTGACAATTACTGAATTTACGTTGAGCAGTACTTTGATTTGTAAACATCTCCTACCCCCACTCTATTTTTACGAAAAATATTCCCAATTCACATCAAATGCATTTTGCTGTAAAAGATGAATACCTGTAATGGTAACGAACCTCATGGTAAATTCATTATTAAATCACGTAAATCACCATCGTAAACTGGCGGTTGAGAGGATTTCTATCATTTGGGGAATTGAATTGAAATGTTTACAGACATCTTCCGCTATGAGCTTGTTTGTGAAAAAACATCAATGTTTTGCCATTACCGGGATTTTACAAGACAGAATGCTTGGTAATGGTAAATCGAATATTTAGATAAA
>JANPGW010000186.1:0-3004 GCA_031424115.1 Saprospiraceae bacterium | reverse complement strand
CATAAATAATCTGGATAATTGCAAAAAAATATCAATACTTTCTTGAATATGATTGGCAAGGTCTATATCTACATTCGACAAGTCAACTTGAGCGTAGGAATCCGCTAACCGCTTAAATTGTTGTGACATGGGTTGTACTTTCGCATGTGCCAAGTCAATGCTTTGAATTGTTTGCCAAGCTCTAATAGTACTCTCTCGCGAGGTTTTGAGGCTTTGGCGTTTTATATTGGCTTGCATAAAATATTTTGTATCCGGATAGGTTCTCGTAAGTGAGTCAAAAAGCTCAATGGCAGCATACAAATCATTGTTGATTTCAGCCTGAATTGCCGCCTGAAATATTTCCGAAGATTGCCTTTCTCTATTGCCTTGGCAGCCAAAAAAAAGTATCAATACTAAAACTAAGTAAATGTTGTGTCCTTTATTCATATTGTTCCTTTTTTTAATTTGACGGTATCAATAACAACACTGTGTCAAGTGTATAGTACTCACTATTACACACTTGACGGTTTTGCTACACTCAAGACCCGTTGTTGCAGAATGACTATCTTGCTGTGTAACCTGGTTTAATAACCCCTATCACCTGTAGATTGACTTATGTTTTATGAACCAGCAAAACCAGAAAGGGAAAGGGAAATAATATTTCCTTTTTCATGTCTTGCTTTTTATGGAGGATGTATTTTTTACAAATATATACTATACTTATTATATTAGCAACACGCTTTTTAAAAAATAATAATAAGTATTCCTTTTCATCTGAGAGCTTTAAAAAGCAAAGGGTTTCAACCCCTTACAGATTGAAACCCCCTTTGCTTTTTGTTAGTGTTTTAAAGGTTTTTATATACTTCTATAAACGTGTCATAATCCTTGGATTCAATCATAATTGTCTTCAAAGTATCCTAAAAACGCTGCCTGATGATGACCAAACTACAATAATTAAACATAGCGCACGCTTCACTTTGTATCAGTGCCAAAAAGAGAAATAGCGTAGCCAACTGCGCTATGATGAATAATTGTGTGTACACCAATCCAAGCACTATGCCCGCGCCCATTATAATTAAACACCATTTGACTGTTGGGAACTGACGCCAAAAATGACTTTTGGGTGCCATGTTATACTTTGGATAAGTCCTCAATAATTGTTTATACGCAATATAATCCCTTTCCGGCATTACCAAAGGCTTGGTAAAACCAGAACTTTTAACAAGCCTTTCTTGCAGGGTCACTCTTTCCGGATATTGCATATTGATAATTTATAAATACAATTAAAATCATATTTAACATATACGTATTGCAAATATTAAACCTTTTTTCGGTAATTCCCTACACAATTTAAAAAAATTTTCCGCTGCTTATACTGAGGGGTATAAAAAAAGGGGTGTGAATCGCTCTCAGATTGAAACCCCTGCTTTGTAGCTGACAAAAGTATTGTATGTTAAAAAAATAGAAACGGATAAATCCTACGCCACCCGCCCCTCATACAAATACTGCTGAAAATCAATGAATATTTGTTTCACTTGGGCTAAATCGCCTAATGCGTTGTTGGCATCGGGGATGGATTGGTATTTACTGGTTAACAAATAAGGGAGCTTCTCTTGGTCGAGTTCTTCGACACCGGATTCGATGTATTTTTTTAAGACAAAGGCGATGAATTCTTTTTGCTTGTCATTCAATAGGGCGAATATGGTGGCTTGGGCTGCCATGACGCGCGCTTCTCTTGTAATGGGCTTAATATCGGCGTTGAATAAGAACTCCAATACGTCAAATAGGTCGCTGTTTTGGGCGTTGATGAGGTTTTGGACTATTTTTAATTCTTCTTTACCAATACCGGCTTTTTCTAACTTGTCCAGCAAGGTTTTGCGGGTCTGTGGATTGCCCCAAACTTTGCGCAATTCGGCTTCATCTTTGAATAAATCGGGTATTTTACCGAATAAATGATTTAAAAATTCCTGTAAACTCACGGGCTTACCATCTACACTCCAGTAGGATGTGGCAACGGTGTATTGTATCTCCAACTCTTTGCCCGTGCGCAGTTTTATTTTTACCTTTTTTTGCCTCTCGCCTCCTTCTTCATCTTCCGTGTAGGTTTCTGTGGGTTCTGCTTTTTCATAGGGGGCTTCTGGCTCTTCCACACTTCTTACTTTGGGTTCAAGGGGTGGTCCATCCCATTCTTTATCACTGAATCGCTCGTAGGCGTTGACGAAATCGTAGATAGTAAAAAACTCTTTGCCCTCAAATAAACGTGTACCTCTACCGATTATCTGCTTGAATTCAATGATAGAATTGACGGGACGCAATAACACAATATTGCGGATATTCCGTGCATCTACACCCGTTGATAGTTTTTGCGAGGTGGTGAGTATGGTCGGGATGGTCTTTTCATTGTCTTGAAAATCCCTTAAAAACGCTTCGCCTCGGTCGCCATCGTTGGCTGTGACGCGCACGCAATAATTCGGGTATTTCATCATGCTTTTATCCTTGCATTGATTCACGAAATCCCGTATCAAAGCGGCGTGGGCTTGATTGGCACAAAAAATAATGGTCTTTTCTTTGGGATTGGATAGACTCAAAAACGTCTTAACTCGGTCTTTTTCCCTCTCTTTTATCTCAATACTTTTATTAAAATCGGCTTCTTTATAGAGTTTGCCTTCTTCTACTTCGCCTTCAATAACGGTGTCATCGTTGGTGTAAACATAATCGTCGAGCGTGGATTGTATGCGTTGGACTTTAAATGGCGTTAAAAAACCATCGTTGATACCGTCTTTTAAAGAATAGGTGTAAACAGGGTCGCCGAAATAATCATAAGTATCGGCATTGATTTTGCGCTTGGGCGTGGCGGTTAAACCCAACTGAACGGCAGGTGAAAAATACTCCAAAATAGATTTCCATGTGCTTTCATCGGTGGCACCACCTCTATGACATTCATCAATGATGATGAAATCGAAAAAATCTTTGGGATATTCGCCAAAATTGGGTTTTTGGGTATCGCCTGTCATAAAGGTTTGAA
>JANPGW010000185.1:0-10030 GCA_031424115.1 Saprospiraceae bacterium | reverse complement strand
ACTCCCTTGCTCTGATAAGATCGACAACCTTTGACTCTCCGTAAATTGTTTCTTTTTCATTTGACCAAATTTTAAATAAAGTTACAAAATATTGGGTTACTCTAACTAAATTTGGTTGCTTACTCGGGGGAGAGGACAAGTACTTTAACCAATATTCCCTTAACACTCAACTTTCCATCAAAAGTAAGGGTAAGTATTTTTGATTTGGCAGGAAGAGAGGTCGGTTTTATTTCAAATGATGAAATGTCAGTTGGCGAGCATACCTTGCTTATCAGTAGAAATATAAATGGTAATACTCTTTCTACTGGTATATATATCTGTAAAATATCCGTTGAAAATAGTAATGGTCAGTTTGGGCAATCAAAATTGATGGTTGTTCAATAGTTTATAGGTGAATAATTTCTAATAAACAGAATTGCCACGAGTTCGTAACTTGTGGCAATTCTGTTAGCATATTTTTTAAAATGAAAAGCAAGATTCTATTTTCAATACTCTTTTTTGCAAGCACTCTTTTAGCGCATCCGTCGCCCAACACCTTAATTTTTTTGGATATCAAATCAAATGGTGTGGCGGCAGAGTTGCGCTTACCTGTCGGTGAATTGGGCATGGCTTTAAATCCTTCTGCGCCCAAAACGGCAGAACAAATACTTGGCATTTTCAAAGATTCTCTCAAAACCTATTTACACTCGCACATTACCCCCCTCAGTATGGACGGGCAAAAATGGTCGGTGGAGGTCGGCGAAATGAGTTTAGAAAATGTCAAAAACACGCAAGAACGCGGCACTTTACAAGATATTATCGTACACATTTGGCTCATACCACCTACGGGCGTAAGTAGTCGGCAATTTATTTTCAATTACGATGTGGTGATGCACCAAGTCGTCAAGCACAGTGCTTTAGTGTCCATTCGACAAGATTGGGAAACGGGCATCGTATCCGAACACCCTGCCGAAGTCGGTGTTATTGCCGTCGAGCCGCGCAACAATCAGATTTTTCCCCTCACAGTTAACCTTGAAAGCAAAGGTTTGTGGGGTGGTTTTAAAAGTATGGTCGGTCTGGGTATGAAACATATTTCGGAAGGGACAGACCATTTATTGTTTCTTTTGACTCTGCTTTTGGCTGCGCCTTTGCTTATTTCAGATAAAAAATGGAGCTATTTTGGAGGTACCCGTTATGCTTTAATGCGTTTGCTTAAAATAGTCACCGCTTTTACGATTGGTCATTCTTTGACTCTATTGGTGGGTGCTGTGGGTTGGTTGCGAATGCCAAGCCAAACGATTGAGGTTTTAATTGCCATTTCGATTCTTATTTCAGCAATTCACGCCATTCGTCCTATATTTCCGAATCGTGAAATGTTTGTGGCAGCGGGTTTTGGATTGATTCACGGTTTGGCATTTGCCAATACTTTAGCCGACCTTGACCTTAATACTAAAGCCATGACTTTAAGCATCTTGGGTTTTAATATTGGTATTGAAATACAGCAACTTTTTGTCGTTTTATTGACCGTTCCTTCATTTATTTTATTGAGTGAACAACCTAAAATCTATGATTTCATCCGCATTTTTAGTGCACTATCGGCAGGATTGGCAGCAATTGCATGGATTTTTCAGCGCATTTCGGGCAATAGCAACTTTATTACTGAGGGGGTGGAACATGTGTTTGGGTATGGGCGTTGGTTGATTTTAGGCTTAGCTGTTTTGGCTTTGGGGTCTAATTTATGGGATAAAAAGAAGTTATAAATATTACACTCGCGACAAAGTTGCCAATAATTTTTCCAAGTTATCAATAGTCATTTTAAAACCTTCTTTAAAGCCCATTTCAATCATCCTCTCCATACGTTCGAGAGATTCATTGTATATAGTAATGCTCACTTTTGTTTTTCCGTTTAGTTCGCTGAAATTATAATCCCATTCAGAACCTGGCAATTCACGATTCTCATCCTTGTCTGCAAAAGTATTGTACATCTTAAAATTGGTTTTTGGAGTAATGGAAGTATATTCCTGAATTGCCCAACGCTCTTGTCCTTCGGGGCTTACCATAGCATAAAATCTTCGTCCGCCAACTTCAAAATTCATGAATTTTGTTTTTGATGACCAAGGTTTCGGTGCTACCCATTGGTCAAGTATTTCTTGTTTGGTAAAAGCATCCCATACCAGCGAAAGTTCCGCATCAAATTCTCTAGTTATAAAAACCGTTTTTGCGGTTTTGTCAGCGGTAAAATCAAATAGCAAATCATTGTTCATTTTTCTGTTTTTTAATTGTTGATAATACTTTGTCAAGTTGATTAAATTGAGTTTCCCAATTTTTCCTGAATTGGGCTAACCAATTGTCCAATTCTTGCATTTTTTTTGGGTTAAAGTGATAATAAATTTCTCTGCCAGATTGTTCAGGCTTAATCAATTCGCATTCCTGTAATACTTTAATGTGTTTTGATACTGCTTGTCGGCTCATATCAAATTTTTCCGCCATTGTATTTGGCGTTAATGCTTGAACAGCAATTAAAGTTAAAATAGCCCTACGTGTTGGGTCAGATATGGCTTGGAATATGTCTTGTTTCATCTGTCAATACTTAATTATGCAACGCTCAGGTTGCAAATATATGCGCAACTTTTGAGTTGCGCAAATTTATTTACGATTATTTTTTTTCGAGGTAAAATGTCGGGAAGTTTTAGCGGTTGTTGGAGAGTTTGTTACATTGACGCTTAATGTTTTTCGGTTTGTGAAGATGGTGATTTTTACAGCAAATTATCATCCAATCTCTCATGCCTTATATAACCTGTTTTTATCATACCAATTGGTTTGAACACTTTTTCAATTGCTAATTCTTCAACAGTTTTCTTGGTTATTTCTTCTATAAATAATTGCAAACTGACAGTAGGAAGTCTTGTTGTATTATTTTGCACGAAAAAATTTATTGGATTCCAACATTTGCCAATTATTGTCAGGAAATATGTATTTTTCTTGTCCACTTATATGATTTGATAAACATTGGCTACTTTTTACTATTTAGTTGTTCCGCCAAACCGATTAGAAGTCCTTCGGTTCCACGAATATAGCAAAGCCGATATGAGTTTTCGTATTGAACAACTTCTCCTACCAGTTGAGCGCCGTGTTTTATGAGCCTATATACCATCTCGTCAATGTCTTCAACAGTGAACATGACACGTAGATAACCGAGAGAGTTTACTGGAGCCGTCCGGTGGTCTGCGATAGTGGGCGGGGTAAGAAATCGGGAAATCTCAAGTCGGCTGTGTCCGTCAGGTGTAACCATCATGGCAATCTCTACGCACTGATTGCCCAGCCCTGTAACACGACCAGCCCATTCTCCTTCAACGGTGGCTCGCCCCTCAAGTTTCAGACCTATTTCCGTGAAAAAAGCGATAGCATCATCAAGGGATTCTACAACGATGCCGACGTTATCCATGCGGAGCAATTTGTTTTTTTCCATAGTTTTATCAATTTAGTTTATGGTTAAATGCCTCCAGTACTTAATTCGCTTGTTTCCAATAATCTGGAAGTTCTATTGCGTCGTCTGTCGATGATTTATTTTTGTTTGTAAAAAGCGTCCCAATTTTTTTTATCGCTTTACTTGAAATGATATTGATTATAGTGTTCAACATGAAAATCCCTATTTTAGATTTTGGATGGGCTAATTTTGGAACACCCGGCGGAAGTTTTTGGATTTTAGTTACATAAGGTCGAAAGACTTTTTCGTATTCTGCAAACGCTTGTTGATAGTCTGATTGCTTTGAAAGTTCGCCTGCAAGAATGTAAGCACCCAATACCGAAAGACTTACCCCCATACCTGTTAGTGGCGAAGGACAAAAGGCAGCATCACCTGTCATAGCACATCGCCCTTTTGACCATCTTGGTGCAATTACTTGACTGATGGCATCAAAGTAGATGTCAGTATTGTTTTCTAAAGCTGATAAAATTCTCGTTGCCTCCCAACCAGCATCTGAGAATTTTTGTTTTAGAATTTCTTTTTGCTCAGAAGTAGATAATTTTTCGTAACCCTTAGGTTCTGATAGAAATGAAAACGATGCCCTTGTAGTGCCTTCGTTATCGGGTCGCATGACTATAACTCTTGAGTCTGTCGCGTTATACCAACGTGCCCAAAGGCTGTCTGATGATTCTCTCGGAATGGTAAAATAAGAAACATAGAGCCCAACAGGACGAACAATTGGCTCATCTCCGAAAATTAAATATCGAGTTCGGGAGCGGATACCGTCAGCACAAATTACTAAATCAAAATCCCGGATTTCACCGTTTTTAAAGGTCACTTTTACCCCATCTTTAAATTCGTTTAATTCGGTTATTTGATTATCAAAGATGTATTCAACATTATCTTTTGTGTGATGATATAATATTTTTACAAGGTCACCTCTGAGTATTTCCAATTCGCTGGTTCCAAGGTTTGATTCTCCTTTTGGTAACTCTGCCTTTGTAATATTATCATTATTGACAAAACGAACGCCTAATTCTCCGGTGTCAGCCGCTCTAATCTCATCTTCTATACCCATCAATTGAGCAACTTTTTGTGCTGCTCCTTTGATGTCTACATTTTGTCCGCCAAGTCTTAGTGAGTCGGCACGTTCTACAATTGTGGTTACAAAACCAAATCGGTCAAGCCAAAAAGCAAGCGTGGGCCCTGCAATGCTTGCACCTGAAATTAGAATTTTTTTTTGAGTCATTTTATGTCTGTAAATAATTTATGTGATGTCTGCTCAATTGATGCCTTACGTTTTTTGCCAAATCTATATTAGTGGTAGCTCTTCTGTCGATTGTCACGGTGTGAATTTTTCAAATGTTGTCCCATTAAATTTATATGCTCCGCTTTCGTGTGTTCCAAGCCATAAGTTACCGTTGTTGTCTTTGTAAATGCTAAAAATCGTAATGTCTTTAGCGTTTTGCTGAACTGGATAATGTGTGACTTTTGTCCCGTCATATTTCCAAACGCCATTACGATAAGTTGCAATCCACAAGTTATTATTGTTGTCCTTTACAATTGATAAATACTCGTTTAGACTACCGTCCTTTTTCCCGTCTAAACTGCCTATACTTTCTTGTCGTCTGTAAAATTTCGTGCTATTTAATGTTACACTGTCGTAAACACTATAACGATATTCGGTATTGAACCAAAAGTCTCCATTCACATCTTCAGTAATTGAACGAACGCCGTTTGCCCCACCATTACCAAATTCAGTCACATCATTTTCTGTAATCCATTCAAATGATTTTCCGTTATAGCGACATACGCCTAATGGATTCGTGCCAAACCAAACGCTTCCTTTTCTGTCTTTATAAATACTGTAAATTTCGAAAGGATTGGAAAGTTTAGGGGGCTTAGGAAACGGCAACTCATATAAAGCAATACCGTCATACCGATACACTTTTTCAGATTGATAAGAATGTCTAAACCACAAATCATTGGATTGAAGTTTCCAGTCATTACTGGGGATTGCTGATAATGTAGTAAATGTATGTCCGTCAAACTTAGATATTGTCGGATTCGGATAGCAACCATTGAAGTAAATGTTGCCAGATGTATCTTCTTTAATTTCATCAACTCTATTTTGTGCCAAGCCGTGTTTTGTTGTATAATTAATCATTGTTTTTCCATCATATCTATATACCCCTGTTTCCCAGCTTCCAAACCAATATACATTCTTCATGTCTTGATAAACAACCATTATGCTGCTGCCAAGCTCTTTTACTGTGTCGCCCTTGGCAAGTTGTTCATTAAACTGTTCAGTGTTATCTTTCAGATTGGAGGTCTGCCCATTGCACGATGTCAATAAAGTTATAATGCTCAGAAATAAAAGTATGTTTAATTTCATTGTCGTCAGTTTGATGTTTGTGGTGTAGTCATAGAGTTACCGCCAACGGGCAGGTATTGCCGATGGTGGGGAATTTTATATTCGTCCGCCCGGAACTGCCGCTGATTGAAAAACTGATGTTGAAGTTAAGAACTAAAGCTCAAAGTTGTTTGTCCAGCCTGAACTGAAGATTGGCTTTGTAATTTGCTGATGTTTGCTGGTCATGCTCAACTTGCATAAAACCAAATGTTAGCGGTAGTTGTTTTCTATTCTCCAACTGTTCCAGTTTTAACTTCTCCATTTCTTCTATAATTGGCAATAATTATTCCACTTGGTGTAATTGCATTTTCAACCAATTGGAAAGATGCAGGGATAACACCTTCTCCAAATAGTTTTTTTCCTTTTCCAAGAGTAACCGGAAATATTTTAAGCCAAAGTTCATCAACTAGATCATTCTTGAAAAGTAATTGAACGAGTTCACTACTACCCCAAACTTTGATTTCAGTGCCGTCAGAGTTTTTAAGTTTTTTGATTTCTTCTAAACTATTTAGAAAAACTGAATTATTCCAGTTTGAACTTTGTCTGGTGTTGGACAAAACATACTTTTTGACTTCATTAATTTTTGGCCAATGTTCTGCATTATTAGGCCAATAATTTTCAAATATTTCAAATGTTTTTCTACCTAAAAGTAAGTCAACAGGTTCCATTTGTTTTTGAATGAAATTTCTATATACATCGTCTCCATAATGTGCTGTCCAGCCACCATATTCAAAATTTCCCGAAGTGTCTTCTTTAGGTCCGCCTGGTGCTTGAATTATGCCGTCTAAAGACATAAATTCCAAAACAAAAATTTGTCTCATATTTTTTTAATTCTTTTGATTTCGTGAGGGGGCATTTTTAATTACAGCTAACGTTGAAGCATTGGCGATGTGGCGGTATTCTGTGTTCCGTCTGCGCCGTGCCGCTGCTAATTAAAGATACAAAAGTTCATTGTTAATTCTGCTGCTCGGCATTATTCGTCTGCCGAAACTGAAGCTAATTAGTGAGCAATAAGCTGAGAATATATTCGTCGCCCCGCCATATTGCCAATGCAATGTTGCCTGCTGTGTTTCTTCTGTCGTATCTATTTCGGTTGAAAATCTTTATGCCCAGATTGCCACAATAAAAAGAAAACCATTTTTAAACTTGTTCTCCATTTGTCAATCGCCGTTGCAGCATTGGCATCACCAGTATGACCTCCTTCAAAATTGGTATAAAGCAAAACTGGTTTCTCCGATGTGCTGATAGCTTGCAATGTAGCTGCCATTTTACCTGACATCCATATTGGTACCCTTGGGTCATTCATGCCTGCGGCAAAATAGACAGCAGGATATTTTATATCAGGCTTCACATGAATTACGGCATCCATTTCTATAACCCCTTTCATTTCAGATTCTATTTCAGGATTCCCAAATTCGGGATAATTATTAATTAAATTTGGCCATGCCTTGCTTCTTATCAGATTTACTGTACCTGATTGAATAGTGGCTGCTGCAAACAAATCAGGTCTTTCGGTAATTGCTCTGCCAATTAATACACCACCAGCACTACCACTAAAGCAAGCCAATTTTGATGATTGTGTGTATTTGTTTTTTATAAGATATTCAGCACAGGCAATAAAATCTTTCCAGCTATTGGGTTTAGTTTCCTTCATACCCGCCCGATGCCATGCTTCTCCTTTTTCTCCACCGCCTCTTACATAGGCATGCACAAGCACAACGCCACGCTGAACTAACAGGTTATTAGAAATATTGAATTCATTGAAGTAGTTTTCTCTTACTATAGTTCCATAAGCTCCATAACCCCAGAGTATACAAACATTATTGCCATCCAGCTTTGTATTTTTATTTCTCATTATGCTCATGGGTACAAGTGTTCCATCATATGATGGGACTTCTATCAATTCAGTTATAATATCATCGCTTCCATCAACAAAAGTTTGTCCATGAGTTGCCCAAAAATCATTATTACTTAACTTGTTATCTGCAATATTGAGAAGAAAGCCACTCTTAGGTTTGTTTACGGGCTCGTTATATAAAACGCATTCATCGGTTTTTGTACCCATTGTCCAAATACTATACCTGTCAAAACCATTTATAGCCGATACCTTAATTTCTTTTCCAGTTTTCTTATCAATAAAAATTGTTTTGTTTAGAAAGCCATATTTTGAATAACTAACAAGGATATATGATTTTGTTTCATCTATATATTCCAATTGCCAGATACTGTCTTCCGGAAAGACAATTTTGGCATTAGCAAAGTCAGGGTTATTGTAAGATGTGTATCGAAGGCTTTTGAACCCTTTTCCCGTTGCTGATATAAAATAATACCCATTATTGGCTTCTTTAAAACTGTACACCGAGTCCGTTGTGGAATATAATTTTTTCCATTGCTTAATCGGATTTAATAATTCAGCATTGCTGATGTAATAGGCATTTTTATCAAGTCCGAAACCCGAATTAGGAATACAGTAAATTCTTTTTAAGCTATTATTTGTATAAACCGATGCATGGTAAGCATTGCTAATCTTCTTTTCAATAGTGCTCCTTATTCTGTCATCCATAATGAGTTTATCTGAAGTATTGCTGGAAAAAAGCGCATGGTATTTAACTACTTCATTTTCTGTTGCATTAGTAGCAGTACGATCGCCTGTATTATACTTGTAGAAGAAACCTTTGCTGTTGCTTGTCCAATTAATACTGCCACCCAAACAATTTGGTATGCTATCTTTCAACCATTTTTTGTTTACAATATCATATACTTTTAGTAAAGGATATTCTTCGCCGTTTTTATCAAATGCAGCAAAAAAATATTTTTCATCAGGTGATAGAGCTATGTTATAGTCATACAATTCATATCGGATACCAGAATGAATGTTCCAGGTGTCAAATATCAAATGCTCGGTTGTATCATTTATTGCTTTAAAATATAGTTTTTGTGATCGCTGCCCTCCCTTCGAAATCATATAATAGTATCCCGAGGCTGTTTTAAAATAAGGCTCTCGTCTCCAGGTTTTTGCATCCATAAAATGCTGTATCTGGTTGAGCAGGCTATCTATACCATCAATTTTTTCCATTTTTTTTTCGGCAAATTCTTTTTGTTCTTTGAACCAGTTTACAACTGCGCTGTCTTTTAAATTTTCTAACCAACGGTAAGGATCTTTGTGAGTAACTCCAAAATAAGTGTCGCTGCTGTCAACGGTTTTGGTAGAAGGGTAGTTATTTTGAGCTTTAGAAGAACTCCAAATCACTAGAAATAAAATAGTTTGTAAAATTTTTCGTGTCATACTTTTTCAAATTTTAGAGAGTGTTCAACAACATAGCAGCTAACGTCCGAGGCTTTGTGCAGTTGGGGAATTGACCAACTGTCCGCCCGGAACTGAAGCTAAATTTATAATTAAAAGCCGAAGTTTAGAACTATTGCCCAACAGAATTACGTCCGCCGAAACCAAAGCTTGGATATGCACTGCCGATGATTGCTTCAACGTCATGCCCCAATTGCACAAAACCTGATGTTATGGGCAGGTTTTCTTCTCGCTGTTATTTGTCTTTGTCATAACACCGTACTGCAAGTTGTAGTAAACGATACCTTGCATTGCTTGGTGTCTCCCTTTGATAATTATCTTTTGTTTTGAAAACTACAACTGCGTCAATTGCTGGAAATATTGATATAGTTTGTCCCCAATGCCCTAATGCAGAATAACCGCCTTTAAAACGATTGTCTGTTATGTTTTGCCACAACCACCAATAAAGCCCGTAGCCAAATGAATAATCTTTACCTCTAAAAATTGGTATGTTTTTGTCAACCTCCGTATAAGATGTAATCGGATTTATCATTTCTTGTGCCCACTTTTCATCTATAATTTGTTTGTCCACCCATTTACCTTTATTGAGCATCAATAAACCAACTCTTGCCATATCTCTTGTTGAAAAGAACATAGGATATGCTGGAAAATAAGAACGAGTAGAGTCGCCTTCCTTTTTTTGCAATTCTCTTTTCCAATCCTGCATCATTAAAGGTTTAGCTAACTGTTTTTCAATTTCACCATAAATAGTTTGTCCTGTTTCTTTTTCAAATATATAGCCTGAAACATTAAAGTCCCAATTGCTGTAAAGCCAATAACTGCCTGCTTTTACACTTCCTCTTTTAGGAGCAAGGTCTAAAAAGTCACC
>JANPGW010000184.1:0-7222 GCA_031424115.1 Saprospiraceae bacterium | reverse complement strand
TTTACAGCTTCAAACTATATAATAATTTGTATTTCGAATAAATAACCATATTAATCAACCAAATTTTATAACCAAACGAATCAATTTTTTGAAAAAAAAATAGATGGACTTCTATTCCAAAAAATTATTATTTCATTATCAAATCAATAATTAAATCAGTATGAAAAAACTATTTTTTACTCTCATCATGTTTTTGAGTGTAGTTGGTTTCGCTGTCGCTCAAAGAACAATTACAGGGGTGGTCTCATCTTCTGATGGAGAACCATTAGTTGGAGCCAGCGTCGTGGTTAAAGGTACCAGTGTAGGTGCATTAACGGACTTTGATGGCAAATTCTCACTTTCGATACCACAAGATGCCAAAACGCTTCTATTCAGTTTTGTTGGGTATCAGTCACAAGAAATTCCTCTTGGTACAACTAGTGATTTTAGCATCAAACTTACAGCTGGACAATTAGATGAAGTGGTTGTCACAGCACAGGGAATTCGTAAAAACCAAAGAGAAATTGGTTATTCCTATTCAAAAGTGAACACCGATGACATTACAGTGGGGAAGTCACCTCAATTGGCACAGGCTCTTTCAGGTAAAGTGACTGGTTTAGCAGTGTACAACGTCAACAACAGTGTTGACCCTTCGGTAAAAATCGTTTTACGTGGATATCGCTCTTTAACGGGTAATAATGAAGCATTAATAGTTGTAGATGGTATTCAATCTACTTCTACTGTTTTGGCTTTAATAAATCCAAATGATATTGAAAGTGTTTCGATATTGAAGGGTGGTCAAGCTGCTACACTATATGGCTCAGCGGGTATCAATGGTGCGCTAGTTATTACAACCAAAAAAGGGGTTAAAGGTAAATTGAAAATTGATTATTCAAATAGTACAAATTTCGAACAAATCAGTTTTTTACCTGATTTTCAAGACCAATATGGGTCAGGTTCACAATATTATCCAGAACCATTTGGTTCTGCAAATTATGATCCGAACTACTTAAATCGTATGAAATTAAATTGGAGACCTTTCGAAAATCAACAATATGGTGACCCATTTGATGGCTCAGAAAGAATTCAAGGCCGTGTTACGGAAAGCGGTAATAAATATCTTTTACCGTATTCAGCGATTCCAAATATTAGACGTAAAATTTTTGACACGGGAGTTTCCACAAATAATCAGTTGAGTTTTCAAGGTGGTGATGAGACCAATTCTTATTATCTATCAGTAGAGAATCAAAGAATAAATGGTATTGTTCCACACGATAAAAGTGAAAGAACCGGTGTTAGATTAGCTGCAACTAAAGAATATAATAGGCTGTCGACGAGTTTTACTGCAAGTTATACGCAAGCAAATTATGACCGAACTACTCATGATTTTTACTTTGAAACTTTGAATCAACCAGCGAACCTGCCTTTATATAAACTGAGAGATTGGCAAACTAATGAGTTTGCTAATCCGAATGGATATTATAATGATTATTATAATAACCCCTACTTCATGGCTGATAATAACCGTGCTAACTATAAAGATGCTAATATAGCGGGTAATATTAATCTTAGTTACAAAGCATTTGACTGGTTGCAGTTTAACAACAGAATTGGTGTAATGAACAATTCACGTACTGGAAAAAATCGTACAGGTAAGTTCATTTATTCTGACTGGGCAAAAAATAGTGCTAATGTGCCAGCACCGTGGGATTGGGCAAACGATTATGACGGTATAGATAGAGCAGGTTCTGATATCTTAGGAAGTGTAACGGATTATTCTGGTACTGAAAATGTGATAAACAACGAATTACAGGCACAATTTACTCAGGATTTTGGTTTGTTTAAGAATAAATTGATTTTGGGTAGTAGTGTATATCAACGATCTCTTAAGAATATAACTGTGGGTTCAAGTTCTATTGTTGTTCCTGATGTGTATAATGTCTCGAATAGACAAGGTGAACTAACAGGTGGAGAAGCAAACACATTAGAACGTAAATTCGGTTATTATGCTGATTTGACAACTAATTTTAACAATTGGTTGATATTTAATGGAACTTTTAGATATGATGCAACTTCTAGATTCTATAAGCCGCAACGCGATAGGTCTTCGTGGTCTTATCCTTATTACGGTGCAGCATTGTCTCTCATTTTAACTGATGCTATACCGGCATTAAAAAGTAATGCATTAAATTATGCCAAATTGCGGGTTAATTTTAATAAAAATGCAAATGATAATATTGCACTTTATGGGTTGGATTTAGCTTATAACAATGGACCAAACTTCCCTTATGGTAACACAGTAGGTTTATCAGTGGGTAACACACTTCCTGATGCAAATCTCAAACCTGAAGTTGTATATTCATCAGAAGTTGGTGGTGAATTTTCTTTATTTGATAATAGAATAACATTAGATGCTTCGGTATATAACCAAAAATCCAAAGGTCAGGTTATCACTGTTAAAATACCTAACACAACAGGCTTCTCCAACTTAACTATTAATGTTGGTGAAACCAGAAATTTTGGCTACGAGGCAGATTTGAAATACCTTATTGCAAGAGGCTCAAAATTTCGTTGGGATTTTGGTATTCGTTATTCTTATAACGATAATGAAGTTATTGATTTGTATCCGGGTATCAATGAATTCCAATATGGTGGTTTTTCTTATGCCAATACCAACGTAATTAAGGGTCAAAGATTCCCAATATTAAAAACGGACGGCTATCAATATGCGCCTGAAGGAAATGGAAGAGTTTTGGTAAACGCTGCTACAGGTTATCCTTTGAGACAAACTACTTTAACTGCCCGAGGTGGAACTTTACCTCGTCATATTGCAGGTTTAGGCTCAAAAATAACTTTTGGTAATTTGGCTTTTAATTTCAATTTCGAATACCGTGGAGGGAATGTCATGTTTAGTGACTTAGGTCGTACTATGACATTTACGGGCTCAGGAGGTTGGACTTCAAACCGTGCACCTCATATATATCCTAATTCGGCTCTTTTGAATGCTGATGGAAAAACATCTACTCCTAATACGACTGTCAATGTACGTGAGCCAGAATATGCTCTTTGGGTTAATAACTATCGCTTAATTTCTGAAAATTTTGTCAACAGTGCTTGGTTTATTAAATTGAGAGATATCAATCTTGCTTACAATCTTCCAAAAGGTCTTATTGAAAAATCTAAAGTTTTCTCAGCTGCCAGTATTTCTGTCTATGGTAGAAATTTATTAACAATTGTAGATAAATTAAATTACTATACTGACCCAGAATTTAGTTTTACTACGGGTAATGGTCAAGGTATCAATACAACAACACAGACCCCTCCTGTTCGTCAATACGGAGTGAATATAAATTTATCTTTCTAAAATCTAAATTTGTAAAAAATGAAATTCAAATCATATATCATAATCGTGCTTATTACATTTTTTGGTACCTCCTGTAAAGAGTCATTTTTGGATATTAATACCAATCCAAATGCTCTTCCAACAGCATTGCCAAACTTTGTCTTCACTAATGCGCTGAATACATCAGCTGCTAATATGGTATCGCCTAACGAAATTGGCTCATATTGGTCTGGACAATGGTCACAATCTAACAGTTATATTCTTGTTACAACAACTTTTGCTTATAATTTTACAAATGGGGATTACAATTATTGGGATGGTTATTATGATAACCTCAATGATTATCAATTTGTGATTGATAATGCAGATGCCAATAACCAAAAATTCTTAAAAGGACCAGCTAAGGTGATGAAAGCTTTGCTATTTCAACAACTGGTAGACATGTATGGAAATATACCTTTTTCTGATGCTTTAAAAGGTATTAAATCTTTAGCTCCGAAATTTGATGATCAGCAAGTTGTATATGCTTCATTAATTACCCAACTTGACGACGCCCTTGTTGATATTAAAGCGAATGCTTTTTCAAGTGCTTATACCAGTTCAGATATTGTTTTTAAAGGCAATACTACTAAATGGGCTAAGTTTGCAAACTCTGTAAAACTCAGAATCTTAATGCGCCAAGCAAGAGTTGCTAGCAAGGATTCCTATATAAAAACAGAGATTAATAAAATTGTTACAGAAGGTTCAGGCCTTATTACAGGTGAAGATGTCGGTTCTGGCGGATCAAGTTTCTATTTGGCTACAGATGGTAAATTAAATCCAGTTTATGACAGATGGGGATACTCAGCTGCTGGTGCAACTCGTGCATTGGGTCGGTTCCCAAGAATGTCAGAATTCTTAGTCAATAGCTTAAAGGCTAGTGCTGATACTTTCCGTTTAAAGCGTTTTGCTTATGCTATTGGAGGAGAGGGCACTACTCCTGGTGTGAGTGCTAAAGCTGAAATCGCATCAAACTATATTGGTGTCCCTTTTGGCCAGAGTTCGGGGTTTGTTGCTACTGGGGCATCTGCCTTAGGACCAAGCCTTATAGTAAAAGGTGAATATAACAGACCTTATATTTTATTGACTGCAGCTGAAGTGCAATTCAATTTAGCAGAAGCAAAAGAAAGATATGGTGCAGGCGTCAATTTAACAAGTGACGCAAAAACCTACTTCGAAGCGGGTCTAACTCAATCGTTTAGAACCACTGGTGCTGGAACTGCTAACGCGGCTAAATTCATAGGTAGCGGTATTGATAACTATGATTATGATGCTTCAACTAATAAATTAAAAGCTATTGCTATCCAAAAATGGTTAGCATTCAATAACTTTAATGGTTTAGAAGCTTGGGCAGAATATCGCAAAACTGGTTATCCCGTTACTCCACAAAGCATTCAAGTAACAGATTCAAAAAGACCTGTTAGATTTTATTATCCTAATACTGAATCTGGATCTAATACTGCTAATGTTACTGCTCAAGGTGCTATTGATGTATTCACCACAAGATTGTTTTGGGATATAGATTAAATATTCATTTTAAGCGAATAATTAGTGAGTTCGGAGGTTTTTATGCTAAATTTGCATTTTAGCATAATTCATTGGTCATCAATGAAGCGACTTCCGAACTCACTTTTTTTTTGGGGTATTTATTAATTAGCAAACTCATATTAATATGCAAATTTGGTTAAAAAGAACCAGTTATGGTTTAGTTCTCGCTATCTTCCAATTTCTTCTTCTTTGGTATTTCAAATTCTCTTTTTGGGCAATAATTGTCTTGTTTTTGATGTTAGGCGGTTTAGTGTATATGCTGGAGCACCGAAACTTTGGTTGGGCAATCCTGATCGGCACGCTTCTTTTTGGCGTGGGAATGAGTTTGTTCGGTTGGACTATTATGCCGGGTTGGGTGAAACCGGAAGATTTTTTTAATAAATAAACGGTTGGCTTTGGGCAGTCAGTTATGGGCTGTCAGCCAATTTTAGTGAATGGTTGCATGCAACAATTTAGAATAGACATCCTCAAAGAGCAGGACATTGACGCTCTCTTGACTCTTCAATCAGATAACCTAAAAAAAAATCTGGATGAACAAACCATTGACAGTCAAGGGTTTGTGAGTTTCGTTTATACGCCTGATGTCATAAAAGGCATGATGGAAAACGAACCGCAAATTGTCGCAAAAGTCGGGGATTTGATTATCGGCTATGCTTTGACAACTTCTTTACATTTTGGGCAAACCATACCTTTGATGCAACCTTTAATAGAAAAAAGCAGAGAATTAAGTTATAAGGATATCTCCTCAAGTCACGGGATTAGACCCCTCAATATGTTGAAATATTATATAATGGGTCAAGTTTGTGTTAGAAATGGGTATAGAGGAATGGGCGTTTTTGATGCCCTCTATCAAGGACATAAACAATATTTATCCCCCCAATACGATTGCGTGATTACCGAAATTGCGACGGAAAACAAGCGGTCATTGGCAGCCCACCGGCGGGTCGGTTTCACCACTATTCACGAATACTATGATAATATCAGTCAAAAAACTTGGGAAATCGTCTTATGGGATTGGCAATAATTGACTTGGATTATGATAATTAAACATTTCTTTTGGGTAATTTTTGTTGCTGTTTTTACCCCCCTCAGTATCAATGCTCAAGATAAAGGGAAAAACAAAAAAAATGATGCTTATACCCGTACGCGTAAAGTGCTCGAACCTTTACCTTTTCATTTCTCCGGTTTAGGATCCCTCCATTTTTATGGTTTAAAATTGGGCATTGATTATCCCTTGAAAATGACTGAAATTCGAGGTTTTTCAGGTGGTTTTATGGGTCAACGCGTGATTTACGAACAATACCTGTCTGCTGATGCCGGTATTTGGCATTTCAATGGTATCCATGAAAATGTTTTTGTTTCAACTGAATGGACTTTACGAGTAATCAATAATGAAGGTTTTTTTTGGCAAATTTCTCCGGTAGGCGTGGGAGCTAACTATTTATTGCCTCCTTTTTTGAAAGAAAAAATGATGCAAGATTCTCTGCCTGCTAAAAACAAATTTTATGTTAGCCCTTCAGTATCCATGGGTATTGGACGTGATTTTGCTTTTCGCCGAGCCAATCGAGGTAAACCCTTAGTTATTTATCTCAAAGGAGGTATCTCTGCGTTGTATCCCTTTAAAACTTTAGGCTATTTGTATCCCACCGCGGAAGCTGGTTTAGCCATAAGAATTAGTGCCATCACAGTCTTTGTCAAAAAAGTCAGAAGAGAATAATTTGTTGATACAAAACTGATAATCAATTCATTGAAATGAAAAAAGATATAGAAAATAGACAAGATATAGAATTGCTCATCACTTCGTTTTATGGTCGTCTGTTGCAAGACCCGCTCATGTCACCCCATTTTCAAAACACAGATTTTGCTCACCACACGCCCCGAATTGTCGGATTCTGGGCTTTTGTATTATTGGATGAACCGATGCAAATCGGCAATGTTTTTGACGCGCATCGCCATTTAAAAATAGATGAAAGACATTTCACAAGATGGATTGAAACCTTTAGTGCAACAGTTGACGAATTTTTTGAAGGAAAAAATGCGGCAAAAGCTAAACAAAATGCTGAGGTTATCGGTTTCACTTTTCAATCTAAAATGAAGTTTCAAAACAAACAATTGTAATATATCGAAGATTAGTAAATATTCGTCAAAAAAAATTGGATATAATTAGGTTACTTCTAGTGTCTCATGCACTAAATAGCTAATGAATCAAGCCTTACAAGGTTTCCCGTTGTATGTCCACTTAAAGGGTTTAGCTAATACGATGTTAAAATATTCAATAAACTTATTTATTTGGAGTTTTAAATCGTCTTTTGA
>JANPGW010000183.1:0-2164 GCA_031424115.1 Saprospiraceae bacterium | reverse complement strand
TCTATTTTCCAGCCTATTATTGGTAAATGGATTGATAACGCAAAATTAGAAAAAACGGCTGCGGGTCTTACCGGTGATGAAATGGAATTGGCAGCCGGGCAGGCAACTCTTTCCACTATGATCATATTTCCGTTGATTCTTATATTTGCTTTCACGTTTTTGTATTTTTGGCAAAAAAAGGCTAAAACAGCTTAGTACATAAGTAGTATTGAGTATTAAGTAGGGAGTTTTTAGACGGGATATCATATTGAAAAATAAAATTTCCGATACTTTAACCTCACCAACTTATGGATTTTCCGTTCAGTTGCAGCATAAAATAAATGGCTGCAACTGAACGAAATTTTAAATAAAAACAGCAGCAATTTTAAAAATACTGAGGGGGTCTTATATTCACCTAATTAAATTTAAAAAATGGCTGAAAACAAAATTGTCGTTTTTCAAGAGAAAAATGTTAGACGCGTTTGGCATGAGGATAAATGGTGGTTTGTGGTCAATGATATTGTTGAAGTTTTGACGGATACACCCAATGCTGCCGATTATTTAAAAAAAGTAAGAAAGCGGGATGAAGAACTCGCCAAAGGGTGGGGACAAATTGTCACCCCCCTTTCCGTTCCTACTGAGGGGGGGATGCAACGCATGAGTTGTGCCAATATGAAAGGCTTATTTAGGCTCATTATGTCCATCCCTTCGCCCAAAGCTGAACCTTTTAAAATATGGTTGGCGCAAGTAGGAGAGGAGCGGATTGAGGAAATTGAAAATCCTGAAATTGGCATTGAGCGCATTCGTGAAACCTACAAAGCTAAAGGTTATTCTAACGAATGGATTGAAACCCGCTTAAAAAGCATAGACATTCGGCGACAACTCACGGATGAATGGAAAGCCCGAGGCGTTCAAGAAAATACGGAATATTCGATTCTAACGGCTGAAATTTCAAAAGCGACTTTTGGTTTATCCCCTTCGGAGTATAAGGATTTAAAGGGTTTACAACGGGAAAACTTGCGGGATCACATGACCAACTTGGAACTCATATTCACTATGCTCGGCGAAGAAGCTACTCGACAAATAGCTGTTGATAGAGATGCGAAAGGTTTCCCTGAAAATCATGATGCGGCACAATTAGGTGGAAAATCAGCCGGCAGTGCAAGGAAGAATTTTGAAAAAACATCGGGTAAAAAGGTGATTTCTGCTCAAAATTTTAAGCATTTGAAAGAAAAAGATACTACTGAAAAATTGGAATGATTAAGCGTTTTGCAGTTTATCAGTTTTGCAGTCTAATGAATACCCCTCAGTATAAGGGTCTTTTAAAGAGAAAAATCAATTAAAAAATCAAATTTTATACACAATCAGTTATGAGCAAAATTAAAGTAGGAGTAGTCGGTACGGGATTTATAGGCCCCGCGCACATTGAGGCTTTGCGTCGCTTACCAAATGTGGAAGTAGCCGGTTTATGCGAAGTGAATATCGAATTGGCAACGGCAAAAGCCAAGCAATTGGGTATCCCTAAAGCGTATGTTTTCGAGGATTTATTAAAAGATGAGAGCATCCAATCGGTGCATATTTGTACACCCAATTTTTTGCATTACTCGCAATCAAAAGCCGCTTTATTGGCAGGTAAGCACGTGATTTGTGAAAAACCGTTGGCAAAAGACTTGCACGAAGCGGAGGAATTGGTGGCATTGGCAGCTCAAACGGGCTTAGTGAATGCGGTGCATTTTAATTTGCGTTATTATCCTTTGGTGCGTCAAATGAAAACGATGCGTGAAAAAGGGGATTTGGGTGATGTATATTCTATTCTCGGGTCGTATTTACAGGATTGGTTGTTTTATGAAACGGATTATAACTGGCGTTTGGAACCCGATAAGTCGGGTGCTTCGCGGGCAATTGCGGATATTGGCTCGCATTTGATGGATGTCATTGAGTACATCACGGGCTTGAAAACGGTGGAAGTCATGGCGGATTTTAATACCATTCACAAAACCCGTAAAAAGCCTTTAAAACCCGTTGAAACCTATTCGGGTAAAATGCTTCAACCGGAAGATTATGCCGATGTGCCTATCAATACTGAAGACCACGCCAATGTTTTATTGCGTTTTGATAACGGCAATCGAGGTTCAGTAACCGTTTCACAAGTTTCAGCGGGTCGTAAAAATCAGTTGAAATTAGA
>JANPGW010000182.1:0-3600 GCA_031424115.1 Saprospiraceae bacterium | reverse complement strand
ATTTATGTGCCAAAATGATAAAAACTACCCCCTCAGTATTTACCCGCTTTTTTAACTAAACAACAATCACTCTATTATGAAAACTATACTTTTCACCTTGTTATTACTCTTATCAACTTTGATAAAGGCTCAAAATAAATTGGGCATTTTCGATAACCATGAGGACATCGGCAACCCAATTGTAAAAGGTTCAGCAACCTATAATCCAGAAACACAGGAGTACACAATGGAAAGCCAATCGGTCAATATGTGGGCAAAAACTGACCAATTTCATTTCATGTGGAAAAAAATCAAAGGCGATTTTATGATATCTGCCACCGTTCGTTTTATTGGTAATGGCGTTGATCCTCATCGTAAAATAGGAATTATTGCACGTAATAAACTCACGCCCAATTCTCCATATGCTGATGCTTGTGTACACGGCGTTGATTTGACCTCATTGCAATACCGCCGCATGGATACGAGCGTGACGGAGCAAGTGGAAATGTCGGTTTTTAATCCTACGCATATTGAATTACAGCGCATTGGTAATAAATTTATTTTTTCAGCCGCCGTTTTTGGTGAAAACTATAAATCAGTAAGTCAAGAGATTGCCCTTGATGATGAGGTTTTTGCGGGCTTATTCATTTGCTCACATAATGATAAAGTGATGGAAAAAGCTGTTTTTAGCAATGTGCGCATCGTTATTCCGGCGGCAAAAGATTTCAAACCTTATCGGGATTACATCGGAAGCCACATTGAAGTGATGGATGTACAAACGGGACATCGTAAAATTTTGCACAGTGCGCCCAATTCCCTCCAAGCTCCCAATTGGACAAAAGACGGTAAAACCTTGATTTATAATTCTGAAGGTAAATTGTACAATTATGATTTGGCGAGTGGCTCAATTTCACAAGTCAATTCGGGCACAATCATCAATAATAACAACGACCATGTGATTTCTTTTGATGGTAAAATGATGGGACTCAGCAACCACGTGGGCGAAAAACGGATTTCTACTTTATTCACCATGCCCATTGGAGGCTCGGACAAACCAACCATGATTACCTCACCCGATTCGGGACATTCTTATCTGCATTCATGGTCAATGGATGGTAAAAAACTGATTTTTACAGGTCAACGCAATAAGCAATTTGACATTTGGACAATTGATATTGCCACTAAAAAAGAGACAAAACTCACCAATACAACTGCCCTCGAAGACAGTCCAGAACTCAGTCCCGATGGCAAATGGATTTATTTCAATTCGACTCGCACAGGCACTATGAAATTATGGCGCATGAAACCAGATGGCAGCCAACAAGAGCAAGTGACTTTTGATGAATACAATGATTGGTTTCCGCATTTTTCACCCGATGGTAAATGGATAGTTTTCATTTCATTTGGAAAAGAAATAGAAGCGACTGACCACCCGTGGTACAAAAAAGTGTATCTGCGACTGATGCCAGCGGCGGGTGGCGTTCCAAAAAATATTGCTTATCTGTACGGCGGTCAAGGGACAATTAATGTGCCTTCATGGTCGCCTGATAGTAAAAAAATAGCTTTTGTAAGCAATACGAAGTTGTAATCTGAACTATATTAAATGAATAGTCATATTTTAAAAAACGGTGTCAATTGGGGCATTATCGGTGTGGGTGATGTCTGTGAAGTGAAAAGTGCACCCGCTATGAACCTCATTGAGGGCTCTAAATTGGTGGCGGTAATGCGGAGAAATGCCGAAAAAGCGGTAAATTTTGCCCAAAGGCACGGCGTCCCGAAATGGTACGACGATGCGGATGCGCTCATCAACGACCCCGATGTGAATGCCGTTTATATCGCTACCCCTCCCGATTCACATGCCTTTTATGCGCTTAAAGTGGCCGCCGCAGGGAAGCCTGTCTATGTTGAAAAGCCGATGGCGCGCACGCATCAAGAGTGCTTAAATATGGTAGAAGCGTGTGATAAAGCTCAAGTACCGCTTTATGTAGCCTATTACAGGCGTGAATTAGAGATTTATAAAACGGTAAAACGCTTAATTACTGAGGGGGTCATTGGCGATGTGCGATTGGTAGATATCACAATACGTAAACCGCTGCAACCCGATATTGTTGGAGCAAGTGGCAGCAAAGACAATTGGCGCATCAATCCTGAAGTGGCGGGCGGCGGTTATTTCTATGATTTAGCCTCCCATCAATTGGATATTATGGATTATTTATTCGGTAAAATAAAATCCGCCCAAGGTTTTGGAACCAATCAAGCAGGGAAATATCCTGCTGAAGATATTGTGGTAGGGAATTTTTACTTTGAAAATGGCATTATGGGTCAAGGGACTTGGTGTTTTAATGCCTCTACTAATAGCGAGATTGAATTAACCACTGTTTATGGCAGCAAAGGACAGCTATCTTTCACCTTTTTCAGCAATTTTCATATTGAATTAAAAATTAACGGTAAAAGAAAGAAAATACTCAATTTTGACATGCCCAAACACATTCAACAGCCTCTAATCCAAACTATTGTAGATGATTTGCAGGGCAAAAGCACTTGTGTCAGCACGGGCGTTTCGGGTGTAAGGACGAATTGGGTAATGGAACAAATTTGTCAAAAAATCAATATTTGATTATTAAAAAATGTACTCGTGAAAAAGCTTTTATTAATAGGCATTTCATTGTCAATATGGGCTTCTGCATTTTCCCAAACAGACAATTTAAAAAGGAAAATAGAAGACATCATTGCACCCAAAAAAGCAACCATAGGCGTTGCCGTTTTACATATTGAAAATAAAGACACTTTTAGTATTAATGGAAATATACATTTCTCAATGCAAAGTGTTTTTAAATTTCATATTGCTTTAGCCGTTTTAAATGCCGTGGATAAAGGTAAATTGGGGTTAAAACAGAAAGTTTTTATCAAAAATACGGATTTACTGCCCAATACGTGGAGCCCGATGCATGATAAATATCCAGATGGCAATGTCTCTTTAACTCTGTCTGAAATTCTTCAATATACTGTTTCACAAAGCGATAATAATGGTTGTGATATTCTAATAAGATTGGTTGGCGGTACTCAAGTGATTGACGATTACATTCACAGCATTGATATAAAAGACTTTTCTATTAAAACCAACGAAGAAGAAATGCATAAGGATTGGAATGTACAATTTACCAATTGGACGACACCTATTGCAGCAGTTGAAGCCTTAAATACAGCTTTTGAAAAGAAAATTTTATCCTCCAAAAGCCATAAATTCCTTTGGAAAACGATGTTTGAAACGTCAACAGGTAAAAATAAGATAAAAGGGCAGTTGCCAATAGGTACTCAAGTAGGGCATAAAACAGGCTATTCGGGCGCCAATTCACAAGGTTTGACGGCTGTCACCAATGATATTGGCATTGTCACATTACCCAATGGCGACCATTTTGCCATCAGCATTTTTGTATCCATGTCCACCGAGAAGGAAGAAGTGAACGATAGGATTATTGCAGATATCACGAAAGCAGTATGGGATTATTTCATAAACAATAAAAAATAAAATGGGTATTACCCCCTCAGTATTTTCAATATTTTTAACAAAAACAAGCATTAAAATATGACAACACGCCGCGACTTTCTTAAAAAAATGAC
>JANPGW010000181.1:0-6431 GCA_031424115.1 Saprospiraceae bacterium | reverse complement strand
GGTGGGTTTTTGATATCAAAACCACCCATTGGATTGCGTTGATAAGGGCTAATATTTTTTAAGGCAATTTCTTCTTCAACATTAATTAGACTAACCAAAATCTTATCGGCTTGAGAACCTGCGACGTTCGCTACACTTCCTAACTCGACACTTGCTGTCGCAGAAAAAGGCTTGATATAGGCTTGTAGTTCTGCCCGAATGAGTTCTAATGCTTCAAAAATCATGGTCTATGTAAGGGTAGTATTTTTATACAGAATTTCAGGTTTTCAGCAGCCTATCAAGTGTCATTTGGAATAAAAACAATAAATAATATTTTATTTTACAAAAGTGTATAGAAGACACACA
Source organism: Saprospiraceae bacterium (assembly GCA_031424115.1). Classification (GTDB taxonomy): domain Bacteria; phylum Bacteroidota; class Bacteroidia; order Chitinophagales; family Saprospiraceae; genus JAAFJT01. The sequence continues at coordinate 6,086 of JANPGW010000181.1, read as the reverse complement.
AAAAGCAAGCGACAAAATGAGTCAAAATGGAACATTTTGAGACATTTTGAGACATTTTGAATATCGAATATATTTTATCCTCTGCGAGATTCTTCTAAAGGAATGAAAGGCGAACCGAAACAGTTGTAGATAATTTCTTGCTCTTGTGGCAAAAGTAAACGATGAGGCAATATGATATGGGCTTTATCCAACCAACGTTGAAGCGTTTTCCGGTTGATACCATATTCATCGGCGATTTCTTGGCGAGATTTGGCTTTTTTCATTGTTTTGAGTTTAGGGTAACAGAATATTAGCTTATTGAGTAATGATATGCATTATAACACAATCCTTACTCACATAAACAAATATACATATAAAACGCACTAACTTTCAAGAAATTATTTTATGATATGGAAAATATTTTGTTGATAAAAATAATTTATCCGCTATATTTTTAAGCACCCAAAGAGTTTGTACAACCTTTCATTTATTACCTTTGTACCTCTATTTTCACCACCATTAACGTTAACATTTTCATTAACGCACCCTGTTTTTTTCTAAAAAGAGGGTGTTAACGCAAACGTTAACGTTAATTTCCTCTTTTTTTACTCATTTTCACCAAAAACGGACTAAGTATGAAAGAAGACAATACACCACCTATTAATCCCAAAGTTAACGAACAGAATAATGAAAATAATGTAGGAATGTAGGAAAAAGTATATTGCACGAGGACTTGAATAAACAGTTGAGTTTTATCAATCTTAAACATTTTTAAAATATCATAACGAATCTCCTATTTTTTCAAAAATTTTACTGCTATTTCTGTTAACCTATTTCAAGACAATACAGTTTTTATTAACTTTGCATACCAAATCGTTACTGGTAAACATAGGAAAGTTCGACAATTGCCGCATTAAGTGGTTCTGGTTTGATGAGTGAGAAAACATAACAATTTTTCATGCGAAAAACCAAAATCGGAATGTTTCAAACTCAACACGCTTTTATTATCGGTATCAACGATTACCAACACGTTTCATCGCTCAATACTGCCGTGAACGATGCACAACGGTTGGCTAAAGTCCTTGCCAATGACCATAAATATCATGTTCATCAAGTTTTACTCAATCCCACAGGAGCAGACCTCAGAGCCTTTTTAACAAGCATGAAAAATGTCGTTGGTGAAAACGACTCCGCTTTGTTCTATTTTGCAGGGCATGGTATAGCTTTAGAAGATGACAACGGCATGAGTGGCTATCTCGTTCCTGCCGATGCCGAAGCGAATAAGGGTGATACTTTGATATCCATGTCTTTTCTCAATACCTGTTTTGAAGCCTTAGTTTGTCGTCATTTTTTGTTGATACTGGATTGTTGTTTTGCGGGGTCTATCCGTTGGGCAACCACACAACGGGCGATTGGTTTTTTACCCAAACGCATTTACAAAGAGCGATTTGACCGCTATTTGATGGACAAAGCGTGGCAAGTTTTGACATCCTCTTCACATGACCAAAAGGCGTTTGACTATCTAAAAGGCTTCGGAAATGAGCGAGATACTGAGGGAGGAAAACATTCGCCTTTTGCCCTCGCTTTGTTTGAAGCCTTATCTGGCAAAGCCGATATTGTCCCTGCTGACGGAGGCGATGGCATTATGACCGCTACCGAATTGTATTTATACTTGCGGCAAGAAGTAGAAAAACCAACTTTTGAAGCTAATAGTCGTTTGCGGCAAACACCCTCTATTTTCAACTTGCCCAAACACGACAAAGGCGAGTTTATCTTTTTAGCACCCAACCACCGCTTAAATTTACCGTCTCTCCCGAAACGCAATCCCTTTAAAGGCTTGCAATCTTTTGACGAAGCTGACAAAGAATTGTTTTACGGGCGAGAACGGGTGGTGAAAGACTTATTGGAGCAGGTAAAAACACAGGCTTTGACAGTAGTGACAGGCGCATCTGGAACGGGTAAATCTTCGCTCGTAAAAGCGGGCTTAACCCCTTTGCTAAAAGAACAGGGCTACACCCTTTTACCCGTTATTCGCCCCACTCAAAAACCATTGGATGTTTTAGCGCATTTGGTAATGCCCGAGAATAAGCACAAACAGGTGTTAATCATTGACCAGTTTGAAGAATTATTGACTCAAAGCCTTGATGACGATAGGCTCGTTTTCATAGATATACTGAGGGGGTACATTACCGAAGGTTTGACCGTGATTGTAACCGTACGTTCCGATTTCGAACCCCAATTTGATATGTCAGATTGGGCAGCTTGGAAGAAAGGACGATTTGTCGTGCCGCCTTTCACCGTTGAAGAATTGCGGGAAGTGATAGTCCAACCGGCCCTTCAAGAAGTCCTACAATTTGACCCGCCTGCTTTTATTGACACCATTTTGAATGAAGTTGTGCAATCACCGGGTGCGCTGCCTTTGCTGTCTTTTACATTGAGTGAATTGTATGAAATGTACGTCGTAAGTGGCAGAAATGACCGCCTTTTGACTGAAAGCGATTACTGCATTTTGGGCGGTGTAATTGGCTCTTTGCGTAAAAAAGCGGATAAAATATACAAGGAATTGGACACGAACCACCAAGATACGATGCGGAATGTGATGCTCCGCATGGTCTCAATTGCGGGCGGCGAATATGCGGGTAAACGGGTTTTTAAAACGAATTTGATTTTTACAGATGCCGCTGAAACAAAGCGGGTTGAAACGGTTTTTGGGCTGATACAAGAGGCACGGCTTATTGTTTCGGGTACGGATAACGAAGGACGGGCTTTTGTCGAACCCGCCCACGATGCTCTTGTGAGGGCATGGACAAAACTCACAGAATGGGTAAAAGCACGGGGCGAGGAAAATGTTTTACTACAAAATAAATTAGCCGAAGCCGTCAGTGATTATATTGCCTTGAATAACAAAGATTTATTATGGCATGACGACCCAAGGCTCGATATACTGAGGGGGGGCAATAATAGGTGGCTCAATGCCCGAGAAATAGCTTTTATCGAGAGCAGTATAAAATTGAAACGGCGTAATCGGCTTGTCAGAAATTTAAGTATTACCATAGCCTTTGTTCTTATCGCTGGGGCGGCTTTATATGCTTTTAAACAACAGAAAGTGGCAGAAGATAATACCCGTAAAGCGGAAAAGGAGACGCGTACAGCTAATAATGCGGCTGTTTTTATGAAACTAAAAGAAACGGATTTAACTTTTGCCATGAGGCTCATGCAGTATAATTATACCCGACACTCAGAAAATAAGTTTACATCTGATATTTATTTCCAAACACTCAATAATGTTCATACTGGTTTTTACTCTAAAATTTTCAAAGGACATACATCTTATGTTAACGCTGTTGCCTATTCACCTGATGGAAATACGGTAGCCACGGGTAGTACAGACAAAATAGCACGGCTTTGGGATACAAAAAATAGTCGTCAAATCAAAACATTCATTGGGCATACTGATTGTGTTTATACCATTGCTTTTTCACCAAATGGACAATTCATTCTCACAGGTAGTTGGGATAGCACAGCCCGATTGTGGAACATACAAAGCGGAAAAATGCTCAAACTATTTGACAATAAAGAGGCTATTTTTGCTCTTGCTTTCACACCTGATGGGAAACAAATTTTAACCAATTCAGGAAATACGATAAAATTGTGGAATATTCAGAAAGGAAAAGTCGTCAAAACTTTTATCGGGCATTCTGACGGGGTTCTTGCCATCGCTTTTTCTCCAAATGGAAAACAATTCGTATCAGCGGGTGTAGACAATACCGCAAAACTGTGGGATATTGAGCATTTAAAACCTATCAGAACTTTCATCGGGCATACAAACGGCATTTTTTCGCTTGCTTTTTCTCCTGATGGAAAAACGTTCGTTACAGGTTCCGCTGATCAAACGGCAAAACTTTGGGATATAAAAACTGGAAAAATACTAAAAAATTTTATTGGTTACTTGCTTGCTGTTCGAGCTATTGCTTTTTCTCCTAATGGACAATATATTGCCACTGCCGGGGCAGACAATGTTATAAAATTATGGGATATAGAAAACGGCGAAACAATTTTAACCTTATTTGGTCACTCTGATTCCGTGGATGCCATCGCTTTTTCTCCAGATGGAAATTCATTAATAACAGCGAGTTCTGATAGTACTGCAAAGTTATGGGTTATAAACAGAGGAATAAATTTATCAGAGAATACAAACAATTCTAGTAATGCTCTTGCCTTTTCTCCTAATGGAAACAGTTTAATTACGGGTGGCGAGGATAAAACAGCAAAGCTGTGGGATATTCAAACGAAGAAAATTGTTTTTAAATTTATTGGACATTCTAAAGCAATTACTTCTCTTGCTTTCTCTCCTGATGGGAAAAAAGTGATTACAGGAAGTAGTGATAGCACAGCAAAACTTTGGGATATTCAAACGGGAAAAATCGTTTTTACATTTATGGGGCATTCTGGTGAAGTGACGTCTGTTGCGTTTTCTCCAGATGGGAAAAAGGTAATAACTGGAAGTGTCGATAGTACAACGAAACTTTGGGATATTAAAAGCGGACAAGTACTTAAAACTTTCGGAGGACATAAATCGACTATTTATTCTGTTAGTTTTTCAGCTGATGGAAATTATGTTATGTCAAGTAGTATAGATACCAGTAGTAGGAACAATGTTTTACGTATCTGGGATATTAAAAATGGTCAATTGATTAAAAGTATTGTTAAGAATGTTACTAATAGTGGTAGAGTGTCATTCTCTCGGGATAAAAAAAGCATGATTATAGCAGAAAGTTCCGAAAAATTAACGTTGATAGATATTACAAATAGTCAAACAATCAAAACTTTTGAGGGGTGGGGAAAAGGCATTAATTATGATATTATTGCCTTTTCGCCAAACGGCAAACAGTTTGCCCAATGCTACAATGAAAACAGTAGTAATTATAATAATAATAGTGGTGTAAAAATATATGATATTGAAACAGGTCAAGCCATCAAAACCTTTGTTGGCGGTGTTATTGCCATTGACTTTTCACCTGATGGAAAAATGATAGCGGCTTCGAATGGCTCTAATGTAAAATTATGGGACATTGAAAAAGATTGTATAGAATGTAATGCTCATTCTTTTTCACTTTCTGAGATGAGACAAATAGGCTTGAAACTTGAACCAGATGACCTCAAACTTATCTGGGAGAAAGGAGAAAAACTAAAACCAGAAGAATTAAAACTAATAAATAATAAATAAATATGAATAAATAAATATGAATAAATAAATAAATTACAATTCCCGCACAGCGACCCCTAACACAACCCCTTGCTTAAAATCCAAAAGCCCAAATAAATAGACGAAGCCATTCATAAAGTATTGAAAGGGAAAAGAATGGAAACATTCAGATTATTATAAAACAAATACTCGAAAGCATTAAAAATGTATCAAGAATATGTAATATGGTAACATCCAGAAGATTATTTCTGATAGGATAAATATCGGTTTTATATAAATATATATTTTTAAGAACTTATCGAGCATTTCATAACCCTTCATTCATTACCTTTGCACCTCGATTTTCACCACCATTAACGTTAACGTTTGCGTTAACGCACCCTGTTTTTTTCTAAAAAGAGGGTGTTAACGCAAACGTTAACGTTAATTTCCTTTTTTTTACTCATTTTCACCAAAAACGGACTAAGTATGAAAGAAGACAAGACACCACCTATTAATCCCAAAGTGAACGAACAGGATAGTGAAACTAATGTAGGAAAAAACGATAAAAATGGCGTAATCCGGACATTCTTTTTATTCGCATTCTTCTTGATCATTTTTGTGCTTTTTAGAAAAGCTTTCGAAAAGCTATTTTCCTTTTTCCGTAGCGCTACCTCAAAGAATACCTTTCGTCAACGGTATAACGTGGATGCAAAAACATTCAATAAATGGGTAGAAATTTTCTGCGGTTCAGTCATTGATTTCGAAGATTATAAAAAACGGAAAAAGTTATCCGGGCCTATCTGTCATCAAATTGAATGCATATTAGGCATTCCTTCTGATGCTACGCCCACCATGTCCAAAAGTGGCATCGTTGAAGCAGCCGACGGTTCATACGAGCTACTCCGACAAGCCATTCAAA
>JANPGW010000180.1:0-4177 GCA_031424115.1 Saprospiraceae bacterium | reverse complement strand
TGATTTTGAAACGCTTATTCCGTTCATTAAAAATGCTCAAAAGTATAATCCAACTTTAAAATTATGGGCATCGCCGTGGTCGCCGCCTACTTGGATGAAATATAACAAACATTACGCTTCCAGACCCGTTCCCGATGTTACCAATTGGCCAGCAGACCGACTACAAAAAATGAGAGATAGCTGGGGTATGGATTTTAGAGGAATAAGTAATGGCATGAAAGCCGAACAAACTATTAAGGAAGGGCAAGATGGATTTATTCAAGACGAAAAATATTTCAAGGCATACAGCCTCTATTTTTCAAAATTTATTGAGGCTTATAAAAAACAAGGCATCAATATCGGTATGGTGATGCCTCAAAATGAGTTCAATTCTGACCAAGTTTTTCCAAGCTGCACTTGGCGTGCTTCAAGTTTAGCGAAGTTTGTTTCATATTTAGGTCCCGAAATGCAAAAAATAGGAGTTGATGTCTTTTTTGGGACCATGGAACGAGGCAATGATAAATTGGTGGATACCCTTTTAATCGACCCTCAAAGTAAACCGTATATAAAAGGTGTCGGTTTTCAATGGGCGGGTAAAGATGCGATTGTGGCTATTCACAAACAGTATCCCGATTTGCCTTTATATCAAAGTGAGCAAGAGTGTGGCAATGGATACAATGATTGGAAATACTGCACCTATGCTTGGGGTTTGATGAAGCATTATATGAATAATGGTGTGAAAGCGTATCAATATTGGAATATCTCCTTAAATGAAGGCGGTGTCAGCACATGGGGTTGGCATCAGAACTCATTGGTGGTAGTGGATACTTTGACTAAGAAATACAGGTACAGTTATGAATTTTATTTGATGAAACACCTCAGTCATTTTGTAAAACCCAACGCCAAACGGGTTAATACTGAGGGGGGATTCAATAACTTACTTGCCTTTGTCAATCCCGATAAAAGCATAGCGATATTGGTGCAAAATGATAGCAATGAAGTGAAAAATGTTACCATTAAAATAGGCGATAAAACCATAAATCCTGCACTAAAACCCAATACAATTAACACTTTTTTGATAAAATAGTCCTTTAAAACAATGTTTCAATATCAGAAATATCCTTTTAAAAAACCGCCTGAATTAAGTGGTGAAAAGCCCAAAACTTACGATGTCGTTGTCGTGGGCGGTGGTCCTGTGGGCTTAACATTGGCTCTGTCATTGGCAAAACAAGGCGTTGAAGTGGTGCTTTTAGATGATAATAATCAAGTCAGTGTAGGCAGTCGAGCGATTTGTTTTTCAAAACGCAGTTTGGAGATTTTTGATAAATTGGGCGTTGCAAAACCAATGATTGAGAAGGGTGTGCAGTGGAATGTTGGGCGCATTTTCTTCAAAGATGAGGAAATTGACCGCTTTGACCTTTCTCCCGAAAAAGTATCAAAGTATCCCGCTTTTATCAATTTGCAGCAATATTATGTTGAGCAATATTTGATTGAAGCGGTTTTAAAAGAAGATAAAATTGATGTGCGGTGGTTGAATAAGGTAACAGGATTGGAGGTTGAGGATTGTGTAAATATTGATAATACAATCCACAAGCCACAATCCACAAGCCTCGAAGTGGAAACACCCGAAGGCAATTATTCCTTGAAAACCAAATACTTAGTTGCTTGTGATGGCAGCCGCAGTACTGTCCGCAATTTGATGAATTTAGTATTGAAAGGCGAGCGTTTTGAAGAACGGTTTTTAATTGCCGATTTTAAAATGGAAGCCGATTTTCCATCTGAAAGATGGTTTTGGTTTGACCCACCTTTTGCCCGTGGGCAAAGTATTCTATTGCATAAACAACCCGATAACCTGTGGCGTTTAGATTTTAAATTGGGTAGAAATGCCGATAATTCATTGGCACAAGACAAAGATTTTATTAGTGAAAAAATAAAAAGCGTGGTTGGAGAGCGTCCTTTTGAATTGGATTGGACGAGTATTTATAGTTTTAGTAGTAAAAAATTAGACCGTTTTGTGCATAGTAACGTGATTTTTGTAGGTGATTCGGCGCACGTTGTCAGTCCGTTTGGCGCACGTGGGGCGAATAGTGGGATTGAAGATGCAGACAACTTGAGTTGGAAATTAGCCCATATTTTAAACTCAAAACCAGAAATACTGAGGGGGGCTCAATTTCGGATGTCGGATATCGGATGTCGGAATGATGATGCCGAAATCCGATATCCAACATCCGAAATCGAAAGTCTTTTAGAAACCTACAATGCGGAACGTACCGCCGCTGCCGCCCAAAATATCGCTTGTACAGGTCAATCCAATACATTTATCGCACCACAAGGCGAAGCGGCAACGGCTTTGAGAAATGAGATTTTAGAAAAAGCCAAAACGGATATTGCCTATAAAAAGCAAATTAATTGCGGGCGTTTGAGCATTCCGAATATTTACGGAAAATATCCCAACAGTGAGGAAGGAAGATGGGAAACGCCCGATTTAGGGGTTGGTAGAGCCGTGAAAGATTTCTTTTTAGATGATAAAAAGACTTTTTTAATTGAAAAATTAAAATACCAATTTACACTTTTGATTTTGAAAGATATGTTGAACGATGAGGATAAAAAAGACCTTGAAGCGCATAATATCAAGATTTTAACGATAAATTATAGAAAAAATACGCAGTTGATGATAACTTATGATTTGGGAATTGATGCAGCGTATTTAATCACACCTGACCAATATATTTTGGGGCGTTGGAAAAATTTCAACCCTATGAAAGCTATTGATTTGATGAATGTCTATTTATCGGGTGTTGTTTATGACAATGTAACTGTACCTAAAACAGAGCAGGAATTGATTGATGAAGAAGTTTTTATGCAACTTTGCAAAATCAGTACATAGCAAAATCAAAAATTGACGTTTTCATAAATATCGCTCATTGACAATACAACATCAAGAGATTTGAGTGTAATTTGCTGATTTTCAGTATTGTGTGCTGTAATACGCCATAAATCTTCAGCTTCTCGATAACGAGTTTCTACACTTATTTTTTTAGGGTCAATCAAGACATACTCTTTAAATGAAGGAATAGATTGGTATAAATCAAATTTTGCAGTTCTATCATAAAGACCTGTTTTACGTGAAAGAACTTCAACAACAAGCAACGGGTTGAGTAATATATCTTCTCGGTTTTGATAAAAAATAGGTTTTTCAAAAATGACTAAAGCATCTGGATACACAGCCACGTTTTCGGCTTCAATATATATTTTTTGGCCATCGCCCAAAACGACATATTTCTTATCTTTTTTCTGTAAGGCAATTCTAAGGAAATGCAACATATTTGAGGCAATAAGATTATGATTGTACTTGGCGTTTGGCATTTTAACAATAGTTCCGTTATAAAATTCGTGTTTGTCCTTTGAGCGTTCTTCACGCGCAAGGTATTCCCACAAAGTATAAACTTTTGGTGAGGGTTGAATTGGTTGTTCTAATTTGTCTAAGATTGCAACGCTCATCTAATTATTTTTTACAAAGATAAATAAAACAATCTAAAATGCCAATCTATCATAAATTAGGGAAAATACCCCCAAAACGGCATACGCAATTTAGAAAAGCGGATGGCGGATTGTACTACGAACAACTGTTCGGCACTATCGGCTTCGATGGTATGTCATCGCTTTTATATCAAATTCATCGCCCAACAATGGTCAAAGAAATTTTATCTGAAACCAATGTTGCGCCTAAAATTGCGGTGGACAAAAGCATGAAAGCCCGATTGCTTAAAGGTTTTGATGTGCCGCCAAAAGATGATTTTTTAGAAAGTCGAACGCCGCTTTTAGTCAATTCGGATATTCATATTGGTTTGGCTGCGCCTAAAAAATCGCTTCGCACCTATTTTTATAAAAATGTGGATGCCGATGAAATGTTGTTTATTCATCGCGGCACAGGCACTTTGCGGACGCAATTGGGCAATATTCCTTTTGAATACGGCGATTATCTCATCATTCCACGGGGCATGATTTATCAAATTGATTTTGATACTGAAGACAATCGCTTGCTTTTTGCCGAAAGTTTTCACCCCATTTATACACCCAAACGATATCGCAATTGGTTCGGGCAGTTGTTAGAGCATTCGCCATATTGTGAACGCGATTATAAACTCCCACAAGACCTTGAAACGCACGATGAAAAAGGGGATTTCATCATTAAAAT
>JANPGW010000179.1:0-3418 GCA_031424115.1 Saprospiraceae bacterium | reverse complement strand
TTCAGAATGCATCGGCATCGAGGATTCTGTATCAGGCATTACGGCAGCCAAAGCGGCGGGTTTGTTCGTCATCGGGGTGGCAACTTCTCTACCGGCTCATTATTTGACTCACGCCGACTTGGTATTAGACAATACTGAAGGGGCCATTCGTTGGATTTTGGAATAGGATTTTGTAGTATCTTGCATCTTTTTTTTACCTGAAATTTTAAGAAATGATAACTCAACCACAACCTAAAGAAAGACTATTTACGCCTTATCAGATATTTATGATAGCCATTTTGGCTATTCTACAATTCACAATCATATTGGATTTTATGGTGCTCTCGCCTCTTGGGGCTTTGCTCTTAGAAAAATTAAGCATTACGACATCACAATTTGGTTTAGTTGTTTCGGCTTATGCTTTCAGTGCGGGTGCTTCAGGTTTCTTAGCCGCCGGATTTGCCGATAAATACGATAGAAAAAAGATTTTAATATTCTTTTATGTCGGTTTTATTATCGGAACAGTATTGTGTGCTATTGCGCCCAATTATGAACTTTTACTGGCTGCCCGTATCGTTACCGGTATTTTTGGTGGCGTGATTGGTTCTATCAGTCAAGCTATTATTTCGGATTTATTCAAATTAGAAGTGCGGGGCAGGGTCATGGGTTTTGTGCAAATGGCATTTGCGGCAAGCCAAGTTTTAGGGCTTCCAATTGGGCTTATATTAGCCAACAATTTCGGATGGCACGCGCCTTTTTGGATGATTGCCATATTTGGGACTTTTTTGGGATTCATTATTATGATATACATGAAACCCATCAATGAACATTTAAAAATACAAACTGAAAACAATGCTTTTCAGCACCTAATGAAAACCATTTCACAAGTCAGCTATTTGAGAGCCTTTTTAGCGACCTCATTATTGGCAACCGGAGGCTTTATGTTGATGCCTTTCGGGAGTACTTTTGGTATCAATAATTTGGGTTTGACGATGAACCAACTACCCACTTTGTACTTGGCAACGGGCATTTCATCCATACTTATTGGCCCTTTTATTGGTAAAATGAGCGATAAAATTGGCAAATTCACGATGTTTTTAATCGGCTCAATTATCAGTATGGTGATGATAGGTATTTACACCAATTTGGGCATTACGCCCTTGTGGTTATGTGCTGTAATCAATGTTTTAATTTTTGTCGGCATTAATGCCCGCATGATTTCTTCAAGTGCTCTAATGACGGCGATTCCGACGCCACAAGATAGGGGCGCATTTATGAGTATCAACTCTTCGGCAGCACAAGTGGCGGGCGGTATTGCTTCTTATGCGGCAGGCGCAATAGTCGTTCAGAATAAATCTGGTTATTTGGAGCATTACAATACCTTGGGCTACACGGTTATTGCTTTGATGCTCATTGTGATTGCGATGATTTACAACATCAATCGCCATGTGATGAATAAAGTGGCAGCAACCATTTCTGTTCCTAAACAGGAGGAAATAGCGATAGAAGTGGTTTGAAATGTTCTATTTTAGCGTTTTTAAGCGTGACACGGCTTTGAGCCGTGCCACGCTTTTAATTACTGCACCAAAATCACCGCACTCAAAGCAGGCACATCAAAACGATTGCCTTTAAAATCTTTTAAGCCTTTTTCGAGCACTTTTTCACCGTCACATATCACTTTCCATTTTGCATTGGGTATATCCACCGAAATAAATTTATTGTTAGCGTTAAAAATGACCACGATGGTTTTCCATTTGTCTCCTACTGCTTTACCATTTAAGGTGTAAGCCACTACCCCATCCGCAGTGCCGGCTTTCGATAGAGTATTCATAAATTGGAGGTTTTTGACAATCAATTCAGTTGTAGCCATTCTGAAAGCGGGATGCTTTTTTCGGACGTCAATCAGGTTTTTGAAATAATCATTGACGATTTTATACCGCGTTTTACGGCTCCAATCTATTTCATTAATCTCGTCCGGAGAATTGAATGAATTTTCAACCCCTTTTTTGGTTCTCAAAAACTCAGTCCCGGCGTGTAAAAACGGAATGCCTTGTGACGTCAAAACTATTGTTTGAGCGAGTTTATGCATCTTAATTCTATCCCCCTCAGTATCCTTTGAGTTGGAGTTCAAAAGTCTATCCCAAAGCGTGTGGTTATCATGACATTCCGCATAGTTGATGCATTGATAAGGTTCAGCCGCCCAAGGCTCTTTTGAGTAATTGACTTTCGAATAATCCACTTGCGGATGTTTGGTGGACGCCACTATCCCAAATTTAACGCTTTCTTCCATGCCTTTTTTTCCGCTGACAAACCCTCTATCTTCGTGCGCAAAAACACTACCTTTCAAACCGTCGCGCAAATCATCACTGAAAGCGGCAATTTTATCTAACCGATAAGTATATTTTTTCAATGATCTTTGATTTTCCGGCAACGGTGAGTCCCCCGCAGTCCAACCTTCCCCCAAAAGAAGAATATCCGGCTTGATTTGATGTAATTCTTTAGAAATGAGATTCATCGTTTCAATATCATGAATGGCCATTAGGTCAAAACGAAAACCATCTATATGGAATTCCGTCACCCAATATTTCAAGCTTTCGAGCATAAATTTACGCATCATAGGCTTATCGCTCGCCGTTTCATTGCCGCAAGCCGACGCATTGGCAAATTTGCCTTCGGGCGTTGTTCGGTGATAATAATACGGCACGAGTTGATGAAAATATGATTCTTCGCCGAACATCGTGTGGTTATACACCACATCCATGATGACGCGGAGCCCATTTTTATGAAATTTTTGAATGGTCATTTTCAATTCTTCTATTCGAACTTTGCCATCAAATGGATTGGTGGAATAAGAGCCTTCGGGTGCGTTATAGTTCAGCGGGTCATAACCCCAATTGTATTTTTTATAGTTTTTATCGGTAGCATTTTGAGCTTCATCAACCGTAAAAAAATCGTAAATGGGCAATAATTGAACATGGGTCACGCCCAATTCTTTGATATGGGCCAATCCGGTGGTCAATCCGTCTTTGTTTTTAGTTTTTTCCTGCGTTAAACCTAGATATTTGCCTTTCTTTTTGATGCCCGAATTCTCGGCAATGGAAGCATCTCTGACGTGGAGTTCATAAATGACGGCGTCGGTTTTTTGTTTAAATTCCGGACTTTTATCAGTCTCCCACCCTTTCGGGTTAGTTTCCGTTAAATTCACAACTTGCCCGCGTTTTCCGTTTGCCCCAACCGCTTTAGCATAGATGTCCGGTACTTCCATCATGGTGACTCCTTCAATCGTCACGACTTGAAGTGTATAAAATTGATTTTTCCGGTCTCCTTGAGCGACAAAAGTCCACAAACCATTATCGCCTTTTTCCATTTTTACCGTTTCAATCAGATCTTTGTTATCCTTTATGGGTAATCCTTCTTTATAAAAACGCAAAGTCACCTC
>JANPGW010000178.1:0-4740 GCA_031424115.1 Saprospiraceae bacterium | reverse complement strand
GTTGATTTAAAACTCGTCAAAAGTGCATCGGGTATTGCGCGCATACACGTTCCCATATCAGGTACAAAACCTAAAACGTGTGAACCCATTTCTTGAAACATTTCCAACATCTTTATAACCGATGGGTGGTCAACGCTGTATGGCGTGTGTAATTCAATGCCCATAATGACGTTGGCTTTTTCGGCAAAAGGCACGAGTTTTTGATATACTTTTGCGGGTGCAGTCGTTTGGCAACGAAGTATAGGAAAACCTAATTTTTGAGCCGCTAAAATCTGTGGTTTGATGTATTCTACGGTTTCATCAATGCTCATTTTTTGATGTCTTTTAATACCGACATCAATATTGGCATCTAAGGCTACGGGTTCAAACGCGTATTTATCCAAAAGATGTTTAACCTCTTTTACAGTTTTATCAGATATATAAGGAAAGCCTCTAAGGCTTTGAAAACCAATGATTTCCAAGCCTGTACCCAAGTCCCTTTTGCGGGTTTCGGCTATAACATCTTCAAGCGTAAATTGTCCCGAATTCCATTCGTAAGCGTAAGAGAAAAGGGAAGTTGCTAATTTTATCATTATATAAAGTGTTTGGTGTGTCGTTTTTCATGTTTAAAATACCCTTAAATTGAACATGAAAAACGATACACTTTTTTTATTGACAAATGAAATCTTTATGAATTACTGAACTCGCCATCAAAGGATTACCTTGAGGTCCGACTAAGATATAAGGGATAAAAAGGTCATATTTAAACTCTATATTATAGGTTTTACCTTTTTTCAACGGCTTCTCCGTTTGTATTTCAAGGATGCCTCTATCCAATATAAAAAGCCACTCTTTATCGAGTTCAGGCAATTCAGCATAGCTGAATTTTTTGTCGTTGACTTTAATTGTAAAATGATTTTTGTCCATTTCTTGACCATCAATTTTCAGATTAAAATCCATGCACGACAAGGGCAAGGAGCGATACCAATGCGATTGAAATTTCAATTGGCAACCGTGTGCAGAAGCGATTAAAGCGTCTTCTTTTAAAATGTATTTATCTAAAGGACCCATATTTTGATTCCAGATTTGGGATTTACGATTTCGGATTAACCGTCATTCGTAAATCGTAATTAAATTTTAAAATTGTCTTTTAAGTGTATATACCCCCTCAGTATTTTAACTATAAATTGGATTCAGCTCCTTATCAATATAATATCTCGTTAATGCCATTGAGGCTAAGAGATCCGGCGTGCCGTCCGTTTCGATACTAATCCAGCCTTTGAATTTGTGCTTTTTCATTAGTTTATACAATCCTTTAAAATCTAAAACACCTTCGCCTGGCTCCCAAAACCAACGTGTGCCATCGTCCACAATTTCAATATCTTGACTATATCGAATCTCATCGGGCAGATTGGGCGTGGCAGTATCTTTCAAATGAAATGTACAAATACGCTCATGGTACGTGTCATAAAAATCAAGCAAATCTTCACCCAAAAGCGAGACTTGAGCCGTATCAAGGCAATAATGCACGTATCGAGGGTCGGTGAGTTCGATGTATTCTTTATGATTTTCTTTATTGATAGCAAGGAAAAACTCATTGTGAATGCCTATTTCAACACCATGGTCTGTGGCGTATTTCCCAACTTCGGTGATGATTTCCGCTGCCGCTTTAATCTGGTCACGATCGAGAGGTCTTAAGCCGTAATAATTATTAGAAGGCGCTGAATTCAGTTGCTTGCCACCAAATTCTACTAATATATCCACCGCTTTTTTACCATCTTCAAAAGTTTGTTTGTGGTGCGACCTATCGTGCGATTTATCAATGAGATGAAATAATCCACTCACTTCAACCCCTCGCTCATTGGCAAATTCTTTAAAAGCTTTTGGTGAACCAAAAAGCGGCAACATTTCAGGAAAATCCCACGGAGCCAGTTCTATTCCTTCAAAGCCAAGTGCTTTTTGATAGCGCAATATTCTATCCCAATCGGAATAATAGGCAACATTGGTTTTATCCTCGTAGTAAAATTCACGGAAATTGTCAATTTTACGGTAGGGAATATTCTTCCAATGATTCATGTGGGCATATCGTATATTAGACATATTTTCAATGACGATTTAAGATGGTTGAATAATTTGATTCAAGCAACTGCGACTTCTCAACAAAGCCCGCATAGGCTCTCGGGTTTGTCGGCAACTAACAATTGTCCAACCGTTGTACCCCACGGATTGGAGGGTTTGATAAAACTCTGCTAAATTGATGTTTCCAAAACCTAAATCTCGGAATACTTGTGTAGCCCTGTGCTGCGGATATTCAGGCAGTGCTGTTTTCCAAATTTCAGCATCATCTACAAAAGCTGTGTCTGTCAAATGCACACTTCCGATAAGATTTGCCCTGTTTTTAAGGGTTTCTGAAGGGTTTTGACCTGAAATACTCGCATGTGCAGCATCCATATCTAACCGAACAGAATCGTCAACATCTTTTAAAAATGAAACGATATTATCGCCTCTTAAAAAGCTCCAATACTCATTCCTAAGCACAAGTGTAATATCATTTTCATTGGCAATTTTAGCCAAATCATTAATCAATTGAACAGTTCTTTTAAGGAATTCTGCTGACCAATTATCCCAATCGTCGTTTTTACCATGATAATGATGAACCAAACCGACAGGTGGTGTTGGGCTAAAATTGACGTAGTCGCAGCCCAATTCCTTAGCATATCGGATAGCTTCACCTGCAAAATATTGGGTCGCCCCAAAATAAAAATCGAGGTTATCGTTCCGCATAAAAATTATCGGACTGATTTGTATGCCCGCTATCTTTTCTATGCCATGAGATTTAAGGTAATTGACATAGTTTTCAACTTTATCATACTTTATTTCAACGCAATACTTAGTAAACGGCACTCCCGAGCCACCTCTAAAAATCCAAAAAGGGTCAAATGGTATCTCTACCGCATCAAAACCTGCCGCCACAATCATTGGGTACAATTCGTCCCAATAGTATTTGCTTTCGTAGCGGTTTCTATTAGGCTCTTGATGATGGACATTGACCATATCTAAGCTAAAGCCGATTTTAGTCATATTTTTCATATTGAAATACTTTTTTCAGCCACTCGAATGGCAGGGAACGGCAAATAGCCAATGCGGATATTGATTTTTAAACCCAATTTATGTTCGCCGTCAGAAAGTCCGCCGTCTTTGTGGACAATAAGGGTCGCTACTTCGCCCATTTCCCAACGGTCATCGGTTTCATTTTCACGCTGTTCGAGATTGTAAGTGTTGCCATGAACGGTAATATCCACTTTATCTTGTGGGAGCGTTTCACCATCCAATGACACTTCTATTTCTTCAAGCATTGAAAGCGATACGCCACGATAGTATGGCAAGCGTGCGCCTATTTCAAAACCGTTTTCACTATTTTTTAGATTGTCTTCAACAATCATATATTTTTCAAACATCTCTTTTCAATTAAAAATTAGTATTAAAAAATGAGAAATACTGAGGGGGTCATTTAATCCCATAATTCACCATCATTTGCTGATGTCTTCTGACTTGTTCGACGCTGTCCACCTCATAAATGTCTTGAATGTGGCGATTGCCTTCGTATTCACTTGAAATATAGCCGTCATAACCACCTTTATTTAAGACATCAATCACCTCTTTGTAAGGAATACTGTACTCCGTATAATCTTCCAACATTTCGAGAAATTTGCCATGAATGTGAACAATTCGGGGAATATGTTGCAGCAAACTAATCGGGTTCACCATCGTATTATGTCTTGATAATTCAGCAACAGCGATGTCAATTTGGCGATTGCTCATGCGGGAAACTTCATAAATGGTGTATTCTGCCATAACCCCTTTTTCATGTTGAGCACAGACGAATTCAGCAATTTTGGGGTCTGCACCTTGTCGAATCATGCGCTCTATGACTACTCGTGGTAAACGCTTGGTAAAACCACCCATATCGGGGATAAAACCAAAATGTTTAGTCCCTGTGCGTTCCATCACTTCCCAATGACGGTGCATCCAAGCCGAATTGATATGCCATGGGGCGTGTACTTCAATACCCAATTTGATGTCAGCATCTTCGGCATAAGGAATCACCTTTTCCATGATTTCGGGCGTGACATTTACAATAACTCGGATGACTTTAAAGCCCAATTTTTTAGCAAAATCAATATCTCGTTTGAACGATTGTACGGCTTCATCGTCGCTGTAATAATGTCCTTTACGTTTGTTATAGTCCAAAAATATATCGTGGCAGACAGGTGTAACACCGTATTTATCCATCCACTCAAACCATTGCCCGACAAAAGCATCAGTCAGTTTTGGGAAACCCACTACGCTTTGTTCGCCCAATATCTCTATGCCCGTCGCACCCGTTTTTGCTGTCGCTGCGATACATTCTTCAAGGCTCATTTTTTTAAGAAAAAACTCCTCTTGATAGCTGTAAAGACTTACGCCACGTTTAATTTTTGATTCCATGTTTTATGATAAATAATTGATTTTCAATTTTTTATTGAAAAATTAGGGTGAATTTTTATTCAGATAAAAGCTTACGCAATAAGGCGTGCTGGCGGCGCACTTGGTCTTTCCCTCGATAGGGATCACGCCTACCTTCGTACTCACTCGATAACCAGCCTTTCCAATTTCCTTCGATGAGTGTATCAATAATTTCTCGCCACGGTATTTGCAAATCGTTTAAATTATCATCAATTTCATAAAATTTACTTTGTATAAAATACGTGTATTTCAGCA
>JANPGW010000177.1:0-1970 GCA_031424115.1 Saprospiraceae bacterium | reverse complement strand
CATGCAGGTTAATTTTCTCTAAATTTGATTTAATATCGCTTGAAATCGCTTTTACTTCAACAGTATTTCCTTTATCAATTTCTTCATTCATTTCATCCATCAATTCATTGCTGAGTTCCGAGAAGTTATTGACAAAATTTAACGGGTTTTGTATTTCATGGGCGATGCCTGCGGTGAGTTCCCCGAGTGAGGCGAGTTTTTCGGATTGGATGAGTTGGGTTTGGGTGGCTTTGAGGTTTTTCAATGACTTTTCAAGTTCATTGGTGCGCTGATGAACCTTTTCTTCCAGAACAATATTCTCTTCTTTCAATTGACGAGAACGGTAGTGGATATACGTTCTTAAAGCATACACAAAGGCTAAGGCATACAACACATATGCCCACCATGTCCGCCACCACGGCGGAAGTATCGTCATACTGAGGGGGTGTTCCATGTTATGCCAAATGCCTTCATTGTAGGTGCTTTTTACGTTGAAAGTATAATGACCAGACGGCAGATTGGTGTAGGTCACTTCTCTTTTATTGTCCACATACTGCCAATCGGAGTCAAAACCGACCAATTGGTAGGCATACGACACTTGGGTGGGGTGTGCCATATCTAAGGCAGCATATTCTAAAGTAATGACATTTTGATAGTGTTTTAAGGTAAGCGATTGTGTGATATTGATGTGTTGGTGTAAAATAGAATCCGCTCCATTGATAGAAACGTCTTTATTGAACAGTTTAAAATTGCTAATGAGCAAAGGCGGCTCAAAGGTGTCAGACTTTATTTTGCTTGGAAAAATGCGATTGAAACCATTGCCCCCGAATATCAATGACCCATCCGCCATTTTAACGCTACAGTTTTCAAATAGGATTTTTTGAATACCATCGGCTTGGGTGAAATTTTGAATTTTCATTGTCTTGGTACTTATTTTTGAAATACCCAAATTATGGTTTACCCAAACGTCTTGAAAATCATCAATTAAAATATTTAAGATATTATTATCGGCTAATCCTTGTTTGGATGTAATCCACCTAAATTTTCCCGTTTTTTTATTAAAAGTATTGACTCCCCCACCCAAAGTTCCTATCCAAATTATACCTGATGCGTCTTGGTTGATGTTAGAAACTGAATTAAAACTGAGGGCGTTTGTATCACCGGCATGAGCAAAATAATGGGTAAAAAACGCTTGGTTTTTCTTTTTAAGATTAAGCCCATTTTGAGAAGCAATCCAGAGGTCATCGTCTTTATCTTTAAAAACAAACCGCAAATTGTTTGAACTCAATTGAGTAGAGTCTTTACCATCTTTAAAGTTGTAGTAGGAAACTTTAGAAGTGGGTATGTGCCATTTTAACAATCCTGCCCAACCAGCAAGCCATAAATCCTCTCCAACTTTGGTAATACTTCCTGTTACAGCTATATTAGGGTTTTTTAAAATACTTAATTTTTTAAGTTTTTGATTTGAATTAGAAAATTTATAAAATGATATTTGATAAGGAAGAAATTCAAAAAGAGCTATCCAATAGTCTTTATTTTCATCAGTATAAACATTCACATATTGATCCATAAACCTATAAGCCGAATCAAATTTGGATAAAACTGGGTATTTTGAGCTTGCTTTTACCGCTTTATTATTGTTAAAATCTAATAAAAAACTCATGCCTATACTTAGGTTGTTTGGTGTCCATTGGGATAATAATGAAGGCGCACCTATATTTATTTTTTTATCATTTTGAATCAATTCAAAAGACTCTATGCCTTTATCATTAGAGATGGCTTTGTATATTTTATCGCCCAAAAACCATAAATCACCATTTCTTAATTTGAGGAAATCAATAACAAAGAAATTATTTTGGTTAATTTGTGCGTTGACGGTTGGGGTATAAAAAATGCCCTTTTCAGTATCATAAAACTCAAGTTTTTTGTTTTCACGGGCTATCAATAATTGACCATTGTCTAAGTGAACGATGTTATATATTTCATCACCT
>JANPGW010000176.1:0-120316 GCA_031424115.1 Saprospiraceae bacterium | reverse complement strand
GGTAATACGGCGTTTGGCTTCCTCACGCTGTATTTGATTAGGCCCTTCAATTATCTCCACTTTTGCCACCATACTGAGGGGTATCTGTTCTCCATGAGGCGTGGCTATGAGGAGGTTTTGCACATTCGATAAGTCTTTGCGATCATCACCTGCCAAGCGAACAGCAAGATCGAAGCGTTTTTCTCCTTCATATACTTGCCCTGCAATTTGCCCTGCAAAAGCGGTTTTCAACGTGCTGTTGATGTCTTGAATGTTTAAGCCAAAACGGGCGATAGCAGCGCGGTCATACGCCACCACAATTTGGGGCATACCCGTCACCGTTTCAACGTATAAATCCTTTGCACCTTCAACGCCATTGATGATATTGCCCAGCTTTTCGGCATAAATAGCCAGTGTATCAAGGTTTTCACCAAATATTTTACAGACCACATCTTGGCGCGCGCCTGTCATCAATTCATTGAAACGCATTTGTACAGGAAACTGAAAACCAGCAGTCACGCCTGGCACATCTTCAAGGGCTTTTGACATTTTTTCAGCCAATTCATCAAAAGTTTTGGCACTTGTCCACTGTTTTTTATCTTTTAAAATGACCATCATATCACTCGCTTCAACAGGCATCGGGTCGGTAGGGATTTCACCTGAGCCAATTTTAGTCACCACTTTTTCAATTTCAGGGAAGTTTTTCAACAAAATTTTAGCGGTTTGTTGTGTAGCATTGATAGTCGTATTTAAGGAACTGCCCGTTAAAACACGAGTATCCACGGCAAAATCCCCTTCTTCTAATTTGGGAATAAACTCACCGCCCATACCCCTCAGTATCCACCCCGCTACGAGCAATAAAAGGAGTGCGCTGGCAATAATTATTTTAGGAAAACGCAAAATATTAAAAAGTGCCTTTTGATAGCCACCTTCAATGACCGACATCATGCGGTCGGAGATAGTTGGTTTATGCGTTATTTTTTTACTTAAAAATAAAGCGGCGGCCATTGGTACATACGTCAAAGATAAAATGAATGCGCCCAATATGGCAAAAGCTACTGTTTCAGCCATTGGTTTAAACATTTTACCTTCAATACCTTGCAGTGAAAGAATAGGTAAATACACGATTAAGATGATAATTTGACCAAAAACGGCAGCGTTCATCATTTTACCAGCCGTGAATTTCACTTCTATATCCATGTGTTGTTGTGTAAAACGGTCGGTATGGACTAAGGCTTTGCTGTGATACAGACGATGCATGACGGCTTCGACAATGATAACTGCGCCGTCAATTATGAGCCCAAAATCCAATGCTCCCAATGACATTAAATTGCCCGAAACACCGAAAAAATTCATCATAATGATGGCGAAAAGCATCGCTAAAGGGATAACCGAAGCCACAATTAGCCCCGCTCGTAAATTGCCGAGAAACAAAACTAAGACAAAAACAACAATCAATGCGCCTTCCAAAAGATTGGTTTCAACAGTGCTGATGGCATTGTTCACCATTTTTGTGCGGTCGAGGAAAGGCTCAATCATCACACCTTCGGGCAATGTTTTTTCAATAACTTTTATGCGTTCCTTGACGAGTTTGATGACTTTTGAGGAATTTTCACCTTTTAGCATCATCACTATTGCACCGGCTACTTCGCCTTTATCGTTGAAACACATCGCTCCGTAACGGGTTGCACTACCGATTTTTACCTCTGCAAGGTCTTTAACGATGATGGGAATCCCCCCCTCAGTATTTTTAACTACAATGTTTTCAATATCTGGAATGGCATTCACTAAGCCTTCACTGCGGATATAAAGCACCGTGGGTCCTTTTTCAATGTAAGCACCACCTGTATTTTGATTGTTTTTTTCAATAGCAGAGAAAATATCGGCAACCGTCAAACCTTGTGCTTTGAGGCGGTCGGGATTGACGGCGATTTCGTATTGTTTCATTAAACCGCCGAAACTGCTCACATCCGCTACGCCTTCAATACCGATGAGTTGGCGGCGCACGATCCAGTCTTGAATGGTGCGCAATTCCATAGCAGTATATACTTTTTCAAATCCCGGTTTTGGACGCACGACATATTGAAAAATT
Organism: Saprospiraceae bacterium; assembly: GCA_031424115.1. Lineage (GTDB taxonomy): Bacteria > Bacteroidota > Bacteroidia > Chitinophagales > Saprospiraceae > JAAFJT01. Next base: position 118,245 of record JANPGW010000176.1, on the reverse strand, counting down.
TCCCCCAAACCCGTGGTGACAGGACCCAACTCAGGCGTACCAATGTTCGGAGGCAATTCAGATTGTACTTTTGAAAGTCGTTCTGTGACCTGTTGCCTTGCCCAATATACATCGGTTTTATCATTAAAAACAATGGTGACAAGCGATAACCCAAAGCGGGAAAAAGAGCGCATTTCGATAATACCCGGCACATTTACCGTGGCTTGTTCGATAGGAAACGTAATCAAACGCTCCACTTCGGGCGCTGCCAGTGAAGGCGTAACGGTGATAATGAGGACTTGATTATTCGTAATATCAGGCACAGCATCAATCGGCAATTGGGTTGCTGAGTAGCTGCCATAGCCGATAAGGGCTAAGACGAATAATCCGATAATCAGTTTGTTGCGAACTGAAAATTGAATAATATGATTGAGCATTTTTTAATAGTATCGTTAAAAATTTCTAATAAAATATTTAAAACGCCCCCTCCCGAGTACGTCGGGATAGGTCAGTATTTCAATAAAAAAATTATGTAAAACATTGTAAAACAATGATTTAAATTAAAATTTCATTAAAATACGTAAGGTTGTTTTAAATGATTTAAAAATGAAAAATTTAACTCACGCGCGGCGGTTGCCAAATATCGGTAAGATTGCGAGAAATAAAGCTTTGATTGAAAGACGGCAGAGACTGCTTTTGTTCAGGTGCAGCCAATTGAGCATTTATATTTAAAATAGAATAATTAATATCAGAAACAACGATGAGCGTACTTACTGAGGGGTGTGCATTTTTCAAAGGCAATTTAGAATGATCATGTGCCGTTTGGTGTTTTTTGAAATCTGAACCGTAGTGCAACTCAATAAATGACCAAAATGAAATACTCGCATCCGTCTTTTTGTGCTCGTGAAAATGCTCAATGAGGTTGGCAATTTTCCCCATATCTGTCCACATCGTTGAAGGTACAAGGGCAGTCAACGAAAACATGAAAAGTAGTAATATGGATATTAATTGCTTCACGCAGCAAATTTAGTCATTTTTTTAAAAAAATGATACCTTGAGTCGTATTTATATTTTCAAAAATAAAAAATGCACTTTTAAACCTAAGCGAAACGACAATAAGTATCACACAACAATTCTCTTTTATTCTCCTATTAATTGTAAGTAAATTAAGATTCCAGCGGCAGCCGTCATAATAATTAATGCTGCAAAACCTAAAATATTCGTAGTGCGTCCGTTTACATGTACACCCATAATCTTTTTATTATTAGAAATATGAAGAATAATAGCAATTAAAACTGGAGCGGTTAAACCATAGAGAATGGCTGTATAAATCAATGCTTTAATGGGTGAAATGCCAATATAATTCAAGGATAAGCCAAGTATGAGTGAAATAGCAATAATAGTATAAAATGCTTTAGCTTCATGAAATTTTTTGTCGAGCCCTTGTTCCCAGCCAAAGGTTTCAGTGAAAATATAGGAAAGAGAACCACACAAAACAGGAATTGCTATAAGCCCCGTGCCTATTACACCCGTTGCAAAAAGGAGATAAGCCAAATTTCCTGCTAATGGTTTTAATGCCATAGCTGCTTGCTCAACAGTATCAATTTGATGAACTCCGCCATTGTATAAAACTGTACCCGTAGTAAGAATAATGAAATACATTACCAAACCTGAAAAAGACATCCCAAAATCTACATCTTGCTGCATTTCATGGATAATTTTTTTGTTCACGATTAAATGGTTCTTCTTATGTTTCATTTCCTCCACTTCAACAGATGCCTGCCAAAAAAACAGATAAGGTGAAATGGTCGTACCCAATATGCCAACTAAAATACTGATAAAAGCCTTATCAAACTTTATGGTCGGAATAAAAGTAGCTTTCAAAATTTGCATAAAGTCCTGTTTATATAAAAATGGAACGATAAAATACACTAACATGACAATACACATATATTTTAGTGTTGATGCAATTTGCTGATAGGGTAAATAAATAATGAGACCTAAAAGAGTTACTGTAAAAATAACGCTAAAGTAAGAAGCGTCAATTGAAGGGAATAATAGATTCCCGACAGCCCCCATTCCCGCTATATCGGCACCAATATTCATAACTATAGCTGGAAAACTGAACGCTAACATCAGATATAAAACCGGTTTAGGATAGTGTTTTTTGAGTGTACCTGTCAAACCTTGAGAGGTAACTAAACCAATCCTCGCACACATTTGCTGAATGGCAGCCATGAGTGGAAAAGCAATAATGGCTGTCCAGAGCGTTGAGAGACCGTAAGCGGCGCCCGCTTGAGAGTAAGTTGCGATACCAGATGGGTCATCGTCACTCGCTCCAGTAACCAGTCCAGGTCCAATGAGCTTCCAAAATTTTGCAATTTTACTTGGTTTCACTTTTTTATCGTTCATTTTCTTATTCGTTGTTGTATGGCAGGTAAAAGAGCAACCAGTATTAATAAAACAATGATAGTAATATTGGTTTTTATCAATAATTCGAGGTTGAAATCTGAATTGAATACATAAAATAGATTTACCCCTATGCAAATTAAGCATATTAAAATGGTAAAGAGGATGTTTAATTTAGGTTTCATTCAACAGTTTAATTAGTTATTAAGAGCCCCTCTTTTTATCCAAGCTTGAATTTTATTTACTTCACATTGAGGCATTTTAGCCGTTCCCTTCGGCATGGCAGAATAGCCTGCATCATGGTTAATACTACCCCAAAACTTGCCTGTTTGAACAGATGCTTTTATCGTTGTATAATTGTCTAATTTTATACCGCCACCAGGGGCAGTGCCTGTATGACAACCTTGACACTTATTTTGGATTAATGGCGCAATAAATCCTGCGAATTTAACATTCTTCGTATCACAAGTACCATAATTTGGATTACACGTCAGGTTTTTAGCACCTTGATTTATCCATTTTGCAATCAAATCTTTTTGGGCAGTTGTCATTGTGATACCTGAATTAAGTGGAGGCATTGAACCAGAAGCAATTTCTGTATAAACTTTGCTATTACTCGCTCTACCTGCACTAATACCTCTTTTCAGGATATTGGCATAATCCGTCAGTTGATAGCTTTCTGCTTTTGTAATGGCATCGTGACATCCTTTAGTCGCACATGATGAGACAAAAATTGGCAATACATCGTATTGAAAATAGGCAGTATCGGGGGCTGCATTTCCATCCATTCGTATTGTTTACCGTCAACGTGTCTCTAATACCGTTGTCAAAAGTAGGGTCAATATACGGTTGATGTTTGCAGCTTAATATTGCGATTGTGAAAACCACTAAAGTCACTGCAATTTTTGAAAAAATCTGTGCTTTCATGAATGATTATATTAAGTTTAAAAAAACTCTGCGACAAAAATATTCGCAGATTGTTTTAGTAAAAAAATGAGCTAAAATAATGATTAATAGTAGTTTATATAATACGAAATAATTTTATTTCAAGGTGTTTAAAAGTTATCCCGCTAAAGAAACCCCAATTAATTTGCCGATACCAAAAGTTATTGCCGCAGCCGTAAGCCCAAAAATGACCTGCCGAAATCCTGAAAACCAAATACTTTTACCCGTAAATAAAGTTATAGCCGAACCAATTAAAAACAGACCTGTTGCACTGCAAGCGACACTGATGACAATAGCCGTTGTTCCATTTGTAAAAAAGAAAGGAATAACGGGAATAACGGCACCAATGGCAAAAAGAATGAAAGAATAAACGGCAGCTTCCATAGCAGAGCCTTGCAATTCTTCGGGATTAATGCCCAATTCTTCTCTAATCAATACTTCATGCGCATGGGTTTTATCCAACATGATTTCGGCTGCCATGGTGTGGGCTTGGTCTTCAGGAATTCCTTTTGCCATATATATTAGAGCCAATTCTTTTTGTTCGCCTTCTGGATTTGTTTCCAATTCATCCATTTCTAATTGCATTTGATTTTCATGCAATTCTTGCGAGCTTTTCACTGAAATCCATTCGCCCAAAGCCATAGACAATGCGCCCGCTAATAACCCCGCAACACCTGCCAACAAAACACCGCTTTGCCCAGAGGTTGCACCCGCTATACCCATAACCAAACTAAAATTAGACACCAAACCGTCATTCCCACCCAATACAGCGGCTCTTAAAGCATTGCCACCAACAGAACGGTGTCGGCTTTCAAATTTAGCCAAATTGCTGCCCGTCACTTTCGTTTCAGTTTCCACTAAGGCACGCAAAATTTTTACGTGATTGGTTTCGCTGCCTGTCACGGGCATATTGTTTTTAGTTTTAGCGTTGATAACAGCCGTAGAAATGCTTTTTTCTGTATCCATCAAAACGCCTAAAACGTAGTCGTAGCCAAATATTTTTCCAATGCTGTTAAGGGTTTTTGCCCTAAAAGAAGGATGTGGCATAACCGCATTGCCTTGTTTTAATAAAAAAGCATCGGCATGGCTTTTTTCAATGTCACTCATTTGCCGAAATACATTGGCAATGGTTGCGTCTGTTTCATCTTCTGCCAGCTTGCTGTATAAATAACACGCATCTACTTCTGTTTGAAGATTTTTGTTTGCTTGATTTTTCAAAATATTGCTTTGTTTTAGTTATTAAAAAAAATCATGAGCCAACCTCATAATTTGAAAATGAATGCCTGTAAAACCCCAAAATACTGAGGGGGACTAATGTAAAAACCTACGCCAAGATTTAATTCTTAGCGCAAGTTTTTACTGAAATAAGGAAACATTATTAAAATCAATCATCATCTTTGTCTTGTCCATTATTATTTTGAACAACACCCGTGCTGATTTCAGTATGTCTAATCTGACCACCAAGATACCCTGTTTGGGCTACTAATGCAAAACTTACAAGCGACAGCGTAAGTGTTATTAAAGAAGCGGTCTTTACTAATGTCGTATTTTTGTAAGTAACATATAAAGCAAACAAAGATGACACGCCTAATGCAATGAGACTAACCAAAGAGTACATGGCAAATTCTTCATGTTGCCCGATAATATTTTCAGATATGCCTTGTATTTTTTCGACAACTTCTTCTGCGCCTTCTCCCGTTAAATAGGCAATACCCGCACCAATGGCTGATAGGACAAACAAACCATAAGCGGCTATTTTTGTTGAGTTACTTTTGCTCCATAAACCATATCCTAAAACAAAAGCTCCTAACAGCGAACCGAAAATAGGGAGATGCGTGATGATTAAATGCAAATGTGCTTGATTCATGATGTTATGCTTTTAAAGTGAAACAATTTTAAGAAATTTCTCTCCACCTGTCATTGAGATACCGCAACGTGCGGGTGCTTTTGTTTCATAGGTATTGCCACAAGTCGGACACACATAAAATACTGAGGGAAGTGTTTTTACCGTATTGTTCTGCAAAGCAACTAGTGCATTTTCATACATTACTTTATGCTTTTTTTCGGTTTTGTAAGCATAATTTAAGCTAATCAAAGCAATCTGATTGTCTGCTTCATTTGCCGTTGTCAAAAATTCGGGATACATTGTTGTCACCTCATACGTTTCTCCTTTAATAGCGTCTTCCAAATTTTCTTTGGTTGATTTCACGCTGTATTCAGGTTTTACTGCGGGTACTGAAACATTGGACTCCTGTAAAACCGCCTTATGGTTGTTGGCATGAATATTTTCTGCTGTTGAAGCGGCTTTAAAAAGCAACGCAATTTCATGTTGCCCTTCTTGTTCTGCTTTTTTGGAATAAGCGGCATATTTTGCACTGGCAGTTGTTTCCCCTTTAAATGCCGCCTGCAAATTGTCAATCGTTTTTGATTTAGCATTAGAGGTTGTACCGACCACCATCGTGGATGACTTTAGCATAGATTTCTTTTCCTCTTTTTCACCTGCCTCATTTTCTTCTTTTCCTTCATTTTTGCTGATTTCTTTACCCTCTTTTTGTGTTGTAGGTTCAGCATTTTGTTGAATGGGTGATTTCATAGAAGTCGTTGAATCTGCATTTCCGCATGAAATAAGGAAGAAACTACTTGTTGAAAATAACACAGCTGCAATAATTGATAACTTTTTCATTTTTCTATTTTTTAAATTTTGAACTAATTGATAGCACAAAGGTGCGACCCCTTACCTTCAAAATACCTTTGTGTTTTCTTAAGATTGGCTAAAGATTAAATAGGAAATTGTAGTGAAAAAGTAGTGCTGCCATTAACACTTTGAACTGAAATATCAATCTGTTGGAGGTCGGATAGTTTTTTTACAATTGCCAAACCTAAGCCACTCCCTTGTATTTTGGCACTTCTTGACTCATCTGTGCGATAAAAACGATTGAATAATAAAGGAATTTGCTCTGGTTCAATCCCAAATCCATCATTTTTAATAGAAAATACTTTATGCTTTTCCTCCCAATGGCACACTATTTTTCCATTCTCATTGCCATACTTAATGGCATTGCTGAAAAGGTTATCTATTATCATGGGTAAGAAAAAGTTATCGGCAAGAACAGTTGTATTTTCAGGAATACTTATTTGAAGCTGCATTGCTTTTTCGGCTATTTGCTTGTTCCTTTTTAAAGCTACTTCATTAATGAGTTTATCAAGATAAACGGTTTCTTTTTTTACCGAGCCAGATTCAAGCCGAGCCAATTGCAATAATTGGTCTAATAACAAGTTGAGCCTGTCGGTTTGTCCAATCACGTCTTTTATTTTTTCCTCGTATTGTGCGGGTTCTCTTTTTTTACGGAGCAACACTTCCAACGTACCTCTTATGGCGGAAAGCGGTGTTCTGATTTCGTGAGATGCGTCTGCTGTAAATTGTTTTTGTTGTTGAATTGAGGTTTCTATTCTGTCGAGTAATTCATTAATCGTTTTTGCCAATTGATATAATTCGTCTTGGTTTTCTGGCAATGGCAAGCGGGAATTGATATTGGAATGATTAATATTAGAAGCGGTGCGAATCAACTCATATACGGGTGCTATGGCTTTAGAAGCTGTAATGTAAATAACAATATATAATACCAATAAAAGAATTGGAAAAGATATACAAAGGGTAAAAAGCAAATTATTTAAAACATTGTGAGATTCTTCCTGAGAAATACCAATGGTTAATTGTCCAATCGTTTTGCCTTCATCATTCTTGATAGAAAATTGCCCTAATCTAAGTCGTTGTTTCTCTATTTGAATATTATAAAAAGCTTCTTTTTTATTTGTAGGGTCAAATAAAAAATGATTAACCCGCATATTTATGGATTTAAATACAATCTTTTCTTTACTATCCACTATCTGAATAAACGTGGGATTGACTTCAATCTTTTGATGTTCCGCTTCTTCCCATTCTGGAAGTTTATTGATGATAATACTGTCTTTTTTCCAGTCAAGACTATTTAAAATTTCTACTTTTTCCTGTAAAATATCATTATCCAAATGACGGAAAGAAGTATAATATACCACAGCATAAATAACGAGAAATACAATAGCTGTCGTCACCGCAACAGCTATTGTATTAAAAAATGCAATGCGCTTTTTAAAACTAAATTTCATGTATTGTCATTTATGCGGTAGCCAACCCCTCTAATGGTTTGAATGAAAGATTCTTCTCCCGATTTATCTAACTTTTTTCTAAGGGCATTGATAAAAACATCAATAACCGACGTATCTTTATCAAAATGGATGTCCCATATTTTTTCAATAATCCGAGTACGCCTGCACACTTTTCCTTTATTGCGAAGCAAATATTCAAGCAATGCAAACTCTTTTTGGGTCAAATCCACAGGTTGTCCATTTTTTATAACGCTGTGGATTTCAGTATTTAACACAATATCACCCGCTTCAAAAATGCTTTGTTCACCCGTTTTATTGCGAAGTAGCACCTTGATGCGAGCTAATAATTCTTCAAAGGCAAAAGGTTTTTTCAAGTAATCATTAGCCCCAACCTCCAAGCCAAAAATGGTGTCATCCACTGTATCTTTTGCCGTTAAAAAAATAATAGGAATGACCTTATTTTCTTTGCGGATGCTTCGACAAATTTCAATACCACTGATGCCAGGCAACATCCAGTCGAGCAAAATAATATCATATTCATGCAGATTGGTGGTAGCCATTTCAAGCCCATGTCGCCCATTGCTGGCAATATCTACGGAGAAGCCTTCTTCTTCCAATCCGTCTTTTAAAAATCCCGCAATTGCGGCTTCATCTTCTGCCAATAAAATTCTCATGACTGTAATTATTGTAAAACTTTGATTATACCCTCATTCTTCTTTCTGGCTATTTGGATTTGAAAAATCTGGCAAAGCCAGTTCAACCCCAGCACCATGTTTATAGACAAGTTGCCCGCCCAAATATCCCGTTCTTGCTATCGCTCCAATGACGCTTGCAAATAAAACAATGCTTAAAACTTTAGCCCAAGTTTTGTTGTATTTGAAAAAATACAGGCTAAGATAAACGGCAGCTGTAATGATAGTGAGCCACAAAGAAACAGTAGCTGCCTGTTCATGTAATTCCATTGCCTTTCCAAGTGAGCCTTCTTCCATGCCTTCACCTGCAGCATTTCCTGCCCAATAAGATGCAATAGTACCCAAAGTACCTAACAAAAGTAAATAAAATCCTGTTTGATGAAAGAAAGATTTCTTTGAAAATAAGGCAATCACTTCTGATAAAAAACCGACCATCAATAAAGCAATCGGGAAGTGAACGACCATCGCATGAATATGAGTTGCTGATATCATAATATTATTTTTAGGGCAAAATTCAGCAACCTTACATTTAAAACAGCTTAGGACTGTCTTAAGATTGGCTTAAGAAATTTAAAAAAATCTTACAATAAAATTAAAATAATTTTCAGTATGTTTATATTGAAAACTATGTATTAGAAATTCTCTGTTTCACAACCTCATATAAAATAATACCTGTTGCCACAGACACATTCAGCGAATCCGTAGTGCCGACTTGAGGTATCATAAACGTTTCGTCTGAACGCCTTAAAAAGTTCGCATTCACGCCTTCACTTTCAGATCCAATCAAAATAGCCGTTGGTACGGTAAAATCTACTTCAAAAAGTTTTTTCTCAGCCTTCAAATCGCTTGAAACTACGCGCACACCTGACGAACCTAAATAGTCCAAAACGCCACTCATGGTTTTTTCACGACATACCGGAATTTTACTCAATGCTCCCGCCGACGCTTTCATAGCATCAGCATTAATGAGTGCTCCTCCCTTTTGTGGTACAACAATAGCATGAACCCCCATAACCTCAGCGGAACGGGCTATTGCACCGAAGTTTCGCACATCTGTAATATTGTCAAGCAATAAGAGCAATGGTGTTTCTCCTTTTTCAAAAATATGGGGTAAAATATTATCCAGACTCTGATACTCAATCATGGATAAAAAGCCTATCACTCCTTGATGATTAGCGCCTTTTGCCGCCATTTTATTGAGCTTTTCTTTGGGAACCATGCTCAGGGGAATATTGTGCTCACGCGTTATCTTACGGAGTTCAATTTCCGTTTCTCCGGTTGTTCCTTGCAAGAGTATGACCTTTTCAAATAGTTTGCCTGCTTTTATAGCATCCACTACCGGATGGCGACCGTATATGATAAAATTTTGTTCGTCCATTTCAAATTTTTGACAAAGGTAAAAAAAGTCGTACCATGGACAAGCCTCCGCACCAACTTTCGTTCAAGTACTTACACCATCTATTAAACAAAAGTAGCTATAATGAAAATAAAGACTAATTTTGGTGGTTAACAGAATCATTCATTTTTTTTTACCCGTTATAATTTCCGCTACCTTGATTTGGAAAGATTTAGTGAAAACAGCTCTCATCGGAACTGATAAAACGACCCCCTCAGTATCCACGCTTAATGAGCTCAAAAATTTAGGCGTAATCACTGAAGATAATACGGAAGCAGTACTGCAAGGAGCAGGTGTCCTGACTATGCTTCGAAAAGGAGGGTTTCCTTTACGCAATTTTAATAATGAAATGCCTCAACCGTGCGCTCAGGAGACAAAACCTCTTTGCTCTCTAAAATCCGCCCAGCATTTAAGAGAGATACTGAGGGGGACATTTGAGCCTGCCTTGATGGAGTTTTTTTATTACGCGGAGCTGAATAATAAAATTATTCCTTGCGAATATCTTCCTGAGCTTTTCACATTAGCCTTGAAAGATAAAAAAATACCTGCTCTTTTGTGTGCTGTAATGGGTAATCGCGGTGAATGGTTAGCCAAGCAAAATAACGATTGGTTGGTTTTTTTAGCGGACGATCAGAAAATAAAAGGTGGTTTTTCGCCGCTCACAAAAGACGAAACGTTAAAAAATGCTAAAGAAATAATAGAACTACTCAAAACCTCTTCGTTTGTTTGGACAGAAGATAAAAAAGTAAATGCAGAGTTAAAAACATTCACTTATAAAGCCGATGTGGCTTTGAGGGACAATCTTGACTTTCTATTTTCAAACAATCTCTCTTTTTCCTACCAAAATAAAATTAATGATATGGTTAAAATATGGCATTTTAGGGAGAAAATGGTTGCTGAACTTAAAAATTGAAAACATTAACACTTTAAAAGTGTCATTTTTACACTTTTTTTTGATTTAAATGCATTTACCCCTTGACATAGCGTTAAGAGAATCTTAAATTGCGTCATTATTCAGTTACAGAACAACAAATCACATTTCTCACATGTATTTCTCAACCGATTAGTAGTCTTTAAACGCATGGCTATTATTAATTATATTCTGTCGAACTTTTCTTTCTTTAATTTTGTTAAGTGATGACTATTATATGTGACATATTTCACAAAAACAGTCTTTATTTAGTGTAATTTATTAAAAGTATGTCTTGTACTTTTATAACTTTTATTTTTTGAACGGAAAGAGACGAATATAAAAGCCGATTTTCAAGTATTTAGATTCTTTAGCCATTTAAATTTTTATTAATTAATTAAAGAAAAAATACCTCGGTTCAAACACTCGTTAAACGCATGAGAGATACCATTACTTCAGTTAGATTAAGCTCCAACCCTAAAAACGTTGATAAAGTAAGTTCACTCGTAGAAAATCTGGCAAACAAATTTCGTTTTGCTCCCGACACTTACGGCAACATTCTGATAAGCCTTACAGAAGCCGTTAATAATGCTATCATTCACGGGAATAAACAAGACGAAACCAAAGTTGTTGAAGTCAGAACTGAATCAAAGAATGGCAGAATTGCAATCACAGTTAAGGACGAAGGCAAAGGCTTCGATTACACATGTGTACCGGATCCAACTTCTCCTGAACATGTTTGTGAATGCGGTGGTCGTGGCGTGTTTTTGATGCGCCAATTAAGCGATAGATGCCGATTCCAAGATAACGGTAGAACGGTTGAGATGGAGTTTAAGCTCTAAGAGCATCAAAAAAACAGTTACAAGTTTGCACAAATCGGAACGGCTAAAGTATTGAGACCCAATATTTTAGCCGTATTTTTTATCCTGATTTCTATTTGACACTTATTAACCTGAAACGACTTTGTCAAAATAATCGTAAGCTAAAGTAAGTCTTTTTTGCACCTCATTTTTACCCAATAAAGCGACCATATCGAATACCGCAGGTCCTTGCATTGTTCCCGCCAAAGCTATTCGCAACAAGGGTAAAACCTCTCCCATTTTTAAGCCATTTGTGTTAATCCATTCCTTAACGGCATGTTCCATATTTTGAGCAGGAGATATCTCACCGTCTGAATCAGTAAAATCAAATGTATTGAACAAATTTGTCAGGCTTTCAAATTTGGCTCTGTTTTCAAGTTTCCACCTTTTTTTAATGTTATCATCGTCAAAAGCTGCTACATTTTTAAAAAAGTAATAGCCTTTTTCTAAAAATTCATTAAAAAAAGTGACCCGCTCTTTCATCAAACCCGCGAATTGTGCTAAATATTCTTTAGAAACATTAAAACCCTGCTCTATACTGAGGGGGTACAATTGATCCGCCAAATCCGTATTCGGAGTGTGCATGATATACTGTTGATTGAACCATTTGGCTTTGTCATAATCAAAACGAGCGCCGCCTTTATTGATTTTTTCTAAGGAGAACTTTTCACATAGTTCTTCCAAAGAAAAAATCTCCTGTTCTGTGCCGCTGTTCCAACCTAACAATGCCAAAAAGTTGATAACCGCCCGCGGGTCAAAACCCATTTCCCGAAAACCGACAAACGACTCCTCCTCTGTTTCTCCTTTCCAAGAAAGCGGGAAAACCGGAAATCCAAACTTTTTACCATCTCGTTTTGACAATTTGCCTTTGCCGTCAGGTTTCAAAATCAATGGCAAATGGGCAAATCGTGGCATACTTGTTTCCCAACCGAACGCCTTATAAATCAAAGCATGATGTCCGGCACTTGGCAACCATTCTTCACCTCTGATAACGTGAGTAATTTTCATCAAGTAATCGTCAACAATATTAGCAAGGTGGTATGTAGGCATACCGTCTGCTTTCATCAAAACTTTATCATCCAGTTCAATAGTATTAAAACTGACCTCCCCTCTAATTAAATCATTAATCATAATGGTTTGGTTAGCCGGAATTTTTAAACGAATCACGTAAGGCGTACCATTATCCATTAATTCTGTCACTTGTTGTTGAGAGAGCGATAAAGAATTTTTCATGGTTTCACGGGTGACAATAGAATATGCTTGATTGCTTTCGTTTTTCAACCGTTCGCGCATCACCTCAAGTTCAGCCGGGGTATCAAAAGCATAGTAGGCATCACCACTTTCAATGAGCTTCATGGCATAGCTGTGATACAGTTCTTTGCGCTCTGATTGACGGTATGGAGCGAATTGTCCTTCCCCAAAACCTACACCCTCAGTAGGTTCGATGCCACACCATTTAAGGGTTTCAATAATATATTCTTCGGCACCGGGCACAAAGCGGGTTTGATCGGTATCTTCCACTCTTAGAACAAATGTTCCACCCATTTTTTGGGCTAAAAGATAATTATACAATGCAGTGCGAACCCCTCCAATGTGTAAAGCCCCGGTTGGACTTGGTGCAAAACGAACTCTGATACTCATTATTTTTCAGTAATTTTAAAAATTAAACAAACTCAGGCAGCAACTTTCTTTCTTTAAACGTTGTTTTTATAAACCGATAATATATGATGACAAACACCACAATACAAACAGTCCTTTGCTACCCTCTATTGGCAATACATCCTATTTTAGGCGTGCAAAAATACAACTTTCTGCGCATCTGAAGGGTCAAATTATATATCTCTTAAAAACAACAATTATTATCACATAAGCTATTTAAAATCAATTAATTATGTATCTTGTTAAAACACCTCGACTCATTCAAAGTCTTTTACCTACTTTTACTTGGAGTATTCCGACCGAGGAAAAAGTTCTTTATTTAACTTTTGATGATGGCCCCATTCCGGAAGTGACTTCTTGGGTTCTTGACACATTGCGTCGCTACAACGCCAAGGCAACATTTTTTTGTGTCGGTGACAATGTCAAAAATAATCCTTCAGTATTTCAACAGATTATAAGTGAAGGTCATGCGGTCGGCAATCACACATTCAATCATCTGAACGGTTGGAATTCTGAGAACATTTCATTTTTTCACAATGTCAGAGCGTGTGCTAAATTGGTTAAATCCAGTCTGTTCCGTCCACCTTACGGTCGTTTAACACCTAAGCAAACTCAATTTCTGTCAAGACATTATGAAATTGTGATGTGGGACGTGTTGAGTGGCGATTTTGATCAAAATATAACAAAAGAGGACTGTTTATCTAATGTTATCTCATCTACTCGACGAGGTTCAATTATTGTGTTTCATGATAGTCTTAAAGCAGCTGAGCGTATGATGTATGCTTTACCTCAGGTTTTGGAACATTTTATGGCTAAAGGATATCGTTTTGAATCCTTGAAAAAATCTTTATTGAACGCCCAAAATGAGAAGAGGCAAACGGCTATTGCTTAAAACAAAGCTTTGACTTCACTATATTTATTATAATAATTTTTATATACATGTTTATATATCCTTGAAAGTCTCTATCTTCACCAATAGAGGCTTTTCTATTTTATCGTCTAATTTTGAAAATAAAATTCCAAAATTCCTTTCTAATAGAGATTGAAATTTTATTTAGAGAACCGCCCTCATTGTCGCCACTTTATATTTTGAATTTCATGAATTTTACCTAAATTTATGGAAATATTATTGTCCACAATTAAATATTGATGCCCTATGATGAACGAAACTGTATCCAGTATTATGACTACTCGAGTGATTACTGTTAGTATTTACGACAAGCTTTCGAAAGTTAAGGAAATCCTTACAAAACATAGAATACATCATGTTCCCGTGTTGGATGGTAACAAATTAGCCGGCATTATCACCACCGGAGATTTAATGTGGCTGAACAAAAGTTTTAACGATTATGACACAATCAATGTGTCTGACGTGATGACAAAAAAAATAGCCACTCTGGAGCCGGATGATAAAATTGGATCAGCGGCAGAGGTGCTATTAGAACATTTGTTCCATTGTGTACCCATCACAAAGAATGGCGAATTAGTCGGCATAGTAACCTCCCACGATGTGATGAAGTATGAGTTTTATAAAGAATATCCTAATGAAAAGCGATAAAACCTTACTTTTTGCCTTCGAATAATATTTGCCATGCTTTTTCGTATTTGTCGCCAGCCTTCCACTTGGGCGCGTCTTTTCTATTGGCAATAAGGCGCGCAGCGTAAGCATACGATTGGCAATATTTATGAAGGTAGGCAAAATCTACTGACTCAGGGTTGTCAGACGTTTGATGATAATATTTCATGATTTCGCCACCAAATGCTTTCATACCGGGCGCAAAGTTTGGTGCTGGTATGCCTTTTGCCGCAAAATTGACGTTGTCCGAGCGGTCAAAAAGATTTTGCTCAGGCGCCGGATCATCAATAATTTTCAAGCCGAAAGCTTTGGCGGACTGTTCCAATTCGGTTTTGGCATCGGTGCGACTTAATCCAATAGTTGTTAACAACCCCGTATCGTCATATCCGGCTCCATCACAATTCAAATTAAAAACGCATTGTTTCAAGGGAACCCACGGGTGTTCAACATAATATTGACTGCCTAAAAGACCAATTTCTTCGCCGGTATAGCCAATTAATACCACAGACCGTTTAGGCGGTTTTTGAGACAATGCTTTAGCCGCGAAAAGCATGGCGGTTGTGCCGAATACATTATCACGAGCACCGTTGGAAATGGAATCGGGTTTGCTGTTGGGATTGACTCCGATATGGTCAAAATGAGCCGATAAAACAATGTATTCGTTTTTGAGCGTCGGGTCAGTGCCTTCTATCACCCCGACAACATTGTAAGAAAGGACGGTTGTTTGCTTTTTTTCCGCCGTTTTTAAACTCAATGTTTTCAAACTTTCTTTCGAAAACATTTTCCCTTTGGCTGCATTTATCCATAAATGAGGCATCGTCACCTCTTTATCACCTTCTTTTTTCATATCAAGAGACAGTCGATCCGTCGTAAAAAAACGCAATAGATTTTTCCATGGCACTTGAGCAGTAAAAATTTCAATAACGCCTATTGCCCCTTTGTCCGATGCAAGTTTTGTTTTTACCTGTGATGCTTGAATTGCTTCAAAAGGAGATTTACTGGTAGGTGTACCCAATTGAATGACTACAATTTTACCCGCCACATCAAGGTCTTTGTAATCATTATAGCCTTTATCATCCACCCAACCGTAATTGGCGAACACAACCGGCACATTTTTCAATTCGGCGGCTTTACCATCTAAAACAATAAAGTCATCAATAATTTTTAACGTCGAATCGCCGACCCAAACCACCCCCTCAGTAACCGGCTTTACATTCTTGAAAGGCACGGGCTGCAAATAAGAATTTTGGCCGCTGACCGTTTTAATACCCATCAAACGAAACTGTTCGGCAATATAGCGAGAGGCAACAAGATTACCTTGCTCTCCCGTTTTTCTGCCCAACAGTTCATCGGAGGCTAGAAAACGCATGTGCGATTCGGTCTCGATGGCCTGAATTTTTGATTCGGGTAATTTGGTGATTTTTTGAGCCGATAGCGAAGAAAAACCCAGTAATAGCAAGTAAAAGGTTATCTTTTTCATGACTGTTTGATTTTATTGAATGATGAATTATAAATGATGAATAGGATTGGTGAGTTTTTCTAAATACATGTCCACATAGCTATCCACATATTTGAGTTTGTATTGCATCACAAAACGGGGATGTTCTAAAGGTATTATTCTGTCGAAAAAATGATATTTCTCATTGAGTTTTGCTAAAAACTGCGCGTTTTTACCCGTTCCCAGACAATAACAAATATCTCTTTCAAAACCCATGTTGAGGAGGGTTTCTATATTTTTTACCATAAAATCATAAACTGCTTTTGTCAATTCCGGGCTGTCATAATAGTTATAGTTAACTTCTTTGCCTCGGTCATTTGTTTTTGTAAAACCTAAGGGGCAGACTGAATTGATGTAAAAATCACCGTAAAAACGCTCCACTCCGCCGTAGGCTTCAACGGTTTTGTACACAAAATCTGACGATAACTCTTTAGTATGAGGCACATCGTTCGATATTATGCCACATCTATCTCTCAACCGCACCGAATCTGTAAAAGGAATACCCGTAACACCTGCCCCAAATCTACCCGGATTGATGCCCATTATTAGATGGCGACGATGTGTATCCGAGTAAAATTTGCGATAAAAAACTTCTGTCAAATCGCGAATCAAGGCATCTTGGTAGGGATTCATCACGCTGATGCGGTCGGGCAAAGGCACGTCAAGGCTTAGTTGGGCATTATATTGAACGATTTTATCGGCAAAGATCATGGCTTCCATCATTTTGTCAGCAAATATTCAATCGCTAATTTATACCCCATCACGCCCAAACCAACGATACTACCCACACATTTTGGGGCAATATATGAGTGGTGTCGAAAAGCTTCGCGCGTATGGACATTAGAAATATGTACTTCAATGAAAGGTATTTTTACGGCGCCTATTGCATCCGCTAAGGCTATCGATGTATGCGTATAAGCCCCCGCATTGAGTACAACGCCGTTATAACTTTCGTCAAATCCCACCGCGTGAACCTTATCGAGCAAAGCTCCTTCATGATTGCTTTGAAAATATTCGAGGGATACTGAAGGGTAGGCTCTTTTCAGAATTTCTAAGTAATCTTCAAAAGTTTGGCTACCATAAATGTGTGGTTCGCGTTTACCGAGCAAGTTGAGATTGGGTCCGTTGAGGATTAATATCTTCATAGTTATTGATAAACTTTAATTATTAGAACAATTGTCCTTGAATACTGGGTGGCGGTACTGCGCCAATGTGGCGATACGCTTTTTCGGTAGCTTCTCTACCCCGAGGTGTCCGCATGATATAGCCTTCCATAATCAGAAAAGGCTCGTGCACTTCTTCAATCGTTCCCGCTTCTTCACCTACCGCCGTAGCGATGGTTGTCAATCCGACGGGTCCACCTTTAAATTTATGAATAATAGTGGATAAAATACGATTGTCCATTTCATCCAAGCCACTTTCATCTACATTCAAAGCATTCAAAGCGAATTGCGCTATTTCGATGCCTATTGTGCCATCCCCTTTCATTTGAGCAAAATCCCGAACGCGGCGCATGAGCGCATTGGCGATACGGGGAGTGCCTCGGCTGCGGCGCGCTATCTCATTAGCCCCCCCCTCAGTAATCGGCACGTTGAGTATCTCGGCTGAGCGAAAAATGATACCTTTTAACGTTTCCACATCATAATAATCGAGCAAACAATTGATGCCGAAACGCGCGCGCATCGGTGCGGTCAACAAACCCATGCGCGTAGTGGCACCAATCAGCGTGAAAGGATTAATGGTAATTTGGATTGAACGAGCATTGGGTCCCGAATCAATCATGATATCAATCCGATAATCCTCCATTGCTGAGTAAAGGTATTCTTCAACAACGGTGTTCAATCGGTGGATTTCGTCAATAAATAAAACATCGCCGGTATCCAAATTGGTCAAAAGACCCGCTAAATCTCCGGGTTTTTCAAGCACGGGTCCACTGGTCATTTTCAAAGTAGCACCCAACTCATTGGATACAATATGCGCCAAAGTCGTTTTACCCAAACCCGGAGGTCCATGCAATAATACGTGGTCAAGTGCTTCTCCCCGCATTTTGGCAGCACCGATGAATATTTTAAGGTTTTCGACTATTTTTATTTGGCCGCTAAAGTCATCCAAAGCTTTTGGGCGTAACGCACGCTCAATCACTTTTTCCTCAGTGGATTGGCTTTTACCGGTCGGGTCAAGATTCGGGTTTGTCATTCGTACTCCGTGAGACTACTATTTATAAACAATTTGATTCAAAGTGTAAAAATAAGGTTTTATTTCCAAGTTTTTTAAAACTCTTTGTTCAAATTTTTAACACAATTTTCCATTCAATACTTCAGCATAAAATTTATCCACATCTTTATTCAGTTTTCCCATTGAATACTGAAGGGAGTAGTTCTGCCGTTGTCTTAAAAGTATTAATTTTGCCTTTCATCAAAAAAACGTTTTATGAAAAAAATTTTTTTCTGTTTGCTTGTTTTAAGCCATTTGTCTTTTAGTTTAAAGGATAAACCAGCCGTCACCGCTGATTATTTGATGGGTAAATTTGACCCTACCAAACACGCCGATTTCTGCAAAATTGATGCAAAGTACGCCACTAAACCCGATATGTATCTACGAAAAGAAACGTACGAAGCATTTGTTAAGATGGCAGAAGCCGCCCAGAAAGACGGAATCAAATTAAGTATTTTATCAGCTACGCGCAATTTCGAGTATCAAAAAAAAATCTGGGATGTAAAATTCGAGCGGTTGAAAGATAAAACGGCATGGTCACGCGTGAAAAAAATTCTTCAATACAGCGCCATGCCGGGCAGTAGCCGCCACCATTGGGGTACTGATATTGACCTCAATAATCTTGAAAATGCTCATTTTGAAAAAGGCGAGGGGAAAAAAATATATGAGTGGTTGAGTACAAATGCCGCTTCGTATGGTTTTTGTCAACCTTATACGGCAGGTCGAGCAATGGGTTACAAAGAAGAAAAATGGCATTGGTCATACATGCCTCTATCGAAAGATTTTACAGCCATTGCGGGCAAATATTTGAAAAACGAGATGATAGCCGGCTTCAAAGGAGCTGAAACCGCTTCACAGATTGACATTGTTAATAATTACATATTGGGTATCAATAGAGATTGCTATTAATGCTGTTTTCCCTAATAAATTAAAAAAGCCTATACACATCGCATGTGTCTTAGGCTTTTTTAGCTTTAAAAGTATCTGTTTTAGATGGCTTGAATTTACGAATAAATTAAGCCTCTTTAGAGCTATCTACTTTTTTGGGGTCATCATGCATTCCTTTACGAATTTCTTCCTCGACGTTAGCCCGTGCACTGTTGAACTCTCTGATACCCTTGCCTAAGCCGCGCATCAATTCAGGGATTTTATTACCGCCGAATAGGAGCAACACGATGATGAAAACGAAGAAAATTTCCTGACCACCAAGTCCGAATATTAAAAATAATGGATTCATCTTTTTTTAATTTAGAGAATGATAAAAAATCTTTACAAAGGTAGGTATTTTGATTGAGATTTAGACATTGATTCGTCGAAATCATTTGACTATATTCTGTCAAATTTATGTCTTCTATTGTTGAAGTTTCTTTTGCTTGATATTTTTGACCAATTCTCTTATATAAATATGGACTTGCCACCGATGCCACAATTCTCCTCCAACTAATACAACAACGCCCATACTGAAAACTGTATTGCGCGAAACATCTATAATCGGATCGTACATCATGTAAAAAGGTTTTATGATAAGTACTTGAACACAAATCATCAGCACAGCCATGAGAAACAAAAATATCGAAATGGCTCTGGTGTAATTGACATAGGTGGGCTTGTCATCTCTCAACACCCTCCCGATAAACCGGACACTGAGCGAGTCTTGTGGATCCATTTTCAACAATTCACAAAGCACATGTTGCGCTTTTGAAAATTCCTTTAAATTGTAATGCGAAGCTGCTTTTTGAAACAACGTTGATTTGTAAATCTCTTCTCCACGAATGTGAGTAATATTTTCCAAAATAGACGTTTTGAGCACAACATCTGACATTAAAATATGCTTTCTATATTCACTGATTTCAAAAAGTGATTGGGTATAAACCACCACCATTTCGAAATATTCTTCAAAATCCAACACCAATATGTTCTTTTCAAAACGTTCATAAAATCGCACCATCCGTCGAAACTCAGAACGGTCAATTGCCCGAAAGTTTCGATACATTTGCGAATGATATGTTTGCGGTTGTAAAGACATATATCGTTATATAATATTGATAATCAATTATTTATAAGCAGTTAAGTTTTTGATTTCTCAAAGTTAAAGATTATATAACAATCCTACAACTCAAAAGATTTGACTTTAACTAAAAATTCGACAAGTTTATAAAAATACCTCATTAGTGTTATGGGTTGATATGTTTTTAAATAAAACAATTTTAAAACTTGTTTCAATTTTTTGTTTTAAAAGTTTAAATTTGCGCTTTAACAATCGAACAATCAGCATTTATGAATCTGGAACGTGCTCAAATTGCGCTGAAAAAATTCTTCGGTTACGATTCGTTTCGCCCGATGCAGGCAGATATTATCCAAAGTATTTATGATAAAAAAGACTGCCTTGTCCTAATGCCTACCGGTGGCGGAAAAAGTTTTTGTTACCAAATTCCGGCTGTCACTACTGAGGGGGTCACCGTTGTCGTGTCGCCGTTGATTTCATTGATGAAAGATCAGGTTGAAGCTTTGAAAACGAGCGGTATTCCGGCGGCTTTCATGAACTCCTCTCAAAGTTACAATGATTTACAAATTATTGAAAATCAATTATTTGAAAACAAAATAAAGCTGATATACGTATCGCCCGAAAAATTGGTTTCTCAATCTTTTTTACCCCTTTTAAAAAAAATAAAAATCAGCCTTTTTGCTATTGATGAGGCACATTGCATATCCTCTTGGGGACATGATTTCAGACCGGAATACACGCAACTTAATTTTCTCAAAAGCCAGTTTCCACAAATCCCCATTGTTGCCCTTACGGCTACTGCCGATAAATTGACGCGCAAGGATATTATTTCTCAACTCAATCTCGACAATCCGGAGGTATTCATTTCGAGTTTTGACCGCCCTAACCTCAGTCTTGAGGTGCGTCCGGGTCAAAAACGCATTGAACAGATTCTTGAATTTGTTAAAACCCATCCGAAACAAGTGGGCATCATTTACTGCCTTAGTCGAAAAAGCACCGAAGAATTGACCGTTAAACTCCTTTCTAATAATATTAAAGCGGCGGCTTATCATGCCATGTTGCCTTCGCGCGAGCGGTCGCAAGTGCAGGAAGATTTTATCAATGATAAGATACAAGTAGTTTGCGCAACGGTGGCATTTGGAATGGGGATTGACAAATCGAACGTCCGATGGGTGATTCATTATAATTTACCCAAAAATATCGAATCCTACTACCAAGAAATAGGTCGGGCAGGTCGGGACGGCGCTCCGGCAGAAACGATTTTGTTTTACAGCATGTCAGATGTGGTAACTTACAGAGATATGTTTCAAGAGGGAGACAGCGTCAATAAAGAACTTCAATCGGCAAAACTTGATAGAATGTTGCAATTCGCCGATGCAAAGATTTGCCGTAGAAAAATTTTACTCAACTATTTCAGTGAAAATTATGAGGGCGAATGTGACAATTGCGACGTCTGTCAATCCCCTCCTCAATATATTGAAGGCTCGACTTATGCACAAATGGCGCTTTCAGCTGTCACCCGCTTACAGGAACAAGCCAATATGGGGATTTTGATTGACGTACTGAGGGGGTCGTCGCGTTACGAAATTATCGAAAAAGGTTATGATAAAATCAAAACGTATGGCGTAGGTCGCAATGTCCCCCAATCAGATTGGCAAAGTTATCTTTGGCAAATGATACAGTCTGGGTTTCTTGAAATCGCTTATGATGATAAACATAAATTAAAACTCACACCAACCAGCCGAGAAGTCCTTTTCAATGGTAAAATGGTGCAACTTGTGAGACCCCTCAGTATCAAAGAACGGGAAGACATCAAGAAAAAAGCAGTGGAAGCAAAAACTAAAACTGAAGCCACCCCTCGATTACGGGCTCGCAACGAACTGTTCGATGTGTTGCGCGAGTTGCGCAGAGAAATTGCAATGGCTAAGGGAATTCCGCCTTATCTCGTTTTTTCGGATTCTACATTAAGTGAAATGGCGGCTATGGTGCCTCAAAATGAAATAGATTTCAGAAAAATATCGGGTGTGGGGGAGCAAAAGTTTCAAACCTTTGGCGATGCTTTTTTAAATAAAATAAATGATTTTATTACCGCTAATCCCGATTTTATTGAAAAACCCTTGGTATCTCCCTCTCATGCCACCATCGTTAAAGTAGATAAAAAGCACACTACTACTGAAACTTTAGAACTACTGAAACAAGGTTTAAGCATTGAAGAAATTGCCGAGAAACGTTTTCTTTCGACCACAACTGTTATCAGTCACGTGGCTTATCTTTTTGAAAATGATGAACATATTGATATACATAGCTTTATTTCGGTCAAAGAATTGCAAACTATTACGGCCGAACTGCGCCATTTTCAAGAGCCTTTTAAATTGAAAGAGATTTATGAATTTTTCGATGAGACTTTTGGTTATGATAAAATCAGATTAGCCATCGCTTTTAATAAAAAAAACAAGCCGGTTCATTAACTTTGAAGATGGAAAAAAATTATTATAAAGAATATTATCATCTCGAGCGCTCGCATTGGTGGTTTATGGCTCGAGCGGATATTTTAATGAGCCATATTGCAAAGATTTATTCCGAAAAAAAAGACCTAAAAATTTTGAATATAGGAGCAGCAACGGGTCGGTCGTCAGAACTTTTGATGCAGTTTGGAGAGGTACAATCTCTTGAATACGACAAAGACTGCTTTGATTTTGTCAAAAACAACCTTGATATACCCATAGTTAATGGCTCAATCTTGGATTTACCTTTTGATGATGAACAGTTTGACCTCGTGTGCGCTTTTGATGTAATTGAACATGTTGTTGACGATCATTCAGCGGTTTCAGAAATGCGGCGGGTGTGCAAAAAAGGAGGGGTGATATGTGTCACGGTTCCGGCTTTTATGTTTTTGTGGTCTGCACACGATGTCGTCAATCATCATTACCGACGATACACTACTTCTATACTGAAGGGCGTGTTTGGGAAGAGTGATGAGAATATTTTTCATTCTTATTTCAACTTTTGGTTATTTTTTCCGATTGCTGCATTCCGAGTGCTTTCCAAGATTTTACCCACTAAAAAGAAAGCCACAAGCGAAGATACTGGTTCCGACTTCGGAGTGCTGAAAGGCAATTTAATCAACACTATTTTTTACAAAATATTCCTTTCTGAAAATTTTTTCTTAAAAAAGTTTATCAAACTACCCGTCGGGGTTTCCATTCTTTCGACGTGGAGAAAAGTGTGATGGAGGAATTCCTCTTACATTCTCGATGATAAGTACTTGAAAAATATGTATTTAGTGTTTCGTCTTCAAATATTAAAACCTATAAGATTATGAGAAAAATTTTTCTATTAATTGTCTGTTTTTTTCTATTGTCCAATATCAATGGTCAAAACTCGACTATGCAAAAAATAGCTGCCCACCATCAACCGAAGCATCATACCCTACTGAAAGAATATATTGAATTTTTATCTATTCCTAACACCATGAATGATACGGCGGCATTGTCCGAAAATGCCCGATTCATTGTTGATATGATGAAAAAAAGAGGTATCGAAGGGCGATTGTTAAATGCTGATACCAAAGGAGCCATTCCGGCTGTTTATGGCGAAATATTGACCAAAGGAGCCACAAAAACCCTCATTTTTTATGCGCATTATGATGGTCAACCGGTGAATCCTGATAAATGGGCGTCTGGGCTTTCCCCTTTCGTTCCTCAAATCACAACAGCTTCTTTAGACAAAGGAGGCAAATTTGTGGATTGGGACGCGTATGTTGCTGCTACGCAAAAAGATGATTATCGGATTTACGGGCGTGCCAGTGCAGATGACAAAGCAGGGGTTTTCACTATTCTGAATGCATATGATGCCATTCGACAAAGCGGTTTACAGCCTAAAATCAATATCAAATTTTTCTTTGAGGGCGAAGAAGAAAAAGGCTCAACACATTTGGGTGAAATATTGGAAAAACATAAAAATTTGTTTAAAGCCGACGCTTGGATTATTTCGGATGGGCCCATGCCCGCATCGGGACGAAAGCAAGTGACATTTGGCGTGCGGGGAGACGTTAATATGAATATCACCGTTTTTGGTGCCAAACGACCCTTGCACAGTGGCAACTATGGCAATTGGGCACCCAACCCGGCGCATAAACTCGTCAGATTGCTGGCAAGTATGAAAGATGATAATGGCAAAGTGTTGATTGACGGTTTTTATGATGATGTCACCCCCCTCAGTATCACCGAGCAAAATGCCCTTAAAGCCATTCCGGATCCTGCCCCGATTATGCAAGGCGAGTTGGCTTTCGCCCAAGCGGAAGGCGGCGGAAAGTCTTTTTTGGAATTGATAACGACTCTGCCTACGCTCAATATTAACGGCATCGTTAGTGCCAATGTCGGGCGTTTAGCAAGTAATATTATCCCAACAACAGCAACCGTCACGCTTGATTTGAGACTTGTAAAAGGAAATGATGCAGAAAGACAAATTCAAAAAGTGATAAATCATATCAAAAAACAAGGCTATTATGTCATTGACCGCGAACCAACGGACGAAGAGAGAATGACATATGCCAATATTGCCACTATTCGCAATGGGTCAGGTTATAATGCGCAAAGAACATCGATGGATTTACCCATTTCACAACAAGTTATCAAAGCCGTTCAATCTTCTACCCATGAGCCGATAGTGTTGATGCCGTCAGCAGGAGGCAGTTTACCCTTGTATTTATTTGAACAAATATTAAAAACGCCACCGATGACGATTCCGGTAGTGAATTACGACAATAATCAACACGGAGAGAATGAAAATTTAAGGATAAAATGCTTGTGGGATGGGATAGCAACCATTGCTTCGGTGATGTTGATTGATTAAGACTTTTAAAAAATTGCCTCGCTCAATAACCATAAACCAAACCCGATGAATAGAATTCCTGAAACAATATTGATGTATTGAACCACTCGTATCGTCAAAACCTTACGTAATTTCCCCGCAAAATAGGAAATGGCAAGACTTGTTATCATTGCCCCTAATAACGCGCCTGAAAAAAAACTGACGTTTTGATAGGTTTGAAAATGGTATTTGGTTTTTAATAAACCGACTGTGCCGACCCATTCCATAAAATTTGAAGGGTTTAGAATATTTAAGAAAAACCCTTTTGATAGATTCTGTAAAATCAAGGTTGACAAAGCAATATCTTTCACAATCGATACTCGGTTTCTTCTGTATATGGTAAGTATCCCCATCGCTATCAAAAATAATCCACCGCCCAAGCTCACCCAAAATGAAATATCCATTCCTTTAGGAATGAACGCTTCTAAGCCTGAATAAGCGAGTGCCAATAACACCAAATCAGCAAGAATCACACCGATTGAGATAGGGATAGTTGAGCGAAAACCCCTATCCAAACTGGTTTTTATGATTGTGAAGAAAACGGGCCCGAGCGCAAAGCTGAAAGCAAAGCCAATAGGAAGCCCCGCTAAAAAAGCTTTTATTGAAAAAAAATTCAAGTTATTGGATTTAAAAATGTCTAAAAATCAATGAACAATGCGTTTTCTTTTGGTGGACACGAAAGCTTCAAATTCACTAAAGGGTTTACTTTTCATCACTCGAGGAAATTTAGATTGTCCACCAATTTTACCCTGCGATTTCATGTAATCCAGAAAAATCTGAGGGGCAATAATCTCTACCTGTGGCTCACACAATACAGAGTTGCGCTCAGTGGCATAATCATCGTTGATTTCTTTCAAATGCTCATCCAAAAGTCGACCGAAAGTTAAGGCATCCACCGGCGGGTTACAGCCAATAATCCAACGATGAGCGAATCCATTTTCAGTGTTAATAGCAGCAACTGTAAATTCTTTCACATCAGTTTTCAAAATATCCTGAGCATGCTGAATCCCCTGGTTCATGTTATCAATGGATAAATGTTCACCTGTTACGCTGAGGAATTGCTTTGTACGTCCGGTGATAATAAGTTCTTTGCGTTCAATATCTGTGAATTTCACGGTATCACCAATCAAGTATCGCCATGCACCGGCACACGTGCTGATGACGATAGCATATTCAACCCCTTCTTTGACTTCATCCACCGTATAAGCGCTGGGTTTGCCTTTAAGATTACCATCACTTGTGAAATTTTCATCATTGAAAGGTATAAATTCGTGAAAGATACCATTATTCAATATCAACGCCATACCCCGCGTATTAGGGCGATTTTGAAAAGCAATAAAACCTTCTGATGCCAAATAAGTGTCAATATAAATCATCGGTTTGCGCATCAAAGCATCAAAAGCATTGCGATGGGGTTCAAATGCAATACCTCCATGTACAATGATTCTTAGATTGGGCCAAATCTCATGTATATTATCAACTTTATTATAGGCAACCACTTTTTCAATCATCAACTGAATCCAGGAGGGTATGCCGGAAATAAAACCAATATCCCAATTGGGGGCATTGCGCGCAATAACTTCGATGCGCCGATTCCAATCCTGAATACTTTGGATGCGCTTTCCCGGCTTTGAGAAAGAAGATAACCACTTAGAGCTTTCCTTGAGATTAATGCCGCTCATGTCCCCCACAAAGTAGCCACCCATTTCCTTTAAAGTAGTTGAACCTCCGATAAAAAGACCTTGTTTGGTAAAAAAATCATCCTCTAAGTCAAATCTGGTCGAAGAAAAAATGGACTTGAATCCAGCCTTTCTAATCGAACGAATCATATCTTCAGGCATTGGCAAGTATTTACTAGGAGCCCCAGTAGTACCACTACTCAGAGCAAAATATTTGATTCTGCCGGGCCACGACACATCCGGTTTGTTTTGTAATGAGCGATGCCACCACTCATCGTAGATTTTTTCATAGTCAAAAAAAGGTACTACTGACTGAAAGGATTGGATAATATCGGAAGAGTAAAGAATATTACTGAAATTATAATGCTTTCCAAAATCTGTAAATTGAGCTTTTCTTAAGAGCCTTCTCAGCGTTTTGCGCTGTAACTCAATTGGGGATTGTCCCAGTCCTTGAATCTTGTCCGCCAAGGTAAGCGCTCTTTTTATCAAACTTCCTACTAACCGCATGTTGATAAATTCGGGTATTTTTATAATGGTTTACATTAAAATAAATATGCGCAAGATGTGTCCTAAACACTACGCAAAGTTAGAGTTTTTTAAGTAAATAAAATAATCAACTGTTTTGAGTCCAAATATAGTGAGGATATGGGATATCGATGCCTTCAGCATCAAACCGTTTTTTGATGCTTTCAAGCAAATCACAATACAAATCGAAAGCTTTTGAAGGATTAATCGCCCAAGCATCCCCCCTCAGTATCAACGCCCAATCCGTCATTCTGACAACCCTAACAGTTACTAATGGCATGCCTTTTTCTTTTTCCTCCTCTGTTCTTCTATCAAGATACAAAGGGTGTTTCCCTATTTCGTCGGCAATAATATTTTTAACATGATCTATATTGGTCTTAAAACCGACCGACATTTCAATGAACTTGCAAACGGCATTGTCGTTATAATCAGCGTTTACTAAAATCTCATTGGCAATAATGGCGTTGGGGACGATAATACGGCGGTTTTCAAAATCTCTGATAACGGTATGCCGTAAGGTAATATCTTCGACAGTTCCAGCATAAATTTCTTTGATTTTTAAGCGGTCATTAACTCGAAAAGGTTTTGATAAAACAATGAAAATCCCACTGACAATATTACTAAAAGCTTGTTGAGATGCAAAACCCACAATAGCGGCCAAAATACCCGCACCAGCTAACAAAGAACCGGCGAAAGTACGCAACGGCGGAATCTCCCGTATCAGAAAAATAATACCGATAGAATAAATAATGGCGGTTAATGCGTTACCAATAAACTTGAATCCTGTTATATCCGTATTTTCTTCACTCTTTTTGAGTAATCGAGAAAAAGTACGCCTCGCCAACCAGTTAGATAATAAAGTCACCGAAATGATGAACAGGAAAACAATGAAAGACTCAAAACCTTTAGGTAAAATTTGAATTATTTTATCCATTTCTTAAAATTTCTTGATCAACGAAAATTCGCTATTCTGAAAAAAAGATGTACATTTGAACTTATAATGAATAATAAAGGACAAAATAACAAAATAATATTCGGATTGAAGGTACGTCAGCTTCGTGCCGAAAAAAATCTATCGTTCGCCGAACTTGCCGAGCATACTGGAATGTCTATTTCATATCTGAATGAGATTGAAAAAGGTAAGAAATATCCTAAAGAAGATAAGGTCTTACTGCTTTCAAAAGCTTTGCATACGACGCCGGCCGAGTTGACATCATCAGATATGCCTGCGAGTCTCGCTCCGATAGAAGACTTGCTGCAATCCAACTTTTTGAACGAGCTTCCACTTGATTTGTTTGGGATAGAGCTAAGTAAAGTGATTGAGATTATTGCCAATGCACCTTTACGGGTCGGGGCTTTTATTTCAACTTTGGTGGAGTTGAGTCGTAATTATGCCTTACGGGAAGAGAATTTTTACTTCGGCGCTTTGCGTTCTTATCTTGAACTTAATAACAACTATTTCGAAGATTTGGAAGATGCCGTGAAAGATTTTGTCAAACAGAATAAAGTTCCCATTGGTTACGCTTTACCATCACACTATTTAGCCGGACTATTGGAGAAAAAATTTGATTACAATATTATTGAAAATGGATTAGATCATTATCCGGAGTTGGAACATATTCGGTCGGTTTATATTCCGAAATCAAAAGAATTGCGGCTGAACAAAGCCATGACAGAGGTTCAAAAAGTTTTTCAATTTGGTAAAGAACTGGGTTTCAATGTTTTGGGATTAAAAGATAGAGCTTATACATCTTCTCTTTTGAGAGTAAAAACATTTGATGAAGCGCTCAACCATTTTAAAGCCGGCTATTTTTCAGCAGCTTTGCTTATTAATCGGGAAGCCTTTGTCAGAGATATTGAACAGTTCTTTAAGATGGAAACTTGGGATAATGGGGAATCACTGACCAGATTGATGCACAAATATCAAGCCACTCCGGAAATGATATTCCAACGAATGACAAATGTGTTGCCAAGGTTTTTAGGGTTGAAAAAACTTTTTCTCTTACGGTTTATTCATCATTTAAAAACCAACAAATTTGACATCAATAAAGAATTGCATCTCAACAGGAGCCATCATCCGCATGGTAATGGGTTGGATGAACATTATTGCCGACGATGGATTTCTATTACTTTACTTCAAGACTTTCAAAAAATTCAGACAAGCGGTCATACTGAGGGGGGGGGCAACATCGCTCATATTGTGGGAATCCAACGGAGCAAGTTTTTTCGTACAAACGATGAATATTTATGTATTACTTTAGCGCACCCATCTGATGCTCGAAATGTGAGTATTTCAATTGGCATTGTAATAGATAACGATTCGAAATCTAAAATAAAGTTTTTGAACGATCCGGCTATCCAAAGCTTAGAGGTGAATACAACCTGCGAACGCTGCGGCATCATGGATTGTAAAGAACGCGCCGTTGAACCCATCGTCATTCAAAGGCGTTTAAAGCGTCAAAAAGTTAATGACGCTTTGAACAAACTAATTTCCGGTTAATTTAATTATTTAAAAAATAATACCGACCTTGCTATACAAGACTTATTATATCATTATTAAAATCATTAAAATAAAACAATGAAAACAGGTAATATTAGATCCAAACAATCTCATTACGAATTGCTTTTAAGGGCTTATGACAAAGCTCAAGCGGCTTTCGAACGCGCCAAAACCAATGAGAAAACAGCTAAGCATTATCTGAAAACAGCAGATAAAGATATTAGTAAAACAGACGGTGCTATCCTTGAACTTGAATACAAACGAGCAAAATATAGAAGAAAAGGCCGTAAAACAGCTTTTCAAATCGCTAAATTGCGTTTGAAACAATGGCTTAAATTGCACGAAGAAGATATTAAATTGTATCAACTCAACGAAGAAGTTGCAGCCTCTGACGACAAAGAGGAGGGTGACATTAAAGAAAAAACCTCCCGCAGCCCCAAGGATGAACCGGATACCGCACCTTCTGCAACAGGAAAAACAGACGCTGCGCCCAAAGCTAAAAAAGAACCTAAAAAGAAAGATGAGGCAACCACTCCAAGCAATCTGACTGCCATTGAGGGTATCGGGCAAAAGGTTAATCAATATTTACAAACAGCCGGCATTACAAATTTTGTTCAGTTAGCAGCTTCTAACTTTGAAACGCTTAAAGGAATTTTAGTTACTAATCGTTTACAATTTTTAGATCCAACTACGTGGCCTCAACAAGCCCAATTGGTAGTGGATGGCAAAATGGATGAGCTAAAAGCCTTACAGGAGCAATTGAAAGGGGGTAAAAAAAAGTAAGATTGGTATAAAAACAGGTTCTTACATGTAAGAATAGATATTGTAGCACCAAAAAAAAAGTGTTTATACATCCAACAATGTGTAAACACTTTTTTTTTGTTGAATTATACAAATGATTAACATATGAAACAAACAACATATTCTACCGTTAGAACAATTGGACTAATAGTTAATATTTAAAATTATTTTATTTATAAATTTTTGACAATCAAATATTTATTCTGTGACAACCAAAGAAAAAATACTCTACAAATCTCTTGAATTGTTCAACCAAAAAGGGATTGATAGCATTACAGTCAGGCATATAGCAAAGGCTTTAAATATGAGCCATGGGAATTTATGCTATCACTTTCCGAATACCAACACCATTATCGAAACATTGTATCGCCGTTTTGTTGCTGACTTAGACATGACGGTACTGAGGGGGGGTATCTCTACTATAAAATCCTTGTATGATGTGACACTTCAGAGTTACGAAAAGTTATATGAGTACCGATTTATTATGTTGGAATTTCCCTGTATCATACGGCGGAATCCGTCAATTAAGATGCAACAAAAACAACTGACCGTAATGAGGCAGATTCACTATCAGTTTTTGATAACGGAATTGGTAAAAAAAGGTTTATTCAAAGCGCCCGCCATAGAAAACCAATATATGACTTGGATTCATTCTGCCATCTTTTTTGGCGACTTTTGGGTATCAAGCGCAGAGTTTTTATTTACGGGCAAAGAACAGGATAAAGTAAAATCCTACCATCATTTTTTTATGAATCTGACTATTCCCTACCTGACAGAAAAAGGCGTTGAAGAATTAAAAGCGCTTTTATAAAAAATTCAAAATCAATGAGTTGTCATTTTTAGGTCATAAAATCACTAAATCAAAGAAAAATTAGAGAAACTTTACTTTGGACTTAAAAATGTTTTTTTATGTCTTAGAATTTTCTTTGCTTTGCAGCGTTTTTCGATTGTGTTGCTTAATATTTATTGAAATCTGTCCCAAAAACAGACATAAAATAGAAAAGTAACAAATCACTATGTCCAAATCATTTTTTCATGTTGAAAAGCAGGAATATACCAACGAATGAGATTTTTTAATTTTTTTACCCAAGAATTGGCAATTGACCTTGGAACAGCCAATACACTTATTATACAAGATGGCGAAATAGTTGTAGATGAGCCTTCAATCGTAGCAATTAACCGTAAAACGGGTGAAGTCATTGCCGTTGGTCATAAGGCAATGCAAATGCATGAAAAAACGCATGAAAACATCAAAACAATACGCCCCCTTAAAGACGGTGTGATTGCCGATTTTCAAGCGGCTGAAAGTATGATTGAAGGATTTATTCGTATGACAGGAGCGCGTCGTAGATTTTTCACACATATGAAAATGGTGATATGCATCCCTTCCGGTATTACTGAAGTGGAAAAGCGCGCTGTTTTTGAATCTGCCGATCATGTGGATTCAAAAGAAACCTACCTCATTCATGAACCTATGGCAGCTGCATTGGGTATTGGTTTAGATGTTGAAGAACCTATTGGTAATATGATTATTGATATAGGAGGTGGTACAACTGAAATCGCTGTTATAGCGCTTTCAGGAATTGTGTGTGATCAATCCATAAGAATAGCAGGAGACGAGTTGACAAATGATATTGTGAATTACATGAAACGTCAACACAATATCCTAATTGGCGAGCGTACCGCCGAGCAAATCAAAATACATGTGGGTTCAGCTCTCACTGAATTAGAATCCCCACCGGATGATTTTGCCGTAAACGGACGCGATTTGATGACAGGCATTCCGAAACAAGTGACTGTTAATTATAGTGAAGTAGCCCATGCTTTGGATAAAAGTATTTCTAAAATTGAAGATGCCGTATTAAAAGCATTAGAAACGACTCCACCTGAATTGGCTGCTGATATTTATAAAACGGGGCTTTATCTGACTGGTGGCGGTGCCTTATTAAGAGGACTTGACAAACGAATTGCTGCTAAAACTAAGCTTCCGGTACATGTAGCCAACGACCCTTTACGCGCTGTTGTTCGCGGTACAGGATTGGCACTGAAAAATACCCACAAATACACTTTCTTGATTGATAGAAAGCGTGTTTAATAAAGGAGTATATTTTATGGTATAATTTTAAAAACTGTAAAGACTAACCAAACAAGAGTTCGGGGTTGACAACCTCAGTATATTGAATATCTGACAACAAAGAAGATGAACTTTCTACTTCGATATGGTAACTTCCTTTTGTTTTTAGCTTTAGAAGGCTTTTCATTGTATCTTGTAGCACAGTACAATAAAAAGCAAAATGAAATTTATCAAAGCTCAGCAAATCTCTTAATCGGAACGGTATATGACAATTTTAGCAATGTCAGAAAATATATTTCCATACAAGAAATTGCCGATAGCCTTGCTAAAGAAAACGCTCAACTCAGAACAGAACTTGAAGCATCGAAATATGTTGCAATAGATAAGCGAGGGACAGTAGAATTCCCATTAGATACATCTACCATCCGACCGGATACCAATCAATCGGTAGATGTTGTTCAGCAATTTCACTATATTACAGCCGAAGTTATTAATAACTCGACTACCCGAGAGGATAACTACCTGACTATCAACCAAGGTAGTAACCATGGTATTAAAGCTGGCATGGGTGTCATCAGCCCGGATGGTGTCGTGGGGATTGTTAAAAATGTGACACCCCATTTTTCTCAAGTGATGTCCCTTTTGAACAGTCGGGTTCAAATTTCAGCAATGATAAAACGCAATCGTTTTTTCGGGTCATTGAAATGGTATAGTGATGATAAAAGTTATAATCACAATCCCCATTATGCATTTCTGGAAGGCATCCCTAAACACGCAGAAGTGATAAAAGGAGATACCGTAATCACAAGTGGATTTTCAGATATTTTTCCCGGGTCGATTCGTGTAGGTCGCGTGAATGATGTCCAAATCAAAAATGGCAATAATTTTTATACCATCTTGGTTGAGTTGTGGGGTGATTTGTCAAATGTCCGATATGTATATGTGGTGGATAACCTTATGATTAAAGAACTTAATGACCTTTATTGGGAGCCTAAAAAGAATATTAAAAAATAATTAATGAGCAATACTCTCATCCTTAGGAATGTACTCCGAGCAGTATTTCTGTTGGCAGTTCAAGTTCTGGTTTTGAAGCAAATCAACCTCGGTGGTGCTGATTTTAATTATATTAACATTTTTTTGTATCCCGTTTTTTTGATGTTTTTGCCAATTTCTACCCCCGTTTGGTTGATGATGATTATCGGCTTTTTTTATGGTTATTCTATTGATGTCTTCAGCGATACCATCGGTATGCACGCAGCGACATGTGTTTTTATGGCTTATGTACGTTCGCCTCTTTTACATTTTTTAGAACCCCAAGGAGGTTATAAAGGAGGTATCAGTCCCACTCGTAATCGAATGGGATTTCCTTGGTTTATCAGATATGCCGCTATTTTTGTTTTTTTACACGTGTTCATTTTCTTTTGTGTCGAAGTGTTTACACCTTTATATTTCGGTAGAATATTAATATACACACTATCCAGTTTTGTTGTATCGTTTATATTTGTGATGATTTATAGTATTTTATTCGACCCAGTCGAATAAATAGAATATTTGAAACAACCGTCCTATAGTCCACTATTTTCAATTTAAAAGCAAAAGGTAAAAAATGGCAGTTAAAGACTTGAATCAGGAAAGGCGTCTTATCGTGATAGTTGTTTTCGCCATCACAGCTTTAGTACTGTTATTCAGAGCGGCACAATTACAATTGATTGACCAAAGCTACCAAACCAAAGCCTCCGCTATTACGATAGACCGAGATATTATTTTTCCGTCGAGAGGAGTTGTTTATGATCGCAATCTAAATCTTCTGGTTTATAATAATGCTCAGTACGACCTGATGGTCACTTATAAACAGCTGGATTCAAATATGGATACCCTCAAACTATGCCGTTTGCTCGGTATAGATATCACAACGTTTAAATTAAATATAGAAAAAGATTTTACGAGTAAAAATTCACCTTTTTCAAAAAGTATTCCTTTCCCGTTTTTAACAATGATTTCTCCGGAAGGGTATGCGCGGTTGCAGGAGTCCCTTTATGAGTTTCCCGGTTTTAAAATACAATTGCGCAATGTGCGGGGTTATCCACAACACAATGCAGGGCATTTATTAGGTTATCTAAATGAAGTAGATCCTAAACAAATCAAAGACTCACTGGGTATTTATGAGTCAGGAGATTATTTAGGCGTAACCGGACTTGAACGACAATACGAGGCATTGTTAAGAGGAAGAAAAGGCGTACGTTTTATTTTAAAAGATAATTTAGGTCGTTTAGTAGGGCCTTGGAAAGAAGGTAAATTGGATACTTCAGCGGTTCAAGGAAAAGATTTAGTGTCTTCTATTGATTTAAAATTACAAGCATTAGGCGAATATATGATGGCAGGAAAAATAGGTGCTATCATAGCCATCGAGCCGAAAACAGGCGAAATTTTATCCATGGTGACGTCCCCCACATTTGACCCCCAAATGTTAGCCATTGGTAATCAACGCAACGCAACACTCAACAATCTTTCAAAAGATTCTTTGCGACCACTTTTCAATCGTGCTGTCAGTGCTAAATATCCTCCGGGTTCTACCTTCAAACCTATGTTAGCATCTATTGCTTTGCAAATGGGCGTTTGGGATAAAAACATGGGGATTAATTGCCCGGGTGGATATTATTATAATGGGAGAAGATTATTAGCTTGCGACCCTGACCATCACCACCCATACGCCAGCGACTTGGCAACAGCCATTCAATATTCATGCAATTCATATTTCGCAACAGTCTATCGCACTATTGTTGAAAAATACGATTACAGAAAACCCGGTATTGGTTTGGATTCTCTTAATGTTTATTTAAAACGTTTTGGTTTAGGCAGGCGATTGGACTTAGATTTTCCCGCTGAAAAAAGCGGATTCATTCCTGATTCGA
Source organism: Saprospiraceae bacterium (assembly GCA_031424115.1). GTDB lineage: Bacteria > Bacteroidota > Bacteroidia > Chitinophagales > Saprospiraceae > JAAFJT01. Next base: position 82,593 of record JANPGW010000176.1, on the reverse strand, counting down.
AATACTATGATAAAGTCTATAAAAGTGATGGCTTTTGGTATTCCACAGCTATCGTATCCAACGGTATCGGTCAGGGTGAGAATCAATTTACAACAGTGCAAATGGCAAACATTGCAGCCATTATTGCCAATAGAGGATGGTATATCGCTCCGCATCTAATAAAAGGATATAAAGATTCGACCAATCAGTCAAATTATAAAGTACTTGATAATAAATATACCATTAAAAATCAAACGGGTGTGGAAGCAAAGCACTTTGAATATGTTGTGATGGGCATGCAGCGCGTTGTTGAATCAGGAACAGGTAAAAATGCTCAAGTTGCCGGAATTGATGTGTGTGGCAAAACCGGAACATCTCAAAATCCACACGGCGCCGATAATTCCGTCTTTATCGGTTTTGCCCCCGCTAACGACCCCAAAATTGCCATCGCCATTTATGTTGAAAACGGTGGTTGGGGTAGTGATTTTGCCGCACCAATGACCGGCTTATTGATTGAACAGTTTATAAAAGGGGATATTGCCGTCGAACGAAAAAAAATTGTAGAACGTATGCACAAATCTAAAATCGCATTTGCTCCGGGTAAAGGCTATTATGTCCAGAAAGGATATTGACAATTATGATTTCTGCTCAAAATCCCGTAAGCTTATCGGTAAACCGGCACTTTCTTTAAAAGCCATAATTTCTTGAGTATATTCATTAATTTGCTGCTCTTTTTCCTCGTCAGTCCACCAAAATGCCTCTTGCATAAGACTCGCTGCAATGGGCATGGCTTCAATCGTCCTGTCCCAATCAGTCAATTCTAAACCCAAACGCCGAGCAAAGACATCTTTAAGGGTATATCCCATTTCGTAAACAGCGGCATAAATTATTTCAGCTCTTAAAACCGGTGACCCCTCAATTACGGGCATCCTTAATGACCCATCTTTCCAAATCAGGTTCAAAATTTTTATGGCATCACTTCCATATTTGCTACTCAATCGCTTAGCGATATATTCTTGAATTTTATATCGCTTCATTAAGCTTTTGTACAAATCAGGTGTCCAGTTTTCTGCTCCTGCGAGCTGTTGTTGATCAGTTTTACATTCTGAAATCGCCCCCCTCAGTATCTCCTCACATGTATCAATGGTATCCTTTGCCATCAAGCGGTAAGTTGTCCATTTCCCACCCATGATGCTTATCAAACCGCTTAGTTGGTCAATTTCAACTTCATGGTCACGCACCAAACTTTTGGTATCCGCTGAAGGGTCTGCTTGCAAGAGTGGTCTTAATCCGCCAAATCCGCTTCGAACTTGTTCGACAGTAATCGGTTTTTTCAAATAGCGATTCACATATTTCAACAAGTATTCAACATCCGTTTTGTTTACGACAATCTCATTTTCAGTTAATTCACATTCTTCATCAGTTGTGCCGACTAAAAGCCGATTTTGCCAGGGGATGATGAAAATGACCCGCCCATCATCGGTTTTAGGAACAAGGATAGCGGTATCAGGACTCATCACATCACGAGGCAACACCAAATGAACGCCCTTGCTCACCCGCATACGGGGCAATACTGAGGGGGTTGCCATAATGCGGATTTTATCCGCAAAGGGGCCAGTTGCGTTGACGAATAACTTAGCTTTAACGGTATATGGATTTTTTTTCAAGGAATCAAATATTTTCAACTCCGTTAATTTTCCTTCTTCATCTTTTTCAAAACCAAGAACATCCACATGATTCAGAATAATTGCCCCATTTTCATCCGCAGTTTTAGCAAGTGAAATGGTATATCTGGCATCATCAAACTGACCATCATAATACAAAACGGCTGAATTCAATTTTTTCGCGTTCAGTTGGGGAATACGAGCAACCGCCTCTTTTTTAGAAAGCCAATCGCTCGGCGCTAAATTGGTTTTACCCGCTAAAAGGTCATAAATTTTAAGTCCTATCGTATAATATGCTCCTTCAATCCAAGTGGAGCATGGTGTCATCAAAGCCAAAGGATGTGCTAAATGAGGAGCATTTTTAATGAGCACTTTGCGTTCTTGCAAAGATTTATAAACCATTTTGAGCTGTTCTCGATCAAATTTTTTAACCGCTTGTTCAAGATACCGAACACCGCCATGAAAAAGTTTAGTAGATTTCGAAGACGTTGCCGAAGCAAAGTCATTTTTTTCTATCAAAATTGTTTTTAATCCTCGCAGCGCAGCATCTAAAGCGCAACCCATTCCGGTAGCACCTCCACCAATAATACAGATATCAAACTCTTCAGTTTCAATCAAGGATAAATTTTGTAGTCTGTTCATTTGATTTGCATGATTTATCTTAAAGAAAATAATTGTGACAAAAAACAACCTAAAATTAGAAATAAAAAGAGAGTGTGAAATGCATGAAATCTATTCATTCTCACCATAAGAAAGAATCTGCTGTTCCTCGTGTAAACATACTATTTCATCTTGTATTCTAAAACCTTTCTTATTAGGTATTTGAGGATTTTGTCTCCAATTGTCTGAATATTTTTTTAAGATAGGCATGCGATTAACTTTATTATGACATATGGACTCTTCCAGGTATTCACCTCGCGTTTTTAAAAATTTAAACAAAATATGTAATTGGTTACTGTTATAATAATTAAACTTCAATTTCTTATAATTCACGTTTTTCGTTACGGGTGTTTTAGATGCCATAAATGGTATATTATCATATTTATCCAAATTATAATGGCGGATGAGTTTTATTAATTTAATTCCATAATCCGAATCAGTAGAATAACCACATGCCTTCAAGCCATAGGCCCAATTTACAAAATCCAAACGCCCGTATTTAAAAAGAGACCGATAATTATTTTTTTGAACTAAAAAATTTGAATGGTGTCTAAAAGATTCAGAAGCCGACGAGTATTTAACAAATTTAGAGGCTACTCTTACCCCATTTTTATCATAGTCATCATCCATCGCGCTTACGAATTCTCCATCACCGGCTTTTTTCCATTTTATGCCAAAATGATTGTTACTACGTTTGCATAAATCGGAATTCCCAAAACCGGATTCTAAAATAGCTTGTGCGAGGATAATACTGGTAGGAATACCACTTCTTAAAGATTCCGATTGTGCTAAAAGATTGTATTTCAACACATACTCATCGATTGTTGACGTTTCTAAAATATTTCTTGCCTTCGACGTGAGGCAATGTCCAAAAAGCATAAATACTAACAATAGATTTTTCATAAATGTATTTGTATAAAATAACGCTATATATTTTATTTTACTATTAAAAACAGATTTCAAGGCTTATGCCACTTTAATCTAAAGAAACAAGAATGGAAATTATATTTAATTGCGTATAATATATAAAACATTGTTAATAAAATATTTATATAATTAAATCTTCAATATAAAAAATAATATTATTATTTTATCTGATTTTTATTTTTTGGCACACACCCACATTTACTTATTTTTTAAAATGCCAAATTCATCAAATTATTAAAAAAAGGATAAATTTTTTAAAAAAAATCATTTATATAGAGATATATAACAAAACACTTTTAAAATATTAACATAAAATATTTTCACATACAATAGAAAAAGTATTATTTTTGTAGAGCATATATAAACTCATGAAAAATAAACAAATCATTTTATAATGTCCAGACAAATTATTGTATGTTTTATTATCTTCTTTTCTTTTAGCGCCCCAACTTTTTCCCAAAATAGTTTTCTCTGGCGTGGTTATGTATCCTACCCTAATGATATTGTGGAGGAGGACGAAAGCATTTGTGATATTGTGAAAAACGGACAAATGAGAATAGCCCCCCCCCTCAGTAATCAAAGCAATTATCGATCAAACTTTATTTATAAAGACACTATTTGCATCTCCCGCAATTTCGCTTACGAGGTGCGATTTAAAAATAGTGCAGAGATTGGGGGACTCGAAGACCTTGAAACTAATATCGGTTTTTTTAGCAATGGTCATAAAACCAGCGTTACTTTTGCCGGAACTCCACAAGGATTAGCTGCGACAAACATTCGCATAGCAGATAGTGTATTGAAAAGAAGTTTACCCGCTTTGGTCACTAATTTAAGCCAATGGCGCACAGCAAAAATGACCATTACAGAAGATACTATTCAATTAACATTAGATGAAGTAGAAATATATAGTACCGTTTATCCGCACACTATTTGTAATCTCGACATCATTAATTTTTCAAGCAAAGGTGCCGGTGCTTTAGATTGGATTAAAGTCTATGACAATAGGAATACACTGATATGGAAAGAGGATTTTGACAACTGCGAAAATTTTACAGCCGGTATCATATGCGACCCATTCAGAATTGACCAGTCAATAAATGTCTCTGCTCCATGTGAAAATGATACCTTATATCTTTCAGCTAATTTTCCGGCGATGAGTTATCGGTGGACAAGCCCCTTAGCAGAGCGTGATACGGAGCAAATCGCTCGTTTCCCATTTGCTATTAATGGTACTTATGATTTATTTGCAAACATTAATCGATGTTTTGTCTTTTCTAAGAACTTTAATGTGACTGTTCAACCTCAGACTATTTTCCATCAAGAAGTTAAACTATGTTCCGGCAAGATATTCAACTCTCCAGGTGGTAACAAGATAAAAATAGCTGGAACATACCATGACACCTTACAAACTTTATTCGATTGTGATAGTATTGTGATTACCAAACTATCATTTACTCCTATCCCTGTCAGTAGCCAAAACCAATCAATCTGTTTTGGACAGCCATACACTTTACCGAGTGGAAAAGTGATTACAGGAGCAGGATTGTATCATGATACAATACGGACTACTGAGGGGTGTCTTCAAATTATAGAAGTTGCACTCACAAAAAAAGAAAGTGCAATTTCAAATATTTCTGCTAATATATGTGAAGGGCAAACCTATAAATTGCCAAAAGGAAGATTAGTGTCTATTGCTGGTACTTATCAAGACACTTTTAACTTACAAAGCGGATGTGACAGCATAGTGGTTACAAAACTGAGTATTAATTTAAAACCAATAGTAAAAATTGAAATTGATAAAAAAGGCGAGTTATTGGAAGGAGAATTACTACCCATCAGAATTAACTCAGTAGTGGGCGGTATAACTGCTTGGTTCGAAAACGGAAAAAAGATATCGCAAGAGCAAGCTAACTTAACGGCTACTGTAAAAGGAGGACAAACTGTCTATAAGGCTTTGGTAAAAACCGGAGTGTGCGAGAATGAAGATTCTATCAAAATCATTGGGTTGCCCTTCATTGAGTTACCTAATGCATTTACACCTAATGGTGACAACCTAAACGACTATTTTACTATAGTAAGTAAAAATAGTAACGAAAATATTTATAAAATTGAAAGCTTTCAAGTCTTTGATCGTTTTGGAAAACAAGTATATGCTAATGAAAATGGCTTACGAGGATGGGATGGCAAACAAAATGGAGAAGACTTGACTTCAGATGTCTATTTTTATTTCATTAAAATTAAGAGTCCGGGCGGCAAAGTATTTCAATTTTCGGGCGATTTGTCCCTAATTCGATAATGTTGTCGTTTATTTTTTTCTAAAATGCGATGATTTTTATTGTAACTTTGTGCTTTATTAATTGGAATGATTTATGGAATCATTCCAATTCTTTTTTTATCTAAATAAAGTTCCACGTGAAACATCTCTTGTTGAAAAGACAAGGCTCACCCTTATATAATATTATTAAAAATGGAAATGACAAATCCGACTATTATTTCTACAACAAAAAATAAAACTGGTATTAAGGTCTTTGCTCCTGCAAGTGTTGCTAATGTAGCTTGTGGATTTGACGTATTGGGTTTTGCTCTTGATAAACCCGGTGATGAAATCATTGTGAGGCATTCTGACATTCCGGGTTTAAGAATAACAAAAATAACTGGTGGTAAATTACCATTTGAACCGGAACGCAATACAGCCGGATATGCTGCTCTTAAACTATTAGAACATTTAGATGAATTAGGGCAAGGAATTGAAATGGAAATCCATAAAAAAATGCCTTTTGGAAGTGGCTTGGGTTCAAGCGCAGCCAGTGCAGCTGGGGCTGTTTTTGCGGTGAATGAACTTCTTAGACGTCCACTTGAAAAGCGCGATTTACTAAGGTTTGCTGTTTTAGGAGAGAGTATTGCCAGTGGTGCTATCCATGCTGACAATGTTGCACCGTCATTATTAGGAGGGATGACACTTGTACGAGACAGTGAAACGCTTGATGTTCATCGTATTTTTACGCCAAGAGGATTGTATGCAACTGTTATTTATCCCAAAGTTGAGGTTCTGACGAAAGAAGCACGGGCTATGTTAAAGCTCGATGTACCATTAAAAAGTATGGTACAACAATCCGCCAATTTAGGCGCTTTCGTTTTGGGTATGATTAACTCTGATTTCGAGTTAATTAAAAGATCTTTACAAGATGTTGTTATTGAACCACAACGCGCTCAACTTATCCCTTTCTTTTACGATGTAAAAAATGCTGCTTTAGGTGAAGGTGTATTGGGATGTAGTATTTCAGGTTCAGGTCCTTCCATTTTTGCTTTAAGTCAAAATAGTATCATTGCTGAAAAAGCGGGAGAGGCTATGCAAAGAATTTATGAAAAACATAAAATAGAATGTGAATTATATGTATCGCCTATTAATTTAGAAGGTACTGTATTATGCTGATTAAAAATGTTCCACGTGGAACTTTATTAAAACCTTTTAATTATGAAACTGTACAGCACAAAAAATCCAAGTCATTTTGTGTCATTAGAAGAAGCTATCTTCAAAGGATTACCAGATGATAATGGCCTGTTTATGCCCGATTTTATCCCTGAATTGCCTCGTGAGTTTATTCAAAATTTAAAAGATCTTTCATTTCAGAGCATTGCGTACGAAATTACACGACATCTACTGAGGGGGGTAATTCCTGATAGCGATTTAAAAAAACTTGTTGAAGAGTCAATAAATTTTTCCGCACCGGTTGTGAAACTGGACGATAGTACCCATATTCTCGAACTTTTTCACGGACCATCATTAGCTTTCAAAGACTTTGGTGCTCGGTTTATGGCTCAATTGATGTCCTATTTCAATAAGAAAAATGATAAAGAGTTGGTTATATTAGTCGCTACTTCAGGAGACACCGGTGGAGCAGTTGCAGCAGGTTTCTATAAAACACCCGGTATTAAGGTAGTCATATTATATCCGAGTGGAAAAGTAAGTATGCTCCAAGAAAAACAATTGACCACTTTAGGAGAAAATGTCACTGCTTTAGAAGTCAATGGCACTTTTGACGATTGCCAAGTTTTAGTAAAACAAGCGTTTTTAGATTCAGAACTAACCTCTAAAATCAGATTAAGTTCTGCCAATTCCATTAATATTGCACGGTTAATACCTCAAAGTTTCTACTATTTTGAGGCTTTCAAGCAAGTAGATACCAAAGGTAAACCGCTCGTATTTTCAGTCCCTTCTGGCAATTTTGGCAATTTAACAGCAGGGCTTTTTGCAAAAAAAATGGGTTTGCCGATTCATCAATTTATTGCTGCAACAAATGATAATGCTATTGTTCCTCATTATTTAAAAACCGGTAGCTATCAACCCAAGCCTTCAGTAAGAACACTTTCTAATGCTATGGATGTAGGAAACCCCTCAAATTTTGCACGAATGTTAGATATGTTTGGTTCCACGTGGAACAAAATGGCGTCTAACATTAAAGGATATGCTTTTGATAATTTGAGTACAAAAGCAGCCATGATTGAAGTATTCAAACAATTCAATTATATTTTAGATCCACATTGTGCTGTTGGTTATCTTGCATTAAAAGAATATCAAAAAGAGACTGACGCTGTAGGTATTATTTTGGAAACAGCCCATCCAGCAAAGTTTTTGGATGATGTAGAAGGTATATTGAATCAAAAAATAAATGTTCCAGACCGATTATTAACCTTGGTAGATAAAGAAAAAAAATCGATAATCACTGATACTCAATTCGAATCTTTTAAAAATTGGTTATTGACTAATTACTAAAATATCGAATAAAAGCTCAAAGGTTTGTTCCACGTGGAACAAACCTTTTTTTATTATTTTAAAGCATGCTTTTTTTAGACAAAAAACAACCTTTGGTTGAAAATTCTGTCTAATTTTACATGAGTAAGTATTAAATAAAAATCACAAACCAATCAATCAGAAAGTAAATGAAAAAAAATTTCCAACAAGTTTTATGGGTATTGTCACTGGTGTTAATCAGTTTTCCAATACTAAAAGGACAAGATAAAGGTAAGCCGTTTGACGATAAATTTCGTCAACTCGAAGAGCTGTTACCCACTCCAAATACCTACCGCACAGCATCGGGTGCACCAGGTCATGAATATTGGCAACAGCAGGCTGATTACAAAATGAAGTTAGAATTGAACGATGAAAAGCAACAAATTTTTGGAGAAGAAACAATTACTTATACGAATAACTCTCCAGATGCATTAACTTATTTGTGGTTACAACTTGATCAGAACAATTTTGAAAAAGACGGTATTGCTTCAAAAGTAAATCAAACAAAAATTGATGAAAAAATGACAGCGGGTCAATTGGCTGTTATTGACCCTCAAACAGATTACGGATTTAAAGTAGAGTGGGTCAAAGATGCTATGGATAAAGACTTACCTCGTACCATTGTAGAAACAATGATGCGTGTTGACTTACCTAAACCTTTAAAAAAAGGGGAGAAATTTAGCCTTAAAGTCAAATGGATGTTCAATATTGTGGATCGTTTGAAAACCGGTGCTCGCTCCGGTTGGGAATATTTTCCAGAGGATAATAACTACTTATATTGTATCGCTCAGCATTATCCGCGCATGTGTGTTTACAGTGATGTAACGGGCTGGCAAAATAAACAGTTTTTGGGAGCAGGTGAATTCACTTTAGTTTTCGGAAATTATGAAGTCGCACTTACAGTTCCGGCTGATCATATAGTGGGAGCAACAGGCTTGTTACAAAATCCGGCTCAAGTTTTGACTGCCGCTCAAGCTGACCGCTTCAATAAATCTAAGTCAACCTATGACAATCCTGTCATCATTGTTACCGAAGCAGAAGCCCGTGAAGCTGAGAAGACAAAGTCAACTGCAAAGAAAACCTGGTTATTCAAAGCAGAAAATGTAAGAGATGTGGCTTTCTGTTCATCCCGTAAATTCATATGGGATGCTATGGCCGTTAAGCAAGAAAATGGCACAAGCCCATTAGCGATGTCTTATTATCCTAAAGAAGGTAACCCTCTTTGGGAAAAATACTCTACCAAGTCCGTCGCTCATACGCTCAAATGGTATTCACATCATACATTCCCTTACCCGTATCCCGTAGCTATTTCAGTACATACGGATCGGATTGGTATGGAATATCCGATGATTTGTTTCAATGGTGGTCGTCCTGAAAAAGATGGTACTTATAGTGAACGTACAAAATATGGGTTGATATCAGTTATCATTCACGAAGTAGGGCATAACTATTTTCCAATGATAGTGAACTCTGATGAACGTCAATGGACTTGGATGGACGAAGGACTGAACTCGTTTTTACAATACTTAGCTGAACAACAGTGGGAGCGTGACTATCGCTCTCGAAGAGGCCCCGCTTCAGAAATAGTAGAATATATGAAAGGGGACATTTCAAGACTTGAGCCGATTATGACAAACTCAGAGTCTATTCGTCAATTTGGCAACAACGCTTATGCTAAGCCCACAGCTGCTCTTAATATTTTGCGTGAAACAGTCATGGGTAGAGAACTATTTGATTATGCCTTCAAAACGTATGCGAATCGTTGGATGTTCAAACACCCAATGCCCGCTGACTTTTTCCGTACTTTAGAAGATGCTTCGGGAGTTGACCTTGACTGGTTTTGGCGGGGCTGGTTCTATACAACAGATAATGTAGATATTGCTGTTGATAAAGTTAAATCATTCAGAATAGATAGTAAAAATCCTGAAATTGAATTTGCGGCTAAAAAAGAAGAAGCAAAGTCTAAACCTCGCGGCATCACAAGCATCCGGAATGAAAAAGATATCAAACAAACTCAAGATGAAATTGACCCGAACCTGAGGGATTATTATTCAGATGTCGACCAATTCCAAGCAACTATTTTAGATAAAGAAGAATATCAAAAATACGTAGCTACTTTAGGTAAAGAAGAAAAAGCATTATTGGAAGGCGGTTTCAATTTTTATGAAATTTCTTTCGAGCTGAAAGGCGAGTTGGTTTCACCAATCATTGTAGAACTACAATTTACAGATGGTACGAAAGACTATCATAAAATTCCGGCTGAAATTTGGAGACTGGGTAACCGCAAAGTATCAAAGGTATTCAAGACAACCAAAGAGTTGAAACAGGTTGTAATCGACCCTTATCTTGAAACAGCGGATGTGGATATCAATAATAACTATTTCCCTCCAAAACCTCAAATGAGTCGTTTCGAAATTTTTAAACGCAACAACAACAATCCTTTGGGCGGCGGAGAAAATCCTATGCAAAGAATGAAGCGAGCCAAAGAAAAGGAAAAGACCATAAATGGCGGTGGCAAATAATTTATTCCATATTTGAAGCCCTCCCTCTGTAAGTAAAATACTGAGGGGGGGCTTTTCTATTGAATTAAAAAGGGGTAGTACCCAAAGATAGTTTAAAAATTAAACTATCTTTTTATCATCTTATTCTCCCAAATATTACATCGGAATCCATTGCCTTGAAAATTAATGATTTTTAAATACTGTAAACTCATAAAAATGCATAAACAATAACTCAAAACTTTATCTTTGCTTTATCAATAAATTCAGGTTTTTATGCAAGATAATCAGCAAGAACAAAATGCTCCTTTCATTGACGTTGAAAAAGTCATTGCAAGTAAAAACGCTACATTAGCTAAATTTCTACCGGGTTTCATATTGCGATATTTGAAACGGATTATACATGAAGATGAAATCAACCGTTTTATACATGAAAGCGCTCATCTCAAAAATCATGCTTTTGTTGAAGCTACAATAAATGAAATGGGTGTCAAGTTAGAAGCAAAAGGACTTGATAACATTCCCCTCGCCGGAGGTTGTATCGTTGCAGCCAATCACCCCCTTGGAAGTTTGGATGGTGTCGGCTTGATGAAAATTATTGGAACACGGAGAAAAGATATTCGCTTTTTTGTCAATGATATTTTACAACATTTAGAAAATTTTGGAGAGCTTTTCGTAGGAGTGAATAAACATGGTAAAAATGCAAAAGAGAATCTCCGACTTATGGATGAAGTTTTTGCTTCCGATAATTGTGTTTTGTTTTTTCCGGCAGGTTTAGTCTCCAGAAGACAAAATGGTGAAATACTGGATTTGGAGTGGCAAAAGAGTTTTATTTCAAAAGCCATTCGTTATAATAAACCCATTATTCCGACGTACATAGATGGTAAAAATTCTAACTTTTTTTATAATTTAGCCAATTGGCGAAAAAGATTAGGTATTAAAGCAAATATTGAAATGCTGTATTTGGCAGATGAAATGTACCTACAAAAAAATAAAACTATTGAATTTATATTTGGAACAGCCATCCACCCCGAACAATTCACCAAGGAAAAGACCCATGCTGAATGGGCTCAAATATTAAAAGAACATGTTTATAACTTAAAAAACGATAACTTTGCTCAGTTTCCTCCGAGATAAGTTGTTTTAAAAAAATTGACTTTTGGTATCAATATACAAAGTAATGTTTAATGAATGATATGAAGCCAATCATAGAACCTATTAGTAAAGAGAAAATAGAATCTGAATTAACAGAACAACGATTCATCCGTAAAACCAATTACGGCGATAATAAAATCTACATTGTTACCCATCACAATGCGCCTCATGTCATGTTGGAAATCGGGCGGTTGAGAGAAGTAAGTTTTCGGAGTGCAGGTGGTGGTACTGGTGAAGAAATTGATATTGATGACAATGATACCTGTGAAGTGCCGTATCAACAACTTTTAGTGTGGAACGAAGAAGATAAAGAAATAATAGGTGGCTATCGCTACATTCTCTGTCGCGATGCTGTATTGCCTGATGGGTCTTTAAATCTTTCGACAGCTCACCTTTTTAATTTCAGTGAAAAATTCATCAAAGAATATATTCCTAAAACCATAGAATTAGGTCGTTCGTGGGTACAGCCTGCTTATCAACCTTCCGTAAGTAATAGGAAAGGCTTGTTTTCATTGGATAACCTTTGGGATGGTTTAGGTGCACTAATCGTCATGCATCCGGACATAAAATACTTCTTTGGAAAAGTAACGATGTACCCTACTTATAATGTAGAAGCTCGGGATTGGCTCATGGCTTTTATGTTGTATTATTTCCCAGATCCGGATAAATTAGTCGTACCAATTCAAGCGTTGCAGTACCAACATGATATTGCAAAAATTCAAGAAAATTTTAAAGAGTTGGCTTATAAGGATGGTTATCGCGTTTTGAATCAGAAAGTAAGACAGCTTGGCGAAAATATTCCCCCTTTAATTAATTCTTACATGAACCTTAGCCCAAGTATGCGCACTTTTGGTACTGCGGTAAACGAATTGTTTGGCGATGTGGAAGAAACAGGAATTATGATTGATATAGATGACATTTATGAAACTAAAAAACATCGGCATATTGATATTCGTAATTCGTAATAAATGCTCTTGTTTGCAAAAAGCCTATCCGATTTGAAAACGGATAGGCTTTTGTTTGTTAATTAAAAATAAGATTCAAAATTACTCACCGTCGAGAATATTACCAAAAGTTCCGAGAATGCTGCCCGATTCTTTGCCGGAGTTAACTGTGCCATACGACAAAATACGACTTGCTAAACGACTGATTGGAATGGACTGAATCCATACTTTTCCGGGACCCCTTAGTGTCGCATAAAATAAACCTTCGCCGCCAAAGATGACATTACGGACACCTCTTACAAATTCAATATCGTAATGTACGTCTTGGGTAAAAGCAACAATACAACCTGTATCTACACGCAGTTTTTCGCCAGTTTTCAATTCCTTCTCAATAACATAACCACCTGAATGAACAAAAGCTAAACCATCACCTTCTAACTTCTGCATAATAAAACCTTCGCCACCGAATAAGCCCGTTCCCAATTTACGTTGAAATTCAATACCCACTGTGACGCCTTTTGCGGCACAAAGGAATGAATCTTTTTGAGCAATAATTTTTCCATTATACAAACTTAAATCCATAGGAATAATTTTGCCGGGATATGGCGCGGCAAAGGTCACCCTTTGTTTGTTGATTCCAATATTCGTGAAGGCAGTCATAAAGAGACTTTCGCCTGTGAGTAAGCGTTTGCCGGCTGAAAATATTTTACCCATGAAACCTTTATCCTGATTTGAACCATCCCCAAAAATTGTGGCCATTTCAATATCCTCATCCATCATCATAAAACTGCCGGCTTCGGCGACCGCTGTTTCGTCCGGATCGAGTTCTACCTCAACGCATTGCATTTCTTCTCCGTAAATTTTGTAATCAATTTCGTGACTTCTCATTTTGAATAAAATATTTTAGATTTATTAAATTATTATTTCAACTCAATAAAAAGCATTTTCTCACTAAAAATGTTCCTATTAATCGGTCAATATTAAAAATGATAGATTAACGATGCAAAATAAAGGATGAAATTTGATTCCTTAACGATGAGATGCAGAGGTAATATTTATTTTTTTTTCATTAAAATCCATTGCCCATCATCCCACTCTTTTATTTTTTCGTATTGTTTTTCCAAAGCCGGCATTTCGTCGCGCGTACAATAATAAAAATCATACACATTAGAAGTGTCCGGTTTTTTATCGTAGCGCAAGGGTGCAATCCAAGTCATGTTGCCTTTTTCCCGATGATAGGTGAATGAGGGATTGAACATCCATGTCATATTGAACCGAATGGGCTGTAGTTTGTCGGATTTGTCGTACTCCGATTTTAAAAAATCCAATATTTCATAGGTATGGACATCATACCACCATTCGCGATAGAAATTAAACGAATAACTTCTTTTGACATGGTTGAGGGAAAATACTATAAACAATAGCGTAACAAAAACGCCTAAATTTTTCCTAACCTCAAAACTCCACACAGCCACAATCGGTATCATCATAGCTAACAATGGGTAAAAAAACAAAGCCGTTCTATCATTCACGTATTGGTTGCCTAATAGATGAAATTGTAAAATCACACTCAAAGCCGTACAGACAAAAAGAGAAAAGGCTAATACTGAGGGGTAGGCTTTTTGAACTATGAGAAAGTGCTTTTTTATTAAATGCCCTAAAAAATACAAAATAATGACACCGAATAAAACCAATGTCAAGTTTTTAAAAACGTCTAAAGTTTTATCTGAAAAGTAACCTTGAGCATAAATAGAATGAAAAAGAAGAGAAGAAATAGTATCCTGCCAAAAACCACGTGTTCCGTAATACGCAATTTGGTTGTCTCGGATAATAGCCGTCACTGGCAAATAAATCAAAAAAACTAAAACGGCTAAACCTGCTGCTTGCATACTAAATCCATAAAGCAGTTGTCTGACATTTCTATTTTGTGCATAATAGCCAAAATGATATATCACTAATAGTAAGTTTAAACCCAAGTAATAATGGAGCAAAGCAAATTGAGCATAAACCGACAAAATAGACATCAGCAAACAAAAGACTAAACTTCGTTTATTTTTGTCATAAAGGTAACACGCTAAAAAATAGATACTACCCATCATACATCCTATAGCCAAACCATAACCCCGAGCGAGTGCGAAAAAATCCAATAAATAGGGATTACACGTCATCACAACGATAAACAATAAACTCACCCAATCTTCAGTAATGAATCTTTTAGCAAACCAATAACAAAAGAAAAAATACAAGATAAAAGCGGCAATATTCGGAACGCGTGCCAAAGAATGATTCATCCCGAAAATACTGAATAGTGCTTTTATAAGTAAAGTATTGAGGATATGATTGTTGGTATAAGAATCTTTATAGGAAATTAAATCCCATACAGGTAGAGGTGCAAGGGTTTGAACCGTATAAGCTT
This sequence comes from Saprospiraceae bacterium, assembly GCA_031424115.1. Taxonomy (GTDB): domain Bacteria; phylum Bacteroidota; class Bacteroidia; order Chitinophagales; family Saprospiraceae; genus JAAFJT01. The sequence goes on along the minus strand of JANPGW010000176.1, from coordinate 67,558 downwards.
CGTCGCAAGTCACTTGCATCCGAATAGCTTTGATTAACAAAAGGGAGAGAATAACTACGCCGAGTGACAGGGGTAAAATATTCCTGAGCCAAAGTCTTTTTGAATTCATAAACAAAAGGATTTTAGCAAAAATAATATTTTACTCAAGCATTTTATGTCGAGAAATGCAATTATACTGAGGGGGGGTCATTTTTTCTTAAACTCACTGAAATGTGTGGAAATACTCAGGTGCGTAGTACCCCCGGCTAAATGTTGTCGACCCATGCCGTAATCAATCCTAAAGCGATTGACTTTAAATCCTACCCCCAAAGAAAAACCTGACAGGTTGCGTATATTACTGATGTTCAATTCTTTGCGCACTTGATGGCTGTATCCGAATCTAATTCTGACGACTTCACTTTTACCAAATATCAATTCACCGCCGACATTTAAATGGCGAAAAAGATTATCTATCACCTGAGAAAATTTACTGGGTTCGCTGGGTGCCTCGCCCAATAAAGACGTTTCATTATCCAAAGGATTGGCATATCTGAGATTCCAACGATTTAAATCATGTAACAAAGCAGATATACGAAAAGGTGCTTTTTTGAGCTTTTTTGTAAAACCCATTTGAACATCTAAAGGAAGGTCTTCTTTTTTGCCCGTGTTACCATTTCCTTTGTAAGATGATAATTGCGCACCAATATTCCTAAAAACCACAGCGGCGCCAAATTTTTTTTCTTCATTCCAATATGCGCCAGACAAATCCGCCACAAGACCTGTTGACCGATATGCTTCTAATTGGGAAGTAATGTATTTCAGATTGATACCTGTTGATAGCCGTTCGTTAATTTGTCTGCCCGCTCCAAGCGTGATGGCATATTCACTTGCTTTGAACTCTCCATTAATATTTCCGAATTCATCGGTCTGTTTGAACGTTCCATAGCTGATAAATTGAACCCCTGTTTGAAAAGTAGTTTTTAATTTAGAGACGTGATACCCATAGCCGAAATAACCGGATTTGATACCGCCCAAAAGAAAATTCTGATTATACGTCAAAGCGTTATGCATCAAAGAGTTGAGATGAGCAGGATTTTGAAAAGCTAAAGCCAAGTCATCATCCCGTAGTGCTATTTGACTGCCATTCAAACCCGTCAGTCGAGCAGAAGGTATATGTTTTAAGAAAGAATAAACGTATTGCCCCCCGATTTGGGCAGAAGTACTGGAAAACAGAAAAATACTGAGGGGGATAAAAAGTAAACGTTTGGTCACAGGCAAATTTTTTTTGTAGAAACGCGATGATGGGTTGTTTGTCAAGTCACATCGCGTTTCTACGTGAATATAGTTAAAAATTACAATTTTTTCGCGGAGTCTTTCATCATATCGCTTTTCCAAACGGTATGGCAAACTCCATTCTCACATTCCATTTGAGAGGTTAATTCACCCTTATCGTTGTATTTTTTTAAAGCGCCATGCTCTAATTCGTTGATATAAGTCCCTTCGGCACTGATTTTACCATTTTCGTAATATTCAATAAAAGGACCATTCTCGACATTATCTCTAAAATGAACGATTTCCTTGATATTGCCCGTTCGATAAAAAAACTTCCATTTACCACTCATCGAACCATTAATATACTGGCCTTCGGATTTCAACTTACCTGTTTCATGATAAGATTTGTAAGCCCCTGAAAAACTGCCGTCTTTATCAAAATTTCGGACTTCTTGAATCTGACCATTTTCATAATAGAAAATTTGCTCCCCCTTGAGTACCCCATTTTTATAATAGGACTCTTCAGATTTACCGCCATTTGAGAAAAAAGCTTCATGCAAGCCGTCCTTAAGTTTTGTTTTTTTATCAACGGTGTAGCGTTCAATAAGGCGACCCGCTTCATCTTTATGTTCAACTACATCCAAATTACTACAACTACTAAAAATAATACTGACAAAGATAAACCATAGGATTTTTTTCATTACTTAATTTATATTTTTCTGCATTAAAACTGATTATTAAACGATAAGAAGGCTTAAAAATTATTGAAAATATACTTTTTAAAATATTTTATGTTGTCTTACTATAAGACGTAATAGAGAGACAGATGTTCCAAATCAATTTTGATAAATTACACCCTCACGAGATGTCAAGATTAAAAAAGCTTAGTATCTTGGAGAAAAATTAAGATGTTTAAAAGCCATACTGATAAAATAAGAGAAGAAGCCTTTCGGTTAGGTTTTGAATTTGTCGGCATTGCTAAAGCAGAGCAAATGGATGAGGAGGCTCGGCGTTTAGAAGCATGGCTTAATCAAGATGCTCACGGTAAAATGGGGTATATGGCGAATCATTTCGATAAACGGATTGATCCCCGAAAATTGGTAGAAGGAGCTAAATCAGTCATTTCATTGACGTACAATTATTTTACAGATGAAAAACAAACTTCCCCTGAAGCGCCTAAAATTTCAAAATATGCTTATGGCAAAGATTATCACTATGTAGTCAAAGATAAATTAAAGGAACTTTTGCACTTCATCACAACCGAAATTGGTGAAGTTAATGGTCGGGCTTTTGTAGATTCAGCACCCGTGCTCGAAAGAGATTGGGCAAAAAGAAGCGGCACGGGTTGGATTGGTAAAAATACGTTGTTGATACACCCCAAAGCCGGTTCATTCTTCTTCCTTGCCGAACTTATCATTGATTTAGAATTGGTTTACGATACGCCCATGAAAGATTATTGTGGAACCTGTACTCGTTGCATTGATGCCTGCCCCACAGAGGCGATTGCCCCGAATGGCTATTGGGTGGATGGTTCAAAGTGTATTTCCTACTTGACCATCGAGTTAAAAGACGAAATGATACCCCCTCAGTATAAAAGCAAAATGGATGGTTGGATGTTCGGTTGCGATATTTGTCAAGATGTATGCCCCTGGAATCGATTTTCAAAAAAACACAATGAACCACAATTTGAGCCCCATCCGAATTTACTTGAAATGACCAAAGAAGAGTGGTATGAAATAACAGAAGATGTTTTTAAGGCGCTATTTAAAAATTCAGCTGTTAAACGAACAAAATATGAAGGTTTGAAAAGGAATATTGATTTTTTAAAATGATGGATATTTTCAAATGTGATTTTTTTTTTACAAATGACCTTGAGATTTTTTTCGATTTTTTAAACATAAAACCTATAAAAGCGTTACTTTTGTAGAATCTTTCTAAATAGAGAAAGAGGTCTTTAAAATTTATTTATTTTTTCATTTAAATTTTCGGCGGAAATATTCGCCGCTATAAATATGGAAGCAGCTACGAAAACGCCGGTGCTTTTATACACCGAGCAAACACCGAATCCCGAATCTTTGAAATTCGTTACGAACCGGATGTTGTATCGTGGTACGGCTGATTTCCGCGAAGTAGCATTAGCATAGGAATGGTCGCCTCTTGGCTCTGCTCTTTTCTAAATGCCGTTCGTGAAAGGCGTGTACATTTGCAACAACTTTGTAACTATATCAAAGGAGTTTAACTATGATTGGGCAGAAATAATGCTTAAAATCAAGGAATTTATTAAAGATTTCATTGAAAATGATGGTGTTATTCTGAAAGATGGCTTTGCTGAAGCTATGAGCGCCATTCAAAATGACACCCCTCAGTATGAAGGCGATAACGCCGAATTGGTGAAGCGTATCAAAGATTTGATTGATACTTACGTGAAACCGGCGGTAGAAATGGACGGCGGCAATATCGAATTCAAAGCTTTTGACAAAGGCACTGTATATGTGATTTTGCAGGGTTCTTGTAGTGGATGCCCTTCGTCAACCGTCACTTTGAAATCCGGTATCGAAGGTATGTTGACGCGTATGATTCCCGAAGTGAAATCAGTGGAAGCCGAAATGGGATAAAAAAATGAGTCCTAATAAAAAATGCCAACTGAGCGACAGTGTCTCGGTTGGCATTTTTATTGAACACAATTGCTTAAAATTTAAAACCCAAAGTGGCGACAAAATTATGTTGAGCGGACGACACATCTATATCCGGTTGCCGAGCGGGCTCAGCCGTGATATACGGTTGATAAACATAAGACTGTTTTTCAAAACGGTAAGCTACATCAAAATACACGTTTTCTCCTCTAACACCGGCTCCCGCTGTGTAAGCTGTTCTAAAAGCTTTTTCATTTTTGTTAGCATTACCCAAAAGGTTAATACCTCCTCGCACTCTGAATATATCAAAAACCAATTCTCCGCCAAACCGAAGATTGAGAGCGGATTGATAAGTATCCTTTATTTTATTATTGACTTTATTTTCATATTCTTTCAATTCTTGAATACGGCTTGAGCCAATTGAATCGGGGGTATCAAAACGAACTTTGGCAGACGCATAGTTCACGTATTCCGCTTCTGCGGTAACGAAGCCGTTTTTTCCTAACAAAATTCCCATACTTGCAAGACCTTTCCACGGCGTATTGATAGTGTATTTGGAAATGCCTTCAGGAGACATGGCATCGGTACTCACTAATTTTCCGCTGCTGGTAATATAACTATAATTCATATCTACCGTTCGGCTTTCCGAAAATTTGTAAGACGTAGGTGTATGAAATGCCACGCCGAATCGAAGAATTTGAGTGGGGCGGTAAATAGCACCAATTTTCAAGTTTATCCCCGTTCCATCAGCATGAAATTTGTCAGTATATTTAAGTGAATTGAAATATTTGATTCCGTTTTGCGGATCATCTTCATTGTAGTTATTTGAATATGAATATTTAGCAAATGGGATACCCAACGTAACCCCAACATTCAGCTTTTCATCAAAATTGCCGGCATACGAAACAACCATTTCAGTAACACGACCGGTAGTGGCAATTGATTGAGATCGGTTGACATTTGTTCCTTCAATACCATCAAAATCACTGTAGTAGTATTTTTTACCGGCAATAGTAGAATCATAAATAGCTGCGGCGTCATAAGCCAATAAACTACCGTATTCATCGAAAATACCGGCAACCAAATCGTTTTTAAAAACGGTTACCAATGAGCCGGGCGATGAGCCTTGATAATAAATTGTTCTCTTAAAATCCGTTAATTTATTGAGTCCAATAGCAAAATTACCCGTTTTCCATTTCGAATTGCCGTAAGGTTGAGAGCTAAAAACCAGACCGACATTGTTAAAAGTCACTTTCCCCACAGGCTCATTCCAATTAATATTGTTATTGCCTTTTAATAGAGCATTTGTACTAACATTCAAATACCCCATCGAAATGGATAAATCTGACCTGCGATAAGTCGCCAAACCCGCCGGATTGATGCTGATTGTTCCAAAATCGCCCCCAAATACGCTCATAGAATTCCCAACACCAATAGAACGAGCCGTACCACCATATTGAGAAGACGAATAACGCAAAGCATCAGATGCTTGCTGAGACCATGCCATAGCCAAAAAAGCAGCCAGATTTATAAAGGTTAGAAAATACCGTTTCATAAAATGTATATTTTAATGTTTAAAAAATTAGTTTAAAAGCATTATCTTTCAGATATCACCCCCCTCAGTATAAAAACAAATATTTATGTCAAAAATAAACATAAAAAAAGCGGATGCAAAGTGCTGCTGCCAATTCGCACCCGCTGTATTTAATCTTTAAAACACAACGATGTTGTTTTTATTTGCCGCTTAATCTCTTGTACCGCTTCTGCTGTTGCTGCTACGAGACGGTGCTGCACTTTCTTGTCTGGAAGGTGCCGGTGCACTACGCTCTTGACGCGGTGCTTCGTAGCTACGTTCTTGACGCGGTGCCGGTGCACTGCGCTCTTGACGAGGTGCTTCGTAGCTGCGTTCTTGACGGGGTGCCGGTGCACTACGTTCTTGACGAGGTACTTCATAACTGCGCTCTTGCCGAGGCGTTGATTCTTGACGGTTTGAGCGTTCTGGGCGTGCTTCCTGACGGGGGCGTTGTTCATAAGTGCGCGTTGGGCGCTCTTCATTTCTTGGCGCAGCTTCCTGACGATTCGGCCTTTCTGAACGTTCAGGACGTTGCTCATAGGTACGGGAAGGACGCGCATTGTCATCTCTTGTATCCATTTCGCGGCTGCGTTGCGGTTGTTCGCGCTGAGGCATTGTTCCATTATCTTGTCTTTCCGTAACGGTTGACCGATTGGGGCGCTCAACATTGCGTTCAGGACGTACATCAGATGATTCAGTTCCATATTTTTCACGGCGGCCACCGGATATATTACCGGATTGAGGTGTAACACCGGATTCGTTAGGCAATGAACGCGATTGGGGACGGGCTTCGCTTTCCGTTCTTGGATTTTTATTAATAGACGGTTGATTACCACCGCTTCTACCATTACCCGAAATACCGCTGGGGCTAATAGGCTCCGCAAGCGTACCATTTTTACGAGGTCCGTAAGAAGTGCCTCTTGAATTGCCTATATTTCTTGGGTTATTATTGTTATAATTATTAGAGTATCCGCCATTATAAGGATTATTATAGCGAGAGCCATAATAGCCATAACCGGCATTTGAATAGTAATTATTTCCCCAGCCATAATTTGAATAATATGGATCGTAATAGGAATTTGATCCCCAACTATTATAGGGACTAAAAACCGACCAAGAATTATAAGAACAGTAGTCATTCCAATAACGGTCAAACCAAATACCGCGATTCCAACGATTATACCTATTCCAATTGTTCCAATAACTATTGCCTCCGAAAACGATAGTCACACTCGGGCGACTGAAGAAACGATCGTAGTAATACGGATCAGAGTAATAGTAATCAGAATAAACTGAATGGTAATAATCAAAGCCTCTTACCGGGCGATGAAAACGTTTGATACGAGTTGAATAATAATAATCATCGTAGTCATAATCATATTCATAATAATCACCTTCATAGTACTGGTTATCATAGTCTGATGCGCTTTCATCGTAATTTTGACTTTGCTGTGTCGCATTATTTCTACTGCTGGAAGTCGTCGTTTTAGAGCGTGAATCACGGCTCGGATCGTAATAAATATCGTCATATTGCGCTTTCAACGAAACCGTTGTCAAAAGAGCCAATATAAGAGATAAAAATTTATAAGGTTTCATTATCAAGAAAGTTTTATTAATGTAACAATAGTTGTTCACAATTTTTATAGGATAAAATTACTACTTTTGCGCGTTGTTTATAGTTAAGACTTTTTTAAATCTTTAAAAAATATGTGTTAAAAATGTTAAATTTTGTTGTTAAGACAATTTTTATTAAAACATATCTTTAATACTGCTCTTTTTATCTTTAAAATATAGATTTTGGAGTATAGTAACAGTTAATCAGTAATCATTTCACCTATTATTATAAACAATATTTAGACTAAAATGATTCTGAAATGTTACTTTTCATTTGGTTATATTTAAGTTAAAATAATAGCCTAACAACATAATTTATTCTAAGCGATTCACTAAAAACTATCTTTATCTTTCATTATTTTATTATTGATACATTTTTATGGCAAAGGAAATCAAATCAAGAGAAGAAGATTACTCGCAATGGTATCTTGACATTGTAAAAAAAGCCGGTTTAGCCGATAATTCACCTGTCCGTGGTTGTATGATTATTAAGCCAAATGGCTTTGCTTTATGGGAAAATATGCGTGATGCGCTCGATAAAATGTTTAAAGATACAGGACACTCAAATGTTTATTTTCCCTTACTCTTACCGAAAAATTTTCTTGAAAAAGAAGAGGAACACGCCGAAGGATTTGCCAAAGAATGTGCCGTAGTGACCCACTATCGCTTAAAAGCAGACCCTAATAATAAGGGCAAATTGATAGTCGATCCGGATGCCAAATTGGAAGAGGAACTCATCATTCGCCCAACTTCAGAGACAATCATTTGGGATACGTACCGCAATTGGATAAAATCTTATCGCGATTTGCCTTTACTGTATAACCAGTGGGCAAATGTCATGCGGTGGGAAATGCGGACGCGTCCATTCCTTCGCACTTCCGAATTTTTGTGGCAGGAAGGGCATACCGCTCACTCTACAGCTACCGAAGCCGTTGAAGAAACCCTTAAAATACTGGATATTTACGCCGATTTTGCCGAAAATTGGATGGCAATGCCGGTTATAAAAGGGATCAAAACAGCTAATGAACGCTTTGCCGGAGCGGATGAAACCTATTGTATTGAGGCTTTGATGCAAGATGGAAAAGCATTGCAAGCCGGAACTTCCCATTTTTTAGGTCAAAATTTCGCTCGCTCATTCGATGTCAAGTTTTTAACAAAAGAGAATAAAGAAGAATTTGTTTGGGCAACATCATGGGGGGTTTCTACCCGCTTGATTGGTGGTTTGATTATGACCCATTCAGATGATGACGGCTTGATTTTGCCCCCTAAATTGGCACCTCAGCAAGTGGTAATTGTTCCTATTCCAAAACCTTCTCCCGAAATTATGGACGCGGCGGATAAAATTGCTAAAGAATTGAAAGCCAAAGGCATTCGCGTGAAAGTGGACGACGATGACAGTAAACGCCCGGGTTTCAAATTTGCAGAATACGAAATGATTGGCATTCCGGTACGCATCGGTATCGGGGCAAGGGATTTAGCGGAAGGCAAAATTGAAATAGCTCGTCGGGATACTAAGGAAAAAACAAGTGTCCCTACTGAGGGGGTGGCTGAATACATCCAAAATCTATTGGAAGACATTCAGCAAAACCTATTCAACAAAGCAAAAGTCTTTCGTGATGAGCATATCACGCGAGTAGATAACTTTGAAGAGTTCCAAAAGGTTTTGGATGAAAAAGGTGGTTTTGTAGCGGCCCATTGGGATGGAACCGGCGAAACCGAGGACAAAATCAAAGAGCTTACAAAAGCCACTATTCGCTGTATTCCTATTGACAATCCGCTCGAAGATGGCGTCTGTATTCTGACTGGTAATCCATCGAAACAACGGGTGTTATTCGCAAGAGCTTATTAATTTTGACATGTATAAATATATCTTAAAACCCATATTTTTTCTTTTCTCACCCGAAACAGCGCATCACTTGGCGATGAAGCTGTTTCAGGTGGTATTGAAAATACCCCTAATCAATATCCCTTTCAAACATTTTTATACCCTCGAAAAATCCCAATTAGAAAAAGAGGTTTTAGGGTTAAAATTCAAAAATCCGGTGGGCTTAGCGGCCGGATTTGATAAGGACGGTAAATATTTAGATATATTACCCCACCTCGGCTTTGGTTTTGTAGAAGTGGGAACCGTAACGCCAAAACCTCAGGATGGCAATCCGCAACCGCGACTTTTTAGGCTGCCCGCTGACGAAGCGTTGATTAATCGGATGGGGTTTAATAACAATGGTGTGGATAACCTTGTGGGTAAGTTGATAAACTATAGGAATACGGAAAAGAAATCGCCGAACGGGGGAAAAGTAATTATCGGCGGTAACATAGGTAAAAATAAAATTACCCCAAATGAAGATGCTACCCAAGACTATGAAATATGCTTTGAAGCCTTGTTTGATTACGTGGATTATTTTGTCGTGAATGTCAGTTCGCCCAATACGCCCAATTTGAGAGAACTGCAAGACAAAGCACCGTTGACTAAATTGTTATCACGGCTTCAAGATTTAAATTTTCAGAAACAACAACCGAAACCCATTCTTTTAAAAATAGCTCCTGATTTGACCAACTCACAATTAGACGATATCTTAGACATTGTGAAGCAAACAAAATTGTCGGGTTTGGTAGCGACCAACACCACTATCTCAAGAGACAACCTCAAAACGCCCCCCCTCAGTATAGAGGCTATCGGCGCCGGCGGATTGAGTGGTTGTCCCGTAAAAAATCGTTCGACCGAAGTCATCCGTTATTTAAGGCAAAATGGTGAAAAGAGAATGGTGATTATAGGCGTAGGCGGTATTCAATCGGGTGATGATGCCCTTGAAAAAATTGAAGCAGGAGCGGATTTGATACAAGTCTATACGGGCTTAATTTATGAAGGTCCCCAATTAGTTAAAAAAATTAATCGGACTTTATTGGAAAAACGTTAATTTTACTGCGAAAATCATATCAATAATTCATCTTTTATTTTTGAAATAAAATGTCATTTGAAATAACCGGCAAATTGTACAAAAAATTTGCAACAGAATCAAAAAGCGACAAATTCCAAACCAGGGAATTTGTCATTGAAGTAGCCGATGGTAACTATCCGCAATTAATTAAGTTTCAGTTGGTGCAAGAGCGTTGCCAAATATTGGATAACTATAATGAAGGAGAAGAAATAAAAGTACATTTCGACTTGCGGGGTCGCGAATGGCAAGGCAAATTCTTTACAACGTTGAATTCATGGAGAATTGAAAAATCAACCGGAGAAGCGGGTGCTCCTCAACCCGTTAAGCAAGCACCAAAACAAACAGCACCGGCTGAAGATTCATTCCCGACACTGTCTGATGCGCCATTCAAAACAGCGGCTGATGATGATTTACCTTTTTAAGAAAATGAAACAACTTTTTTTCGGGTTTTTCCTTTTTTGTGGTCTTTTTTCAAAAGCGCAAACTCTGACCGGCATTTCAGCCAGATTTAACGACGCCTTCGTAGAGTGGGATTTGTATATGGCAGACGATGATGAAAAAGGCTATCTGACAATGACGTGGCAAAAACCGGATGATTGGAGCCAATGGTCATATCGCATTGGGGAAAAAACGGGCACCATAAAAACAAAATGGAATCGAGACTTCTCGCAATGGGAAATAAGAGGAGACAATAAAATAATTACAGCCCAAATGATTTGGAATGGTGACCCGCGACAATGGCGAATAACTGATAATAATATATCGCTTGAATTAAAAACGCGATGGGGCAATCAATTGAACGAGTGGTTGGTGGACGATAATGTGAGAGGTCAATTCTACATGAACACCAGCATTCAAAACGACCCTCGGGATTGGGATATCCAAGACGAATTAAATGATACTGTGAGTTTTACAATGAAAATAGCCATCACATTTTTGACAATGTTCAATTCTGTGCCGAGAGAATAATGCAAGAAAAAAATAACAGACTTGCCTACAAACAAAAAAAGCTAAGTGAATACTCACCTTAGCTTTTTTTTGTACATGTTCGATTTTCGAAAAAATTTGGGCTATAATTTATTGTTCTGACTTTACACCGCCTAAGAAACCATCAACGGCTCTCATAGCATTCGCTAACCGGGGGTAGTCAATTGTATAATGGATGAATTTACCCTCACGATGTGTATGAACTAAACCTGAAGCACGTAAAATTTTTAAGTGCTGACTCGTAATGGATTGCTCCAATTTGAGCGTGTTATAGATTTTGTTCACATTGATCGTTTTATTCTTGTCAATAAATTCAAGAATCTTCATCCGAAGGGGATGTGCCAATGCACGCAAAACGTCAGACGATACCTGCAGTCTTTCGTTGTTGATCTGGGCTTTTGCTTTTCTCATAGAGCCTGTTTTTGTGGTAGATTGATTAATTAATTTTCATTCATAAAAAGCAAATATGCAAATTTTATTTATTCTTTCCAAACATTTTAATTTAAAATACCATAAAAAAGGTATATGAATAAAAAAAAAAGCTGCGAATCAATGACTCGCAGCTTTTTTGCTTGCTAAAACAAATATAAACAGAATATTAATTGCCGTTGTACTCTGTCAATTCTTCTACAAGGCGGCTGATGTGATTGATCCGATCCTTATCAACACGGTAGTAGATGAACTTGCCATTACGGTCAGTAGCTACGACACCTGCACGGCGAAGGATAGCTAAATGCTGTGATGCAACTGATTGCTCAAGGCGTAATTTAATGTACAAATCAGTAACAGTCATTTTTTCGTTTTCTTCCAGAAGGTCAATAATTTGCTGACGCAATTTGTGATTTACAGCGCGAAGAACCAATACTGCTTTACGCAATTCTGCGTAATCTAATTCGATGTCTTTCTTACCTTTTTTGAGGACTACAGTTTCATTTTTTTGCTTTCTCATATTTATGTTCTTTTTAATTAAAAAAAAATGTGTGTAATAGAAATAAAGTTTTATATAAATTAAAATACAAGCGTAGTTTTTTTTATACATATTGTTTGTAATGTAAATAAAACTATGCCAAAATAATACATGACTGTATATTTCTACGCGTAAAGCTATGAAAATCACAATAAATATAAAGGAAAAAATTCATTATAAAAATAAAATTGAATAAAATTTCAACATAATACCAAAATAGGGTTAAATTTTATCGTAATAAGAGCTTTTATTAATGTGTTACAATTTGTTTTTTGCCGTTGTGATATTAGGTGGCTTCAAGTATTGAGGTACATGATAAGCAGCATTAACAAATTGTCCCATGTTGAAATTAGCTATACTGAGGGGTATAATGTTTTGAGCAGAACACAATATTGAGCTATTAATTATCAAATGAGATGTCAAAATTGAATCACATTTACTTGCTCCGTTTCCGCTCAATATCAACCGTTTACCAGTATCGGTAAACCGTTTAAAAGTTTCAGGCTCGATAATGAGCGGCGTGGCGGGTTCTTGTAAAATCATTTTACCTTTATCTATTTTGAAGATTGCTGCATAGACTTCCATCCGTCGTGCATCAATCATCGGGCAATAATAGGCGGTATCATCTTTAACTTTGTGATATGAAGCCAAAGCCAATGATTCAAGCGTATCAACCGCTATCAGGGGGATATCCAGAGCATAACAGATACCTTTTGCGGTGGAGCCTCCCACGCGCAAAGAGGTGTAAGAACCCGGTCCATTGCTGATAGCAACCGCCTTTAAATTAGTTATTTTTAAAGCCGCTCCTTTGAGACATTGTTCAATCAAAAGAGTGATTGCCGAAGCATGTTCGTTGGCAGCCGTTTCTTCAATAGAGAGCATCTGCTCGTCGTTACTGATGCAAACCGAACAGATATTGGTAGAAGATTCAATGTTTAAAATAAATGCCATGTAAGTACCCCTCAGTAAGTGAATAAAAAAAGCGACCCAAAGTTAATCTGGAGTCGCTTCATTTTATTTTCAAATGTGAAATTTATTTTTTTAATAACGCTTTGTAGCGTGCCGGATCATCCAAAACCTTGATGGCTTCCTGAATTTCTATGTCGTTGCGTAAGCCTATTTTGATTTTTCCTTTTTCATAATAATACCGGGAAATGATGGTGCGCTCTATCTCATCCACAATTTCATCTTTATGTTTCAACAAGTCATTTTTTTTGTCTGACTTTATTTTGTTTTCTATCGCCTTCAATTCTTCATCTATCGTACTAGCATATTTATCTTTTATGGCTTCTTCCTTCAATTGCTTCAACAGTTTTTCGCTTTCCGAATCGTATTGAAAATTCTTTTTGTTCAAAAAATCCACAAAATCATCAAACTGAGTGAAACGGAACTTTTCTGGATCATCAATTTTTTCATTTTTAAGGGCAAACATGGTGACGTAATCAAATAGTAAAAACCGTTCTTTCAATGTTTTCATCAAACCAAAATCTCCCGGTTTATTCTGCATCACATCCGGTTTGATGCCGCCGCCGTCCAAAACTACCCGACCTGCTCGTGTTTTGAAAACTGCGCGGGCAGAATCTTCGACTTCGACCGGTTTGCCTTTATCGTAACTCACTGCTTGAATACAGCGTCCGCTGGGGATATAATATTTAGCCGTTGTCAATTTGAGTTTGGAATTATAGCCAATATCGCGCATGTTTTGAACCAGACCCTTTCCATAACTGCGTTGTCCCATTATTACAGCCCGGTCATAATCTTGTAATGTTCCTGAAACAATCTCCGAAGCTGATGCTGTGCCTTTGTCAACCAGAACTACAATCGGCATTTGCTCATCTACTGTGGGGTTGAGGGTTTTAAAACTTCTGTCCCAATCTACAACTTTGCCTTTAGTGGTCACTACCATTTCACCTTTAGGAATCCAAATATTACAAATATTGACAGCTTCATTGAGCAAACCACCACCATTATCGCGTAAATCAAAAACGATACCTTTCATATTGGGATTTTTTTCTTTCAATTCAACAAATGCTTTTTTGACGTTTTCACCCGCATCACGCGTAAAAGTGGTCAATACTATGTATCCTATTCTGTCATTGAGCATGCCATAATAAGGCACGTTCTGTTCAGTCACCTCGTCCCGCATAACTTTGATTTTCATAGTTTTACCGGGACCGTTAAGTTGAGGTCTTGTTATCGTCAATTCCACGTCCGTACCGGCAGCTCCTTTTAGAATATCTCCGACTTCATCTACACTCCTATTCAACGCCGTTTTGCCATCCACTGTAATGATTTTATCGCCGGCTTTCAAACCAGCTTTTTGAGCGGGAGAACTTTCAAATACATCAGTAATGAAAACAAACTCGTTCATTTTATCGAAAGCCGCACCCACACCATTGTATTTGCCCTCTGTAATCAACCGATAACCTTCAATATCACTTTCTGAAATATAGTTGGTATAAGGATCAAGCGAGTTGAGCATTGCATCCACACCTGTCCGCATAAGTTTAGATGGATCTACATCATCAACGTAGTAGGTATTGAGCTCTTTATAAAGGTTCGTAAAAATTTCAATATTTTTACTGATTTCAAAATATTTGCCGTGGTCGGTTCTATTATTTGCCGCAATACCGACCAAAGCAAAGGCACAGATAATTAACCATTTCCGATTTTTTAAAATATTCATTTGTTTCTATTTTTATTTATAACGTATAAAAATGAGTTTTGCTTGTATTAAGTGTAGTTAAAAACAACATATTAAAATCAAAAACTATTCCTTATTCTTTGTATCCATGACTATCGTGACGGGTCCGTCGTTAATTAAGGCAATTTTCATATCGGCTCCAAATTCACCGGTCAAAACATTCAAGCCAGATACCTTTTGAAGTTCCTCAACAAATCGTTCATACATCGGTATCGCGTAATCAGGTTTCGCCGCTTTTAGGAATGAGGGACGATTTCCTTTTTTGGTACTGGCATGGAGTGTGAATTGACTGACTACCAGCATTTCTCCTTGAATATCCATGACTGAACGATTCATCAAACCATTTTCATCCCCAAATATTCGAAGATTACTTATTTTGGCACCCAACCAAGTAATATCCTCCAAAGTGTCTGCCTCTTCTACGCCCATTAAAATAAGCAATCCATCTGTAATGGCCGACTTCACTTGACCCTCAATTGTGACTGAGGCTTCTGATACTCTTTGAATGACAACGCGCATATTAAAAAGTTGGTTTAAAATAAAGTTATTTCTTCCGGTTTTTCTTTGTGTAAGTCCGGAAAATTATTTTTTACGGCATTTAATTTTTCGCTCACTTTATATATATGAAGAAAACCATTTTTTGGTTTTTCACAAAGGGACAGCAGTGATGCGATATCGTTGGTATCGGATAACCATTTTTCACACGCCGACAAGCCTGATGTAGGGTCAGTATTCAAAATAACCGGCATTCTGTCGTGAAATTGAGACATATCAACATTGGGCTCGGTTGTGATAATAGAGAATGTGGATAAGTTTTGCCAAACATCCCAAATGCCGGCGAAAACCATTATATCACCATTTCTCAATAGGATTCTATAAGGAATCTTTTTCCCACCTTCAGTACGCCACTCATAAAAACTATCCGCTAAAACCACACACCTATACGAGTGGATAGGATCTCTAAACGAAGGTTTCTCTTGAATAGTTTCCATCCGAGCATTTATCAAAGCGCCTCCTCCTTTTCCATCTTTTGACCAATGTGGAATCAGCCCCCATCTCATCTTTTGTAAAATATTGGAATGCTTATTGGTAATAACGTAAGCCTGTTGCGTTGGGGCTATATTATAGCTTTTATCTAAATCTCCTTCAATGCTGACTTCAGGAAACAGCTTATGTACTTTTTCTTTTTTAACGACAAATGAAAAACGACCACACATTTTATATTGATTTGATTTAAACGATTTTAAAAATCAATTGTAGAAACATATCCACCTGACTCCATCAATTTGTTTGAATGTCATTAACCATTGATTATCAACAAATTAACAACTATCAACAGTTGTCTACAACAAAAACATTCAAAATTACTAAAACAAATTCATGTTTTCAACCAAAATAAGTTATTAACACCCGCTAATTTCTTTAATTATAAAGCCCTGAAAATCAATGGGTTCGACAAAAAGCCCTTCCTGAAAATTTGTGCATAAAACTGTGGAGAGAGCAGCCTTTATACACACTCATCAACACCCCCTCAGTATAGCCCTTTAAGAGTGTGCAAAACCCACAACTTAGACTGCCTTTTAACTGCTTTTCCAACGTTATGATAACAACTATTCAACTTGTGTACAACCATTTAATTGAATAGTGACTTTTATTGACGAAAATGTGGATAACTCTATAACTATTTGAAATACATTCTTTTAAAAAAGGCAAAACCATGTGGATGAAGGTGTGAGTTGTTTGGTATTTCTGTTGGTGGAACAAGTTTTTCCACATTTGTCCACGAATCCACACCCTTAATAATAGAGTTAAAATGCTTTTTTATAAAATTAGTTTATTAATACTATAAAAAAGAATTGTTCAAAAGCCAATGAAACAAAAATGTATTTATGCCTCATAGGAAAGAAAGGATTGTTTTTATTTGTAACATTGTTACATTTATTTTTTAATTGAAATTATAATCGTAACTTTGATACAAGGATTTTGAAAAGATACTTGCACAATATCTTCTACTATTCAGAATCATTTTGAAATGGATGAATGGCAAATAGAAAAAAGCTTAAGAGATTCAGGTTTGAAAAAAACGGCAATTCGGGTAGCGGTATTAAGTCACCTATCGGATTGCTCCAATGCTTTATCTCAACCGGAGTTTGAAACGTTTTTCAAAGGTCAAGAAAATCGAGTAACAGTTTATCGGGTATTGCGTGATCTAGAAGAAAAAGGTTTGATACATCGGTTGTATGATGTGGAGGGCACAGCCCGCTTTGCTCTTTGTCGATGCTGCAGCGAGCATGCTCATAATGATGAACATGTCCATTTCAATTGTATAACCTGTAAAAATGTTTTCTGTCTTGAAGATATCAGCACCACTATTCCTGAATTGCCGGAGGGTTTCAAAATAAAGATGATTCATTTCACAATAGAAGGGATTTGCGAAAAATGCAATAAAAACTAAGCGTTGAGAAAAAAAAGCGAACATATCAATTTTCGGGCGTTATCATTAGCGATTTTATTGTTCATCGCTTTTGGCGCTAAAGAAATGCACTATTTCATCAGCCATGCTCATGAATCGGTGAAAATATGTGATGCTAAACAAGGAGAAACGCACCTACACAATGAAGAGTATCTTTCACATGAATGTTATTTGTGCGATTTTACATTTTCCATTTTTGATTTCTTTTTACCGGCCTTCCATATAAGTTTTGCTAAAATTGTTTTTACCCAAAAAGCATTCAGTTTTCTTTGTTTTATTCCATCTCATTTCCATCTTCTTCAATCCCTTCGAGGACCGCCTGCTCGACGCTCATGATTCAGAGTTATAGCTTCGCTGAACGCTTTTTTTAGAAAAAAGGAAGCTTTTATCCACATAATCATTCAATCTAAACAGGCATGAGCAAATATTTCATGCTGTTTTCTTTCGTCATCGTCACTTGGCAAGCGCAAGCACAAAATGCTTGTCACTTTATACTGAGGGGTAAGGTCAAAGAGGCTCATACGGGAGCACCAATTGCCTACGCCAATGTTTTATTAAAAGAACTTGCTACGGGCGCTGTAACGGATGAAAATGGCAATTTTACCATCCCAAATCTTTGTCGGCAGACTTATACACTGGATATAAGCCATGTCGAATGTAAAAAGCATACTGAGCAGATTGCTATAGAGGGCAATACTGAGAGTATCTTCACATTGCAACACGAAGAAAAAATGCTGAGTAATGTGGTGATTACCGAGAAGCGGGTAGCACTCGAAAATACCCAATCCAATAGCGAATTGAAAGGCGCTGACATGGATAAAAATAAAGGCGAAAGCTTGGGCGAAATGCTCAAATCTTTAGCGGGCGTCACCAGTCTGAATACCGGAGCCACCATTTCAAAACCGGTTGTTCAAGGATTACACTCGGATAGAGTTTTGATTTTCAACAATGGCGTACGTCAGGAAGGGCAACAATGGGGTCTTGACCATGCGCCCGAAATAGATCCATTTATTGCCAATAATATCAGTGTGGTAAAAGGAGCGTCAAGTATCAAATACGGTGTAGGAGCTATCGGAGGGGTTATTTTGGTAGAACCGAGAGCTTTGCGCGATACTATTGGGATTGGTGGCGAAGTGAATTTAGTAGGCTTTTCAAATGGGCGAACAGGGGTTTTGTCGAGTATGATAGAAGGCAAAAACCAACGTTTTTCGTGGCGGTTGCAAGGTACGGCTAAAAAAGGTGGTAATTTGCAGACTCCTCAGTATTACCTTTCCAACACGGGGGTTGAAGAATTGAATGGTTCGGCGATGTTGGGTTTTCGCTGGAAATCAGCCATTTTTGAAGCATTTTATAGTCATTTTTACAGTAAAATCGGCATTTTAAAAGACAGCCATATTGGCAATCTGACAGATTTGAATAATGCTATTGAGCGAGGAAGACCTGCAGGAAATGATGTTTTTTCGTATCAGATTGCCCGCCCAGCCCAGCGCGTCAATCACGATATTCTTAAATTAAAGACGACCTTTCCGACCGGCGAAGCCGGACGTTTGACGCTGACTACCTTTTTGCAACAGGATTTAAGAGAGGAGTTTGACGCTCACCGGCCGGGTGGAAAAGTACCGATAGGTTTCACGAAAGCTGAAGTCGCTTTTCAATTGCCCAGTGCGGGTGTGCGGGCAGATTGGGATCATCGTCCTATATCTAACTTTCACGGTGGCGGTGGTGTTGAAGGTCTTTTTCAAAGCAATAATACGTATTCAGGCGCATTGATTCCGGACTACACGCAGTCCACAATTGGCGCATATTGGGCAGAACGGTGGCGGCGGTATCCATTCCCTTTGGAAATTGAAACCGGACTTCGCTATGATAAAAGGCATTTACAAGTAGATAGTACGCGTTTTGGCGAACGCAATCGACAATTTGATTTTGACAATATTTCTTTTTCTGCCGGAGCTATATATCATATCGGGTCACAAGGCAAAGTCTCATTGAATGTCAGTTCTGCTTGGCGCAGCCCGAATGTGAATGAACTGTTCAGCAACGGTGTGCATCATGGAACAGCAAGTTTTGAACGTGGTAACCCTAATTTGATAGCAGAAAGGGCATTAAATACAAGTGTTTCCGCCCATTTTGACCATGATTTTTTTGAAATTGACGCCACTGTATTCCAAAATGTTATTAATAATTTTATCTTTTTAAAACCAGATTCATTGCCTGTTTTGACTATTCGAGGCGCATTTCCGGCTTTCAGTTATGAACAAACCAACGCTGTTTTAAGAGGTGGCGATGTAACAACAACAGTCAGACCTTTCAAAAACATTGCTTGGCGTGTGAAAGGCTCTACTCTTTTTGCCCGAAATAAAACAACAAATGAATGGCTACCGCTTATGCCGACTGATAGAATAGAAACATCATTAACAGTTGAAAATCAATCATTTAAAAATATGACAAAAGCTTATGCAAGCATATCGCTCACAGTCGCTAAAAAGCAAAATCGCGTACCCCTCAGTATAGGAGATTATCAGGCGCCGCCTGCGGGGTATGGATTGGTTGGGTTGACCTTGGGTACCGATATCAAACTTTGGCATAAAACCGTCACAACAATACTCAATGTGGATAACCTTCTTAATAGTGCCTATCGGGAGTATCTCGACCGTTTGCGCTATTTCGCTTCAACGCCCGGACGGAATATCAGTTTGAAACTTAAAATGGCTTTTTAAGATGTCATGTTGGTTATTTAATTTTTACAAAAATTTATTTATTTATTTTTTAAATCTATATGAAAATGAAAATCAGTGGCTTGTGTCGTCTATTAACTATTTTTAGTACAATTGCTCTAATTGTGTTTTCAGCTTGTAAAAAAGAAAAAGTGGATGAGCAAGAGAATCTCAATGTTTTAAAAATCAAAATTGGGAGCAGTACATTCACTTGGTCTGATACAGATGGTGTGGGCGGAACTGCACCAAAAATAGATACAATTAAGTTGACACCTAATGGCTCTTTTGCCAGTGAAATTACTATTCAGGATGGCTCTGGGAATCTTCCACAAGACTTTACAGCAGAGGTTATTTCTAAAAAAAATGACCATCTTTTTGTGTTTAAAACAACGGGTAATATAGCAGTTACGGATTTTTCAATTGATTCTAATGGCAAGCCTTTTGGTCAAACGGCAACGGTCAAAACAACGGCAGCCGGAACGGGCTCATTGAATATTATACTGAAACACTTGCCTAACAAAAGTGCAGCCGATCCTTCTACAACCGGCGAAACGGATATTGATGTGACATTTCCTGTGGTGATAAAATAAAGTTATTTTCTAACTTTCAAGAAAGGCGATATGTCCCGTGTAAACGGTGATGTATCGCCTTTTTAAATTTGTAAAATTCTTAAATCAAGCAACTCATCAGCCGTAGAGCAAGCCAAACATATGGAAATTTCAGAAATTTTATACTTATTTAAAAATAAATTTAGATTAGTCTAAAAAAATAATTTAATTGCATTAATTTTGAATTATTTTTCAAATAACGCAACCCATAAAATATAGTAACCACAATGAAAAAAGCCTATATTTCTTTTTTTATAATGACAATAGCATGGGCAACTTTGGCGCAAACAAGTACTATTCGGGGTTCTGTCACCGATAGTGAAGGAAGCCCTTTGCCGTTTGTCAATATTTTTTTGAAAGGACAAACTGTGGGAAGTAACTCTGATACTGAGGGGGTGTTCGAGATACGAGACATTCCCTTCGGAAACCACATTTTAGTAGCTACGGCTGTAGGTTTTCAAAAATATGAGCAACCTATATCTTTAAAAACTGAGGATAAAAATTGGGTATTCCACATCAAATTGAAACCAGCGGATGAGCGTTTGGATGAAGTGGTGGTCACCGGGACGATGAAAGAGGTACGCCGTTCTGAAAGTCCGGCACCGATTGAAGTGTATCATGCGAATTTTTTTTTAAAGAACCCTTCGCCCAATTTGTTTGAATCTTTGACAAGTGTGAACGGCGTCAGACCACAATTGCAATGCAGCGTGTGTAATACCGGCGATATTCACATCAACGGCATGGAAGGGGCTTACACAATGGTGATGATTGATGGCTCGCCGATAGTCAGCGGATTGTCAACGGTATATGGTTTGTTAGGCATTCCGAGTTCGATGATTGACCGTTTGGAGGTGGTGAAGGGGCCGGCATCTACGCTTTACGGGTCGGAAGCCGTGGGTGGATTGATAAATGTCATTACAAAATCACCCGCAAAAGCCCCTGTTTTAAGTTTGGATATCAGCGGCACGACCTATTCAGAATTCAATAATGATATTTCAGCTAAAGCAAAAATCGGCAAAGCCACGACTCTTTTTTCAGGCAATTATTTCCATTTTAATAAGCGGTGGGATGTGAATGATGACAATTTTACGGATATTACCTTAGCAAAACGCGCTTCCGTATTTAACAAATGGTCATTTGAAAGAGAGAATAACCGTCGCTCAGAAGTGGCGATGCGCTATGTATGGGAAAACCGTTTTGGGGGAGAATTGGGGTGGACAAAGGCTTTCAGAGGAGGTGATTCTATTTATGGTGAAAGCATCAAAACGAATCGGTTAGAAATTATCGGCACGCATGATTTTATCACAAAACAAACGCTTAAATTGCAATATTCCTACAATATACACCATCAAAACTCAGCTTATGGGCGCAACCTTTTTAATGCTCAGCAACGCATTGCTTTTGCTCAGTTAACAACAACCCACATGAAAGGACAACATGATTGGCTTTTTGGCGCAGCTTTGCGTTATACTTTTTACGACGACAATACAGCCGCTACGAGCGATTTGACCACCCCCTCAGTATCAGCGCCTTCAAAAATCTGGTTGCCCGGTATTTTTGTTCAAGATGAGTTGACTTTTAATCCTAAAAATAAAATACTGGTGGGCATCCGTTATGACTTTAACTCGGAACACGGTTCGATTTTGACTCCTCGATTTAACTACAAATGGACCCCGAATAATAACAACACCCTCCGTTTTAGCTACGGCAATGGCTTCAGAGTGGCAAATGTTTTCAGTGAAGACCATGCTGCCCTCACCGGCGCGCGGCAAGTAGAAGTGAGAGAAGCTTTGCGCCCCGAACGCTCCCACAATGTAAATGTGAATTATGTCACCAAGTTTTTTTCGAAATGTGGGTTTATCGGTATTGATGCGAGCGCATTTTTGACTTATTTTAACAATAAAATACTGGCAGATTATGACACCGACCCTAACAAAATTATCTATGAAAATCTGAAAGGTTATGGGATATCCCAAGGTTTTACGCTGAATACGGATTTTAACTTTACAAACGGATTGAAATTGATGTTTGGTTCAACATTGATGGATGTTTTTACCAAAGAAAAAGAAGGTTTGAAAACATGGCAAGTACAAACGCCGCGTTTCACCGCCAATTGGTCGGCGAGTTATACTTTGCCCAAAAGCCATTTTTCATTTGATTTGACAAGTACAACGACTTCTCCAATGCGTTTGCCTATATTACCCAATGATTTCAGAGCGGCATTTTCGCCTTGGTTTTCGATTATCAATTTTCAGGTAAAAAAGGAGATGGGTAAAAAATATGAAATATATGGAGGCATTAAGAATATACTCAATTTTTTGCCACAAAATCCTCTTATGCGACCGTTTGACCCTTTTGATAAACGCATTCATGAAAATAATCCTCATAATTTCACCTTTGATACATCGTATAATTATGCCCCTATGCAAGGAATACGTGGTTATATGGGTATCAGATGGACGCTGAAATAGAACAACTTAAAATCCTTGCATAGCCGATAAGTTTCTTTTCTGGATAGCGTTTGCCATGACCTCCGGAAACTTATCAGGCGTGCAGGCAAAGGCCGGAATATCCAATGCGGCAAATTTCGAGGCAATGTCTTTATCATAACTTGGTCTGCCCTCATCGCTGAGCGCTAAAAGGGCTATAAAAGTAACACCTGATAGTCGAATTGAAGCGGCACGTTTGAGCAATTCCGAGGTGTTGCCTCCTTCAAAAAGATCCGAAATAAGTATTAAAATGGTATCTGCCGGATTTTGAATGACCCCCTCAGTATACATGAGTGCTTTGTTAATATCGGTTCCGCCGCCAAGTTGGGTGCCAAAAAGTAAATCCACAGGGTCTTTCAATTCGGGGGTTAAATCCACCACTTCGGTATCAAAAACAATGAAATGCGTCCGAACAGACCTTAAAGATGCCATAACAGCCCCAAATATAGAAGCATAAACCACAGAAGCTGCCATCGAACCACTTTCATCAACCAACAAAATGACATGGCGCAATGCTTGCCCTTTTCGCCCGCGACCAATCAAATGTTCGGGAATGACAGTTTTTAAATCAGCTTGATAATTTTTTAGGTTGGCTCTGATGGTCTGATGCCAATCAATTTCATTGTATTTCGGCCGCCGGTTGCGAACTGCCCGATTCAAGGCACCTCGAATGGCTTCGCGGAGGGGTTGAGTGAGTCTTTTTTCCAAATCATCAACCACTTTTCTGACGACGATGCGCGCCGTTTCCCGTGTTTTTTGAGGCATGACTTTATTGAGTGACAACAAGGTAGCAACCAAATTCACATCAGGTTGCATGGCTTCAAGTGTCTCAGGCTGAAGGAGCATCTGGCTCAAGTTAAGCCTTTCAAGAGCATCTTTTTGCATCACTTGTACGACGCTTGTGGGGAAATAGCGTCGAATATCACCAAGCCACCGATTGACATTAGGTGATGAACTACCCAAGCCACCTGTTCGGTCGGTATCGTAAAGCGCATTCAAGACATCATCAATTCCTTTCATTTCCGCTTCTAAGGGCTGTGATACTGAGGGGTCTGCTTCTTTACCCAAAATAAGTCGCCACTTATCTAATTTATCACTCATAAAAAAATGTCGGTCAGTAAATTATTAAAGGTTACATCACTTTCAAAAGTGGTATATAAAGCCTAAAAATAGTTCATATTTGTGTCATTATATGCTCCTTTTTAAGTCTTTAAAAAAAATCATGGCATATGATTTACTTTTCATCACGTAAAATATATAATTTGGCAGCATGAGCAAACAACCAGTCTTCAACAACCTTGATCAATTGACTGATGAGCAACGTAATGTACTGCATAAGTTGCGCACTTCGCGTATCATTTTACCCATAATATTGGGTTTAAGTGTTGTCGGATACTTGCTTTGGCGGCAGTTAAAAGCCAATCCTGATAGTTTTGAAAAAATAAACTGGACGGCTACCACCTTTTTTTGGATATTCCTTGCCGTTATTCTACTCATATTGCGCCATTTAGCTTTTTCTCTTCGGATGCTTATTCTTTCGCAAGGACATTTCAGTTTTCGAAAATGCGTTGAGTTGATTTTTATTTTTGAATTCAGTCTGTGTGTAACACCCACCACGGTGGGCGGTTCAGCCGTTTCTCTTTTTGTGATGACGCAAGAAAAGTTGTCTGCAGCACGCACGGCCACGATTGTGATTTATAAGGTCGTATTGGACACAATTTTTTTTATTGGCACTTTACCAATATTATATCTGCTTTCAGGGTCTCAAATGATACGACCCGGTATGGCTGATTTTTGGGATTTGGATTGGCGGGCGCGTATTTTTTATTTTTCTTATATCGCCATGGCTACATATGGCGCTTTCTTTTTTTATGGATTGTTTATCAATCCCATACTGATAAAAAAAGTATTAACCGGTTTCTCGTCAATTCCTTTTTTGAACAGATGGCGTGAAGGAGCCGAAAGACTCGGAAATGAAATCGTTTTAGCTTCGCATGAAATGCGCAATATAGGCTTAAAGCAACATATATTGGCATTCATCTGCACTATAACAGCGTGGACTTGCAAGTTCTTCCTTATTTCCTGTCTTATTTATGGGATTGGTGGTGCGCCCTTGGGTTTTATAAGAGAATTGCTATTGTATTCACGTCTCGAGACCATGTTCGTTATTATGGCATTTAGCCCAAGCCCTGGCGGAGCAGGTTTTGCCGAAGCCACTTTTTATCCTTTCCTGATGGATTTCATCCCTGACAAGGGTGTCGCCATAGTTATTGCATTTATTTGGCGGCTCATGTCATACTATGCATACTTGGCGGTAGGGGCAGTTATTGTTCCTAATTGGGTAAGGAAAGTTTTTTTGAAAAATTTAAAAGAGAGTAAAAAGAAATAATTTTATCTCAAAAACATGTATTTGAAAATTAAAATTTCCAAAATTACACCTCCTTTAAGTTTGAATCTCTGTAAGTTAGAGATACTTTTGGCTAATTAAATAAATTTGCTCACACAAGTTAAAACCGAATGCCATGAGCGATATTAACAAAATCAAGAGTACCCTTATTTACGGTAGTAATAGGACTTACTTTTTTGACATTAAAACTAATTTGGAAGGTAACAAGTATCTTGTTATTCAAGAAAATAAATTGAATAGCGAACAGTTGAAAGTTACAATTGGTCAAGAAAATATTGCCCAATTCATAAAAGCCTTGAATTTGTTATTACCTGAATTTGGTCTTGAAGAGAGATTAAAAGAAAATATATCCATGAAATAAAAATATATACTAGAGGTAAACATACACACAAAACTATGATTAATTGGC
The DNA here is from genome assembly GCA_031424115.1 of Saprospiraceae bacterium. Taxonomy (GTDB): domain Bacteria; phylum Bacteroidota; class Bacteroidia; order Chitinophagales; family Saprospiraceae; genus JAAFJT01. The sequence goes on along the minus strand of JANPGW010000176.1, from coordinate 41,787 downwards.
GCGAGATTCCCCTCGTTCGCGTTATTGTGCCTTATATATCGGGCATTTTAATGGCAATCTTTATCCCAACTATTTCTCAAATGGTTGTTATTCCGGTGTTGTTGTTATCTTTAATATTCTGTATAGCATTGGCTTTTATTCATCTTGGTTTTCGTTATAGATGGCTTTTTGGCATACCCCTCAGTATACTATTTTTAACTATCGGCTATCAATTGACTTTTCTCCGCAATGAACTCAATGACCCTTCTCATTTTCAAAATCTCTTGAATCAGAATGAACAGCTTTTTGCAGGGGTAGTGACCGACCAAACTGAAAAAACAGACTATCTCAGATTAACAGTTTCGATGAAACAACTGACATCAGGAGACTCTTTAAGTAGCGTTTCAGGCAATGTTTTAGTTTATTTGAAAAAGGATAGTCTTCCAAACGGTTTAGATTCCACCCGTATACAATATGGTGACTTGATATTGGTAAAATCAAACGTCAGAATTATGGAGGCACCTAAAAACCCGGAAGCGGTTGATTTTAAAAAATATTGGCATTTTCAAAATATTCACTATCAATGTTTTATACAATCTGACGATATAAAAATATTAGCGATACATCAAGGCAATGCACTTATTTCTAAAGCACTTGATTGGAAAAATTATTTTATCAGCATTCTAAAAAAACATTTAGGCACTGAAAGAGAGTTTGCAGTCGGTAGTGCTCTTTTGTTGGGTAGCAAAGAAGCTATCACGGAAGAGGTTCGAAATGCGTATGTTGAAACCGGAGCAATGCATATACTGGCTATTTCTGGTATGCATATTTTATTAATATTTAAGCAATTAGAATGGCTTTTGGATTTATATAAAACAGGAAACCGTCGTTGGCGATGGACTAAAACGGGAATATTAATCATCATGATTGCTTTATTTGCTCTGCTCACGGGATTGGGTACGAGTGTATTGAGAGCTGCCGTTATGGCAACCTTTCTGGCTATCGGAAAGGCAATGAAGCGAAGAGCTAATGTTTTTAACGTATTGGCAGCATCAGCCGTCACACTTCTCTTGTGGAACCCTTTTTGGGTCATGGATATTGGTTTTCAGTTGTCTTTCATGGCAGTTATAGGTATTTCACTTTTTGCCGATAAGTTTAATAAATTTTTAATTTTTCCGCAAAAGCTGCTGCGGTGGGTATGGTCTAATATTTCAATTGGCTTGGCAGCTCAATTGATGGTAACCCCCATTTCTTTGTATTATTTCCACCAATTCCCAACGTATTTCTGGCTTACCGGTTTATTGGCGGGAGTTGTAGCTGACTTTGGCGTCATCGCCGGCGTACTTCTATTAGCGTTTGATAAAATTGGCTATATCGGGATGTTCATCGGAAAAATATTATTTGCCGCAATTTGGTTGATGAATAATTTTATTTTTATAATTCACAAATTACCATTCCATCTTATACAGGGAGTTTGGATCTCTTTTTTGCCTGTTATCTTTATCTATTTGATAATTACGGGTGTATATCAAGCCTATGTCAAACGCAAGTTACGGTTATTTTTTTACCCCCTCAGTATATGCCTCATACTCTCTATAATGTATGCAATTTCGGAAATGAAAAATTTATCCAATCGCGAGCTAATTATTTATCAAATACCACGTATTTCTATTGTTGAAGTAATTGATGGTAAAAAATCTTATAGATTTTTTGAAAAATTTTCACCTATTTCCGAGAGGGCAAACAAAATAAAATTTGCCACTCAGAATTACCATAATGCATTGAATATTAATATGTTAAATGAATTTGATTTTAATGAATATTTTTTGAATGATTGTTTTATATACCATAGTGGGCTTATTAGGATAGGCACTGCAACGGTGCTACTACTTGACAAAGTGCCACAATCAGGCTTAACTTTGGATAATTGTTTCGTAGTAATACATAATAATGCGAAAATTGACATGCTTGATCTAACAAAAATTTCGTCTATCCGTCAAGTTATTTTTGATGGCTCAAATAGTAGATGGAAAGTTGAAAAATGGAAAAAAGAGTGTGTTGACTTAAATTTGGATTACTACGATGTCGCAGAAAAAGGAGCATGGGTATATAAATTTTAGCACCAAATTTTATTTGTATTAAAATTTATATAAAACAAGCACTTTTAAGTAACATCAAAAAACAAATAACTATGAGAAAAATTTTGGCAAACTACTTTTACTACTCAAGAAGTGAAAGAAACGGAGTAATATTTTTAACGGTATTATCGTTAGGAATATTATTAGTACCCAAAGTTTTCTCAGTATATTATAAACCGGCTAAAGCAAGTGATTATCGAGCCTTTGAACCTGAGATATTAGCCTACCAAAAAAGCCTTGCTTCTGACAAGTATAAAGAAGAGCAAGATTTCCCAAAAAGTGAAGCAGAACTGTTCACTTTTAATCCCAATTCAGCAAGCGTAGAGGATTTTATCAAATTAGGACTTTCTAAAAAAATTGCGAATATTATTAGCCATTATCGTGAAAAAGGTGGCCATTTTTATAGAAAAGAAGATTTGAAAAAGATTTATGGTGTAACTTTTGATGACTATGAAAGACTTGAAAAGTTTATTTCATTAGAGGAAAATTCCAAAATCGCCAAAAATTACAATTTTGATACCCCTCAGTATGAAACACCAAAAGAGGTGAAATTAATACCTTTTAATCCTAATAATGCAACGGAAATTGAGCTGTTATCACTCGGATTAGAGAAAAATTTAGTTAAGAATATGTTAAAATATCGTGAAAAAGGAGGTAGATTTTTTAAAAAAGAAGATTTAAAAAAAATTTACGGCTTTACGGATTTGGACTTTTTGAGACTTGAAATGTATATACAAATTACTGATAATCAAACGAATACGAATAATTACTCTGTCACAAATGGTAAAAATACCGAACAAAAAAATGAATCAACTAAGACACCTATCGTTATAGATGTTAACCAAGCCACTCTTGAGGAATGGTTGCAACTTCGCGGAATAGGTCGTACCTTTGCGGCTCGAATTATTCAACAACGCGAAAAATTAGGAGGTTTCGCATCACTCGACCAGTTAAAGGAGATTCATGGATTACCTGACTCGACATTCCGTAACATCACGCCGTATTTGAAATTTTCGACTCCGATTTATCGAAAAATTTCAGTTAACCAACCAAATTTTGAAACTATCTCGCACCCTTACCTAACACGTAAGCAAGTGGAAGTAATTGTTCGTTACAGAATGAACCATGGGAACTATAAAAACATACAAGATTTGATAAAGACAAATGTTCTTTCTGTCGAAACGATTGAAAAAATAAAATCATATATCAGTTTCGAATAAGTATAAATAAAAATATAACTCTAAACCTATAAACACAATACTCTGCTGGAAACAAGTGCCTTAAACCAAAAAACGCATTAATAAAAATGTTTATTTTTTGAGTCACATTGGGCACAATTGTTTAACTAAATTTATTAAAATGAAAAATTATTGGATAGCATTTTTATCCTCATTGTCTCTTTTAACGTCGGCTTTTGTTTATCATCAAGTAAAGAAAAATTCAGATCAACAAAATGGACTGGCGCTTGACTCTCTGGTAAATGATACGGATGACGTCAAAATTGCGCGAAGCGGCAAAGATAAAAAGCCCCGAGTTCTTAGAAAACTTTACACTAAAGACCTTATTGATACGATGAGATTGCCGGCTGTTAATTCAAAGCTTCTCAAAGCGCTTGAATATCAAAAGGTTTTTCTTAAACAATTTCAGGATGAATCGCTCGGCGATCTAAAAGTAGATGTAGAGCAACTTGAAGAAGTATTTGAAATATTCCGAACAGCAAAATCTCCGGAAGACTTAGCCGACGCACTTGATGCGTACCAAATTTGTGGCGATGGCAAAGGCAATGTGAAATTTACAGGCTACTATTCGCCTGTCATTTCAGCCAGTCGAAAGAGAGATGATATATATAATGAACCGATTTACTTAGCACCTTCTACTGAAGACATTCAAGAAAACATTAAGAAAAATAAAGGAGGCTTGAAAGTCGCTTATGTGCGTAATTCAGAAGATGTTAAAGCCATGCGGATGGAAGGCATAGCATATCTGAAATTTTCGAATGATGACCGAATTTTAGTATCCTTTGACGGTTATTCTCACAGCGTAGAATCAGAACAGGCAGAAATAGGCCACGATTTAACCGATGAAGAGCCTAAAAAGATATTAACCACCTACTGTGTTTTTACACAAAGAGAAAGACCTAAACCGGTTGGTGCAGCAAAAGTTCCTCTGACAATAGATTTAACAGTTGCCGTTGACCCGAATTATATTCCTTTAGGTAGTGTTCTTTTGGCAAAAGTACCCGTTTTAGATGATGATGGTAATCTGATTCGACAAGAGTACCGTTTTGTTCTGGCTCAAGATACGGGCAGCAAAATAAAAGGAACAGCTCACGTTGACCTTTACATGGGCGAAGGTCAGAAAGGCAAAGACCGTATTCACTTCATGAATAAATATGGGAAAATTTGGTTGTTGTTGCCGAAAGAAAAGAAGGAAACGAAATTAGTCGCACAAAATCTATAATGATGCAATAGAAAATTTACATAAATTGTTAGCAGTAATAATCAGTTTTACATAAAGAATTTGTTATTTCATTTTATTTACCTTATTTTTGGTAGTAAATATTTAATTAACAATAAAATCTTCCTCATGAAAAAAATCTTTTTAATGTTTGCGTTCGCCGGCTTCACGGCTTTAGCGGCAAACGCTCAAACTGAACCAACAGCTGCAACGACTAATAATGCTTCTACTTCAAAGAAGGAGCAGTGCGTAGGTATGGCAAAATCATGCACTGCAGCTGAAAAGGCGGCTTGTACGAAAGAAGGAAAAAGTTGTTGCGAAAAAGGTGGTGCTAAAACGTCAATGACAAGTAAAACTGAAAAAGCAGATTTGAAAAAAACTGTTGTTACCAATTAGTAATCAATTGGCTGTATGAATAAAAAACGCTTCTCTGCTTAAATGCTGAGAAGCGTTTTTTTATTCATTTCAATTAATCATGGAAAACTTCGATATCGTGCGTTTTGACCACCAAATCAGTGAATTTTCCCCGGAATCGGGTTGCTTTCACAATGTGGTTGTCAATCCAATGATAGTTGCCCCCACGAGGTTTCCCAAATAGGATGCCATGGTATTTGAAGCCGTGCTTAGCAAGCCAACCTTCTGTAATGGTACGGTGTTCCTCAGTGCGAGAGGTGAAAAAGAAAATAATATGCCCTTCATCATACCATTTATTCAGGATTTTGAGTGCATCGGGATAAGGTAGGACAGTTGACATCCGTTCGGGCTCTTCGTTCGGAACATCATCACATATCGTACCGTCAATATCTATCAAATAATTTTTCATACCCGTTGGTAAAATCGGGCTGATAGATTCTCCTTTTTCGTTGAAAGCTTTTTTTAGCTCTAAATTATTCTGTTGCAAAACGTTAACTTTTTAATGTTCAATAATAAAATGACGGTGCAAAGTTAAGATGCTTTTTTTAAATAAAACACCTCAATTTACAAGATATTAAAATCTATTACATTTCTTTTGAAATCTCGAATAAAAATGACCCCCTTTTTTGAAATATTGTAATACTTTAAGCATCGTGTGCCATTTCTTCATAACAAATTTTCATCGCCAAAACTATAAAATCCGGTATGCGAAATTATTATATGATCAATAACGACAATGTCAAGACATTTTCCGGCATTTTTTAATTTCCTTGTCAACTCAATATCAGCCTGACTGGGTTTTAAATTACCGGAAGGGTGATTGTGAACAAGGATGATTGAACTGGCTAAAGCTTCAATTGCCGGTTTAAAAACCATTTTGGAATCTACTACCGTTCCGGATACTCCGCCAATACTAATCCTATTGCGACCAATAATGTGATTTGCTCGATTAAGCAACAAAATCCAGAACTCTTCATAGGGCAAGTCAATAAGTTGGGGTAACATCACATCGTATACATCTCTGCTTGAAGTGACGCTGTCTTTTTGCATCACATCGCTGAATTGTCGTCGACGTCCAATTTCTAAAGCTGCTGCAATTGTTACTCCTTTTGCTTCACCAATGCCTTTGAATTGTTTCAATTCCTTGACCGAGCGTCTGCCGAGTTCAGAAAGATTACCGTTGACAGAGTCTAAAATACGCTGAGCCAGCACGATAGCGTTGGCTTCTACCGAACCGGAGCCAATCAAAATGGCTATTAGTTCGGCATCTGATAAAGCGGCTTTTCCTTTAAGCATCATTTTTTCCCTCGGGCGATCCTCTTCCGCCCATGCTTTAATGGATGCCCGTTCTTCTGATATACTGAGGGGGGGTAGTTTTTCTAATTTATTCATTGTCTCATGTATGTTTTTGTTTTGGATTTATGTAAATCAAATACCTTTACCGTTTCAAATGTATTTTGGATTGAATTTTACAAAGAAGTTGATCCAAACAGCTCTCGAAACCCTGAATATCCAAACAAAAAGTAAAAATACCACGAAGGTGACACCGATAAAAGAATTCAAAACACTGAATCCCAAAACCCATTTGCAAAAAGCAAACATCCCAAACATCATAAACGACGTGAGGATATAAGAAACGAACATGGCGCCGTAATAAAATCCCGACTCCAAAACGTACCTTTGCTCGCAATGCGGGCATTTGTCGAACATATCAAAAGGTCTTTTGAATGAAAATGTTGGGGTGGGATATAAATCACCAGTCTGACATCGAGGGCAGGTTAATGTGCCTATGGAATATAATTTTGAGCCTTTTTTCATATAATTTAAAGTAAAAAACATGATTTCCTCGCTTTTTTAAAGCGCGTTATTAATTTTGCAAATATACAAAAAGGCAAATGCTTTTTAGATATTTTTAGATCACGTCAGGGTTTTATTATAAAAGAACGATTTCCAACATTTTACATCATTTTAAACTATGTCTATTTTCATTTCTCAAAGTCAAATCAGTGGCTATCTCATCGGTAAACAGTCGTTTATTCCTGATTTATTGCCTTCAGATGCTATAGCGATGCCGGCAGATTATACACTATATGTTTTACAAAAAAAATTAGGCTACCAATTTCATGAGACTTTCAACCCAGAGACCACCATACAAAGTCCTTTGAGTCGCGAAGAATATGCCGCCGCTAATAATGCCTTAGGAGGAAATTGGTTAAAAAAAGTGAATATGGTGGGCGTCAATGTCCGTACCGTTCACTCATTTTGGAATGTCGTGAAATATGCGTTCACCCTTCCTCAAGCGCAATCATCAATACATTTGCTGCCCATCTGGGAACCGGGTGTTGTTGCAAGCCTTTACGGAATGAGCAGTTGGAACATCAATCCCGAATTTTTTAGCGATGAATTTCGCTGGGTCATGCCACACTTGGACACAGTCGAAAAGCAATTGAAGGTGGTTATCAATATTCTGCACGGCTTAGGCAAGACTGTCGGTATGGATATTATTCCGCATACCGACCGCTATTCGGAACAAGTGTTAGCCAATCCGCAACATTTTGAGTGGTTGCAACGCATTGGCTTTGAGATAACAAGGCACGAAGATGATTTGTACAAAACCGTTCAGCAACTCATTTTTGATTTTTTGAAAAGAGAAATATTTTACTACAACCACCCCCCCTCAGTATTATCGGATTCAGCGGCTGATTTTTTTGAAAAAATGCCGGAAGCCGAGCGTTTGGCGGTATTATTTGGCCATCCATCTGATTTTGAGGGGAGACTTAAAAGGCGAGAAGCTATTATTCAACTCCTTTACGACAATCATTTCGAACCTGTTCCTGCCACGATGGGTCCACCTTATCGTGGGATAAAGGTAGATACACAAAATCCGCCGGTGGTGGATAAAAAAGGGCGGATTTGGCTGGATTATACCATCACCAAACCCGAAAAATTCAGCCGCGTTTTTGGTCCCCTCACGCGTTTCAAGTTGTATCAAAACAAAAACAACAATGCCGGATGGGCGATTGACTTCTCTAAACCTATTCCTCCGGTATGGGAATATGTCGCCGAGCATTATGAAGACATACAGGAGCGCTACAATTTTGATTTTATGCGTGGCGATATGGCTCATGTACAAATGCGCCCCGATGGCGTTCCTAAAAAAGTGGATAAATATTACGACATTCTAAAATACATCAAATGTTACATTTCTGAAAAAGTGCCTTATTTTGGGTCTTTTGCCGAGACGTTCCTCGCCCCTCCGGGCGAAATGGCTTATGGCGATGAGGTAGAACATCTTGAAGCGAGTGATGCCAACACAACATTAGGCGATTTGCAAAGCATGGTAGTGGGTTCTCCTCGTTTTTTGACGGAGTTAAGGCGATATTTAGATATTTTGTACAGCCGACAAGTTGCGCCATGTTTTACCATTATGACGGCGGATAAAGACGACCCCCGATTTGATGAGTTTTATCTAAAAGGCAATGAAGCCCGTTTTTTCATCAGCCTTTTTTTGACGGATATGCCAAGCTATATGGGTCTGGGATTTGAGCTTCGCGACCCGCACCCTGTGCCGGCACCAAATGAGCATTACACCAAACTCTATGTGTTCAGAATTGATGAAGGCGAAAAAGCCACGCACGGCGCATACCAATGGGGCAAAAATCGCCCTTTATTTTCTACCATCAATAAAATAAAAAAATACGCGGAAAGTATCTTAAAAAATATACAACATATTGGAAGTCAATGGATTATATTGCCAGATGCTGAAAATAAAATCATCGTTTGGACGCAGAAAGCTTCTGACAACAAATCTCCTCAATACCTTTTTATGGTTAATTTAGATACAGATAAGGACATATTCGATTTACTTATAACGCCATCGCAGTCCAAAGACTTTTTTACGCAGCAGTTAGCCCATAAAATATTAAAGATTGATTTTTCAACTGCTCAAAGTGGAAATAAATCATTGATTATTAATGATTTATCTATTCAAATTAAAGAGCTAAAAGCAGGTGAGAGCCGGGCTTATAGGATACAGTAAAAACTCTTTTCGAAGTTGAATTAGGTGTAGGACACTTCAAAAGTGTCCCACACCTAATTCAACAAGTTACACACATTACTTGCCCTATTAAGCCCCTAATTTCGAAATAACTTACACCTCCACCACAGCTTTGACCTCTTTTTCGACTGCTTCTGTCTGGATTTTTTTATCCTTAATCCACCACCTTATCAGCAAAGGATTGATGAAAAGGTCGCTGGCTAAGGCGGTAATGAGGGTCACGGCAATCAATTTCCCGACGGTTACTGAGGGGGGGTGAATGCTGAAAATCATAACCAAAAAACCGAAGAACAAAATAATCGTTGTCAGAAAAACAGGTTTTCCGGTCTCTATCAAAGTAGTATGTAAGGCAGCGTCCACATTGCCTGTTTTTTGCCGGTTGATATTGAAACTGCTTAAAAAGTGAATGGTGTCGTCAATGGCAATCCCAAAAACGACCGTAAAAATCATAGAAATACCGGCATCCAAATCAACCCCGAGGAAACCAATCAATGCCCCGGCAAATACTAAAGGGAACAAATTGGGAATCAAAAATATCACTACCATCCTGACATTCCGCAACATCAAACCCATCAAAAGTGAAATGAGTCCAATCTCCCACGCCAAGCCTTCTATCAGGTCGTTGCGAACATACATGGCGTTTTTATCAATGATATAGCCCGTCCCCGTTCTTTTGAAAGTCGCCACTGAAGGGTTGGTATTAGACGCAATCCAAGTATCAATCCCGTTTCCAACTGCCATGACCGAATCTGCGCCCAAATCCAAAATTCGGGTTGCAATGCGGGCTTTTGACCCATCTTTCGAGAGTAAAATATTAGCAGTAGCTTTGGGTAAGTTGTCCGCAAGGTTTTGGTAATCAGCGAATTGGGTAGAATCATCCGGCATCCGATAGGCGTCAGACCGATTGCCGTTTGTCATCTGATTCAGGCTTTTATAAATCATGGTCGGTGAACTAACCGAGCGGATAGAAGGAATTGATTTTAAATGATTTTCAACTTTGTCTATCTGTTGCATCACCTCAAAATCATTGGCTTGGTGCCCATTTTGCGCCAAAACAGCGTATTCTAAAGGGCGAAATCCCGAAAAGACTTTTTCAAAAAAGAAAAAATCTTCCGTTACTTTTTGCCCAAGCGGCATATTGTCCTCAATACTGTAATTGGTTTTAATCGTAGAAATACCATACACACAGACCAATAAAACGGCGGATGCAATCAGCGCAATCCGGCGCGTGCGGAACTTTGTTACCCGATACACCCATTCCATGATGCGCTCAACCCGTGTAGTCCCCCCCCTCAGTAGGATAAGGTCATCCACTTTGAAATAGGATAAAACAGCAGTTGTTAAAAGTAAAACAGTAAAATAAGCTGTCATAACCCCTACTGCTGCATTCACACCAAACTCTTGAATCGGAATGATGCGGCTCGTGACAAGGGTGGCAAAACCGACCGCCGTTGTGATAGCGGTCATGAAAGTTGCCAGACCGATTTCTTTCATGGTGAGGATAATTGCTTCATTTTGGGTATGCCCCCGACGCAGTTCATCAATATATTTCGACATCATGTGAATAGCGTCTGAAGTGCCTATGATCACCATCAGAACGGGATACAAAGCGGCCATTGCACTCAATTCACGTCCCCATGCACCTAAAATACCCAGAAAAAGCAGCATCGCCATCCCAATAGAGCCCAACGCTATGACAACACTCCATATCCTTCTAAAAATCAGCGTCATAATAATGCCCACTAAAATGGCGGCAATTAGAGTCGAGACGGCCACTTCCCGCTTTTCCATCCACACCAATTCTTTTTGAAAATTCGCCCGACCCAAATAGTGGTAGCTTTCAAACATAAAAGGTTTTATCAAGGAATCCAGCCCACTCATCAGCACTTCCGATTCCTCTAAGGTGAGTTTGTCCTTTGTTTTCAGAAATAATACCAGTGCGGTAGCATCTTCCGAAATGAGATTTCGGACAAAGCGTTCATCTTTTATGATTTTAGCTTTATCCGTTTCATAAAAAGTGGTGTCTTCGATATGAATAGCGGGAATCCCCGTGATACCAAAAAGTGTTTTAATGGGCAACTGAACTTTTGTTAACGATTGTGCTTCTTTGACATAAGGCAAATCGGCTGCTCCAGAAGTTAGACTATCAAATTTGGTCAAAAATTCTTGCTCGAACACCCCCTCAGTACGTTTCACCCCAACGAGTAAAAAATTATCATCAGATTCAAATTCGGTGATAAATTTTTGAAAGAAGATTAAATCTTCGTCTCCTTGCGGGAAAAATTGTTCAAAATCGAAAGAAAAGCGGAGTGTAGAGACAAAATAGATACTCGCAGCAATCAGAATTGCAAACAAAGAAAAAACGATTTGGCGATAACGGGTGAAATTAAAAGACATACTTTGTTGAATTTAAAGTGGATGTCTTTTAAAGGATTTCAGAGGCAAATTGTTGTCAAAACGGCGTTAAAGTTTTCAGAGTTTTCAAAAAAAAATGAAAATAAAAAAAGGTGTCAAAAAGACCTGCTGATGAATAAAGCACACCTTTTGACACCTTTTTTATAGCGCTTAAAAACTACTATATAATAGACTTTAAAACTTCAAACCTGCCGATAAATACCACGTGCGACCATCAGCCGGTAACACACCTGGACCCGGATATCCGCCCGAACGACGAGTAAAATAGCGAGCGTCCGTCAGATTATTGATACCCGCTTTGAGGTTATAATGCTTCAAAAATTTGAAAGACGCTGAAATATCCTGCACCTGATATGCCGGAATCAATCCCGTTGTCGCAGCCGCATTGGGCTTGACAGTGTTGGACGCATCGGCATAAGCCTCACCCACGTTACTCATTTGCCATGTGAGAGAGAATCCTTTTTTAGCATAAGTGGCACCAAAGCGGTGGATATACTGAGGGGCATTCTCAACGTGCTTATTTTTTAAATTGCCTTCTACGATTTGTCCATTGACGACACTCGTGGTTTTAAAATCTTTATAAATGGCATCAATAAAACTCATGGAAGCAAAAAAACTCAAATTACCCAGCGGAGATTGGTCTGAAAATGCTGCTATTGGGTCGAATTCGACATATCCTTCAAAACCTTTTGACGTGCTTTGACCCAAATTGGTGCGGAATTGATAGGTTTTGTTAGCGGCATCCAATTGCGTGATAGTGCCGATGCGATTATTATAATTGATATAAAAATAATCCACATCAAAATTCAACCAAGCGCCAACTTTACCGCGATAGCCCAAGTCAAAATTATAACCTTTGGCATCTTTCAAATTGGGGTCAATCACATCCGTTGTGGAAGGTGGCGTCAAATCTGAATACAAAACAGGGCGGTAAGCTTGTGATAAATTGGCGTAAATTTCGCTTTGTTTAGTTGGATGAAACTCTAAACCGCCGCCAAAAATCACAAAGTTGCGCGAACGGGTCAAGTCTGTAACGCTATTTTCAGAGCCGTCTGCCTTGTAACTCAAACGACCGTCGGCAGTTGTTGAAATATTTTCAAAACGGGCGCCCGCCGTGAAAAGCAATCTATCTGAGACGTGAATAATATGCTCTGTGAATGCAGCAAAATTTTGATTGACAAATGACAAATCCGTCGGATAGGTAGCATCTATAATAACGGTGCTAAATGCCGTTCCGGTATCGCCTTTGCCTTTTTGCTGGCGGTGTGTATGACCATTGTAATAGCGCAAACCGTTTGAAAATGTTTGTTTTTTATTGAAAAGGGTGTAGCTTTTCAAAAACCTAACTTCTGAACCCACATTTTTATAAAAATCGCGATCCACTTGGCGATTCGTAGTAAGCGGGTCTTTATTCGAGATAGCACTCACAAAACCAATACTACTGCGCTCGCCAACCGTTCCGAAAGTTTTAAAACTCAATTTCGTATTTTCATCAAAAACGTATTCTGCGGTCAGTGCCGGAACAAGCCAAGGCGTGCTGAACCAGTTGCGGCTGCGTAAACTTTGTTGAGCATCCACAGCGAAAAGCGAATCCGTCAAACCGCCCGGTTGTTGGCTTTTGTAGGTCATATAAGTGACTTCAAGTCCCAATTTCAGTTTATTATTGATGGCATAATTGGCTTCAAGGTGGGCATGGTCAGTGTTAAAATAGCCATTTTGACGCCAGCCATCACCGATGCGCTTTTGATAATAAGCTGTGTAGCTCAATTTCCCTTCTGTACCACCAAGGTAATTGAATGTACTGAAAAGCCCATTACAACCCACGGTATTTTGAGTTTCAGCCGTAAATCGGGTAGAAATATCTGGTTTGCGTAAAATATAATTCAATAAACCCCCAAATTGAGGTCCGAACTGCAAAGACGATGCCCCACGAATAATTTCGATGCGGTCAACCACCTCCATCGGCGGGTTGTAGTAAGCTTCGGGGTAGCCCATCGGGTCGGGCGTGATGTCGTAACCGTTCATTCTAACATTAAATTCCCACGACCGATTAGGATTTAAACCTCTTGAGGCTAAACCCGGCTGTATGCCCGAACCATCGCTTTCCCAAATGTGAATGCCCGGAATACGGCCATAAATTTGGCGGGTATTGTTCATTGCCAAGTTCGCGTCGATGCGGTCAAGGCGGATGACTTCGTTCTTTTTGGTGGCATTGATGGTATAATCACTGACTTCAGGCATGTGGTCATTCCCTCTTACACCTCGGTTAAAGACAACATGAAGCGTTTGTAGAGACAAATCCAGCTCAACAAGATCGAAATTGATTGTTGTTGTGACCCCCCTCAGTATATCTACCGTTTTTTCTGTAATCTGACTACCTACACTCGACACAACCAACGTATAAGTGCCCACTTCAATATTTTTTATGGAAAACTCTCCTTTATCGTTTGTTGCCACACCCCGAACGGTTCCTTTCAAAACCACACTTGCACCGACAACCGGTTGGCGAGAAGCATCTAAAACAATTCCATTAACCGACCCCGTCTCACCATTCGGATTATAAGAAAAGAGAGAGGTAATGGAAAATAAGATTAAAAGTAATGTTTGATAATAAGCCTTCATTTATTATTATTTAGATTAATTAAAAATAGTGACGCAAAAGTAAAACCTGTTTTTGAATTTTCAAATGTTTTAACACCTTATTTTGAATTAATCTAAATAATTTATTTTCGTGTTTTTATTCCAAACGTCGTCTGACTTTCTTATTTTTACCCAAAAACAAAACGCCACCAATGAATAGTAACCCGCTTTTTATCCTCTGCATCCTGTGTTTGAATATTCTCGTCGGTGAAAAATTAGCCACATTGCCGTACATACGCCATTTGAGTGCAGCTCTGATTGTAATAATATTGGGTGCAATTGAAGCTAATTTGGGACTTATTCCCACCGCATCGAATGCGCCACCGCTTTATGACGGCATATTTACCTATATTTCACCTTTAGCCATTTTCTTTCTGATGCTCGGCATTCAACTCCAAAGTCTGAAAAAAGCAGGTGTACCGATGATTGCCAATTTTTTTTTAGGCACATTGGCTACTCTTACAGGCGTTTTGGTAGCGTTGTGGGCAGTAAATGGACGTGCCAGCATTGGCGAGCAGTTTTACATCATCGGCGGTATGTATACCGGCACGTATATCGGTGGTAGCACAAATCTAAATGCTATAGCTTTGCACTACGGATTTATGAAAGACGGAACGCTTTATGCGGCGGTGAATGCCGTGGATAATATTATAGGTGGCATCTGGGTCGTGGCAACCATTGCTATCCCGCAAGTTATGAAACGCCTTCTACCCACTCGTCGGCAAGGGGCAGCTTCCGATGAGGACTATTCGGCACACGTATCTGACGTGGAAACCATTTCACCTACCAGTCTGGCTACTTTAATCGCTTTGGGTTGCGGAACGGTTTTTATATCCTCTCAACTTCAAAAAATCGTTCCGAATATTCCTTCTGTCATATGGCTCACAACGGTCGCTTTAGCTTTAGCGCAAATTCCTGCCGTTAACCGCCTGAAAGGAGGTAAAACTTTGGGGATGTTTAGCGTGTATTTATTCCTAACAGTCATAGGTGCATATTGCGATTTCAGAGCCTTGCAAGGCATCGGTTCATTAGCCGTTACGCTTTTGATAATGGTGACCATTTTGGTATTGGTACATGGGCTTATCATTTTTGGCGTGGGTTATTTATTCAAGCAAGATTGGGATATTCTGGGTATTGCTTCACAAGCGAATGTAGGCGGTGCTTCTACGGCTTTGGCTTGTGCGAAAAGTTTGGGGCGCGAAGATTTGGGTTTGGCTGCTATCCTGATCGGCGCATTGGGTAACGCCACCGGAACCTATTGGGGGCTTTTAATGGCGGAGATACTGAGGGGGTACTTTTGATGATAGAATTAAAAAAAGGGTGAAGAGTTTTCATAACTTTGTGGCTCTTTTTTCAAATTACTACAATGATTTATACCAAACATAATCTCAACGATACCATTGTGGCATTGGCTACACCGCCCGGTGTGGGCGCCATCGGGGTGATTCGACTATCAGGAAAAGACGCTATTTCTATTGCCGATGCTGTTTTTTACGGTAAAAAATTAGAAAAACAGCCTTCCCACACTGTTCACTTTGGTACTATCCGCGATGAAAACGATAAAATAATTGATGAAGTACTGGCTACGATTTTCGTTACACCCAAGTCATATACCAAAGAAAATACAGTCGAAATCTCCTGCCACGGCTCGCCTTATATTCAGCAACAAATTATTCAATTATTGACCCGCAAAGGGGCTCGACTGGCGCAACCCGGAGAATTCACTTTGCGTGCTTTTATGAATGGGCAACTTGACCTCAGCCAAGCCGAAGCCGTTGCTGACTTGATTGCTTCCTCCAACGAAGCTGCCCACGATATAGCTATTCAACAACTGAGAGGCGGGATTTCCACTGAAATAAAAAGATTGCGGGAACAGCTGATCAATTTTGCCAGTTTGATAGAATTGGAGTTGGATTTTGGCGAAGAAGATGTGGAGTTTGCCAATCGAGATGAATTGAAAGTTTTGATTGAAAAAATTCAAATATTCATCAAAACGCTTTCAGACTCATTTGCTCTCGGCAATGCCATCAAAAATGGTGTTTCAACAGTCATAGCAGGTCGCCCCAATGCTGGTAAATCTACACTTTTAAATTCCCTTTTGAACGAAGATAGAGCCATTGTCTCCGAAATTGCGGGCACAACCCGCGATACCATTGAGGAAATTTTAAACATAAAAGGTGTCGAATTTCGCTTAATCGACACTGCCGGTATCCGTGAAGCGACCGACCAAATCGAAGCTATTGGTGTAGAAAAAACGATGGAAAAAGTGCGCACTTCTGCCATTTTGGTGTACGTTTTTGATGTCATTGAAACGAAAATCGAAGATGTTATCAACGATTTATTCAGCCTATACCGTGAGGGCGTCAAGCTATTGTTGGTCTGTAATAAAATGGACAAAAACCCCTATTTCAAACCAGAGTGGTTAGAAAATCCGACCGACCCAACGATTCCGGAATTTTATTTAACCAACCATCCAAGAGATTTTGACCCCAAAGTACTGCTCGACTTTTCCCTTGAAAAAGAGCAAATCATCACTCTTTCTGCCAAAGAAGGCATGAATATCCCTTATTTTAAAGAAAAGCTCTACGATATAGTAGTGTTAGGAGAGATGAACTTAGCCAATACTCTAGTCTCCAATGCTCGTCACTACGAAGCGCTCCAAAAAAGCTACGAAAGCCTTGATGATGTACTGAGGGGTATGAGCAGTGGCGTCACCACCGATTTTATCGCCATGGATATTCGCCGCGCGCTGCATCATTTGGGCGAAATTACAGGCGATATATCAAGCGATGATTTGTTGGATAATATTTTTAGTAAGTTCTGTATCGGGAAGTAATTATTACCCATTATCTCATATTCATCATGGTATAACCAAAGATTTAAGAAATCTTTGGTTATACCCAGCCACAACTATCTTTTTTTAACAGTTATGGCTGAATATAACATGGAAGCTTAGCAAATCATGAGGAGCGCACTCATTTCAATAGCGCAAACAAGCGCATTCAAAACTCATGAACACCTTATTCGCTTATTTTATTTTACTCAACGATACCGTCATTTTATCGCCAATCAGTTCCCAGTCTTTGTCGTTTTTGGCTTTTAATTCAAACGAAAAATCTTCTTTGTTTTGGTCTTTATCGTGTATGACAAGTCTGCCGTTTTCGATAGACCAAGTCAAATTTTTAGCACTGAAATTAAACTTATCGTTATCAGAACCGATAGCTAGAACGCCATTATCGCGAAAATCTACCTGAAAAGTGGTGTTTTTAATCACAAGTTCCGAAATGCCTTTGCCAAGTCCGCTGCCCATATCACCGAGTCCGTCCATGATTTTTTCAAGTCCTTGTCCCACTTGTCCCATCAACTCTTTTAAATCCGCTTTTTTGCCGTCTATTTCAATGTTCACTTCTTTGTCTATGTCTGCTTGCGCTTTTTCAAGGTTTTCTCGAAGCTCTTTTTTCCCTTTTTCCAACTCTGATTTCGCCTGTTTGGAAGCCTCTTCCAACTCCTTGAGATTGATGTCTGTCACTTTAAGGTCGTATCGCCCTTTGAGCTTTGTACTCAACGATGAGTCATTTTTACATGAAGAAATGGATAAAGCACTCATTAAGAATAGTACTATAACAACAAAATTGTTCTTTTTCATGGATTGAGTTTTTTTTGAAAGAAATGATTTAAATGTTTTACTGCTAAACACATTAAGCGTAATAATAATTCCCCGATTCGATAGACGCATTAAAAACATAGACAATTATAGAGAAAACTGCTATTTTTGTAAAATTAACAACTATTATGAGATTAACATCGCACAACCTATGAAAAACTACGTTAACCAATCTCTTATCAAAAGGCACCCGTCACCATAGCTCAAAAAACGAAAATCATGCGCCAGAGCATAATCATAAACTCGTTGCCAATCGTTACCGACAAAAGCAGCGACTAACAAAAGCAGGGTACTCTGCGGCTGATGAAAGTTAGTGACCAAAGCATTGATGGTTCTGATACGGTATGGTGGAGCTATTAGAAGTTGCGTTTTAGCCACAATGCGCTCCCTATTTTGCGATTCCAGACATTGAATTAAAGCCTCAAAAGCTTTTTTGGGTGTGATGGTCTCAAAATCCGGGTTATAAGCGTCCCATTGTTTGATAGCTGCTTCATCAAGGGTCATTTTTGGGTTTAAAGAAAGTTTACAACCCATTAGGTATAGACTTTCTAATGTTCTGAGTGACGTCGTGCCCACAGCAACGATGTTTTTTTTAATGAAGCCTTCCCTTTCCGCATCTATGCGGGATTTCGCTGCACTCAACAGTATTTTGAGCGTTTCGATACTTACATCAAAATACTCGGCGTGCATGTCATGGTCACCTATTACTTCCGCTTTAACAGGCTTAAAAGTGCCTGCCCCGACGTGGAGCGTGACGTATTGAGACTGAATATTCTTTTGTTTAAAGCCTTCAAAAATAGTATCTGTAAAATGCAGACCGGCAGTAGGGGCAGCTACCGAACCTTCAAAATGGGCATAAATGGTTTGATATCTTTCTTTATCAGATGCTTCTACGGTACGTTGCAAATAAGGTGGCAGAGGTACTTGCCCTATCAAAGCCAGTATCTCAGAAAAAGTATAGGAAGGAGGTTGCCATGTAAATTGAACGATAAAAGTATCTTGATTGCGCATTACTATTTCAGCTTTGATTTCTATACGCCCCCCCTCAGTATAGAGGCTTAAAACCTCACCCTCTTTCCATTTTTTGGCATTGCCAACGACGCATTTCCATTCGGCACTCCCTTTTTGGGTCATACTACTTGCCAACTCAGTAGTAGGCTCTAAACAAAATACTTCGATAGTTGCGCCCGTCGCTCTTTTGAACAGTAAACGAGCTGGAATTACTTTAGTATTGTTGAAAAGAATGCAGCTATCACTGGGAATGTGTGCTGCTATGTGACGATATGTGCTTTCTGATAAATTGCCCTTGTTATAGATAAGCAATTTAGACGCATCCCGCTCTTGCAAAGGAAATTTAGCGATGCGTTCATCAGGCAAAGTATAGGTATAATCCTGTATTTTAATATCTTTTACTGTCAAAACGGTAGTGATTGGTTCTAAAAACGGTATTCTGAGAGCAAAAGTAAGATTTCTATTGGTTTTGACAAATAGCTTTCAATATCAATGTCTTTTGATTTTTCAAAGTAAAGCATGCCCACTCCAATACAGCCAATCATTCAAAATCTCCAAATTCCCCTCCGTCGTTTGGATGCTCACGATGTCTTCGGGACTGATGTATTGCACACGGTCGCTTTTGCCTTCCGTCATACCCGAACGCAAAGTGAGAGACGTTTCGCTTTTAGGGTCAACTTCGACAATTTTTACCGCCTTTTCTTCTATTTTGCCGCCGCGCAAGCGCAATTGGGCTTTTATAAAGATTGGATAATTTTTGATAGTTCAATATCCGTGAACTCTCGGGCATAGTAGCGTTTAATAACAGCTATTAAAAGGTCTTTTTGTGAAATGTTCGGGTCTTTTGCACGAATCGTATTTTCTATGACTTGTCGGACTGTATTAATCATTTCAATACCCATCATTGCCCGTTCATGAGCAGTTTTGCTATAAATAATTGCCAATTGTTGGGCACGTGCGGCGGCTGTTGTATCTGTCATGATTTATATTTTGATGCTAAATGTTTCTAAATGAAGTTGTTGACACCAATTGCGAATATACGTTTTATCGGCATCCGCATTTGTTAAAAGATTTTCAATATCCTCTATTTGTCGGTCACTTTGCAATTCTTGAATCCATATAATTTTTGAAATAATCAAATCTTCGAGACTGACCAACCAAAGGTCAAATCCAAAAACGTTGGTTCTGATGCGCCTATCAAATTCGGTTTGGCGGTAAGCAGAGTTTTTCCGAACAATAAAATCAATTTTATAGCCCGTTTCATGGTCAATGACATTAAACATTCCCCGCCGTTTGACTTCTTCTGCCACCGTTTCTGTATCAATATAATAACCTGTTTTAAAAATAGCGCAAAACCTATCAACTTCGTGTGCCGACAATTCTATGACAACATCAATATCGCGTGTCATACGTGGCACAGTGTAAGTTATCAAAGCCATGCTGCCTGATACCATATAAAGTATGTCCGCTTCATCTAAAGCCTGCGTGACTCGTTTTAATAGATTCAATATCATTTATCCCATTTTTAAGTACAAATATACACGTTTTCGATTTGAAAGCGTTTTTTTGAAAAAATGTGAGGCTTATACGGAGGGGGTCATTTTCAAAGCAAAGGATGCCCGCTCCAATACAACCAATCATTCAAAATCTCCAAATTCCCCTCCGTCGTTTGGATGCACACTATGTCTTCGGGGCTGATGTATTGCACACGGTCGCTTTTGCCTTTCGTCATACCCAAACGCAAAGTGAGCGACGTTTCGCTTTTAGGGTCAATTTCGACAATTTGTACCGCTTTTTCTTCTGTTTTGACGCCGCGCAAGCGCAATTTGACTTTGGCTTGCATTGGGAACTCTAAATTGTCATTCATGTGAATGTACCAGCCCATCGCTACTTCATGGTCATCATAAGCATCTACGATGATTTCGTAATTGATGCGGTGTTCGCATGCGTCATCTTGTTCTTTTGCCATTTTTTTATTCTTTTGATTGATTTTGAGAATTATTGAGTGAAAATACTGAAGGGATGCTATAAAACATAGTCCACCACTCAACAAAGTTGCTAAAGATAACAACCCTTCTTTGAGCAAGATATTGTGGCTGCTGGGTTCAATCAAACTCTATCTAATAACATATAAGTCAATTTTTCAAAACATAACTACTGCTAAATATTTTTTATTTAAATTTACCAATATTTTAATATAATGTTAAACACATATTGAACTTATTTTACAACAAATAATTTTCATCTGAAAATTTAATGATATATGGAAGCAAAATTCAAGATTTTATCAATTGATGGAGGGGGTATCAAGGGCATTATTCCTTGTAAAATATTGGAATTTATTGAACTACATTGCCAACCACAGAGTATTTCCAGTCTGTTTAATCTTATAGCAGGTACTTCTACAGGGGATATCATTGCTTTGGGTTTAAGTTCCAGAGATCCTGAAACTCAAATGAATTATAAGGCTTCAAAAATGTTAAAACTTTATAAAGACGAAGGGTCTCAAATTTTTAGTCAGCGAGAAGAAGACTTCTGGTCAAAGAATGTAAGGTATAAAAAGCTCTCGCAAAAAAACTATGTTAATTCAGATATTGAAGGAATTTTAGAACGCTATTTTGGTGCCTCCACTTTAGACGAAGTCAAACCTCACAATTTACTCATCACAACATTTGATATTGAACAAAATAAACCTTTCTTTTTTTCCTCAAGGTTGGCTAAAAAAGAAGCAAGTACGGAGAACTTCTACATTAAAGATATTGCCCGAGCAACATCTGCAGCACCCACTTTTTTTAAACCGATTATTATAGAACGTATCGGTAATAAAAAAGACCGTTTGGTTTTTATAGATGGTGGCGTATTTGCCAATAATCCTTCTATTTACGCCTATGGCGAAGCTAAAGAGCTATGGAAAAATAGAGCGTCAAAAGGGTTTAAACCGACTACAACAAAAGATGACAATGATTTACCATTCTTTATGCTCTCCATAGGAACAGGTTTACAAAAGAATAAAATTGATGGCGAAACAGCACTGGATTTTAGAACAAAAAACTGGATACAACCATTGCTGGAAGATATATTAATGGATGGTGTTGCTAAAGGCAATGACTATGCGATGGAATACTTATTACCCCCTTATGAAAATGATATACTGCGTTATAAAAGAATAAATGTTGATATTCCCGAAGAGCACAAGATAAAGATGGACGATGCTTCTCCTAAAAATATTAAAAAAACGCGAACTTTTCATATAAATAATTGCTAATCAATGGATTAGTCGTAAATTTTTGATAAAAAGGCATAGAGAATAAGAAAAAATAGGATATTAGAGGTGCAAAATCAAACAATCACCATTCAATCCTACCTCTATGCTGGACGAAATATACTACGAAGTTGATGAATTTAACAAAAAGCACTTAGAAAGAATAGCAGAATATGCTTCCAAAGTGGATTGGCTCAAAGGGCGTTAAATAGGCTGCATGTCTATGAGTGAAATAATGACCATTTTGATTTTTTATCATTATTCTCACTATAAGAACTTTAAGACCTATTATACAGAATATGTAAGCAAAATTCTCAAACGGGACTTTCCTACCTTAGTGGGTTATGACCGTTTTGTCTATTATATTCCATTGGCTCTTTTGCCGATGTTGGTTTTTCATTTGTACCGATGTAGTTTATCCCTTCGCACAGGTATTTACTACATTGATAGTACCCGATTAGAAGCCTGCCATCCCAAAAGAGCCCATCAGAATAAAGTATTCAGAGGCTTTGCAGACTGGGGTAAAACAAGCGTTGGTTGGTTCTTTGGCATTAAAATACATTTGGTTATCAATCATTTAGGTGAAATTGTACACACTTGTTTTTCAAAAGCCAGTACCTCTGATAATCAACCAAAAATCATCTTCAACTTACTCAATGACATCAGTGGTTGGGTATTTGGTGATAAAGGGTATTTGATGAATGAAGAAAAACTACATTTCGCGCAACAGGATGATAAAATCGTTTTTTATGCAAAAGACCGTAAAAATACCTCAAAAGCTAAAGCTAAACAGCCGCCTTTAATGGCTAAATTATATGCTCGTAAAAGACCCATTGTTGAAACTGTCATTGGTATTCAAAAAACGGTCTTAGATTTAGAGCATACCAGACATCGTTCAATTACAAATGCCTATGTGCATTGTTTAGCCGCTATGTGTGCTTATTCTTTTTATCAGCGTAAGCCCATCGCCAATATTAATATGAGCCGTTATTTGATTGAACCCCCTAAATACGCTTTCGCTCAGGCTGCTTAGGATTTTGAAAAGTTCGCGTTATATTAGGTTAATATTCCAGAATGAATCTTGGGATTGGGCGGTTGCTTATTTGGAAAAACTAATCAAAATACATTCAGCAAGCGAATTTAAAGGTAAATACGGGAAGGCACTTTTAAAAACAGGTCGCTTTTTAGAAGCATTGCCTATCTTAAAATCCGCGATGGTAGCCACCAATAAACCTGGAAAGGAAATCTATTTTCAATATATCTCTGCAGACAACAAAGATGCTGTTAACAGTACTGTTGAATACTTAGATGCTCTAAAAAAGAAAGGTGCAAACAAAGAAGCCTGTAAAAAATTCGATGCCTTACAAGAATATCTGACCGATTTACCCGATTTTGAATCGCGTAAAGTGTACTGGCGAGGTGAATGAAATCTATTGTATTCTAAGTTCGGTTATGAAAATATATAATTCGATACGTACTATTCAAAATTTAACATATCCTACTTTTAAAACCTTTTTAAAGATAGAGTTTCAATAATTGAAAACAACAATCGGAAAGTAAAAATGGAAAATACAGACCGCGGCATAGGCAGACCTCTTGAGGCTACCCCTCAGTATCATCGGGGAAAAAACTATTTTTTGGGCATTGGTATTGATGATTATGCAAAGCCATTCAATCGGCTGCGCAATTGTGTGAATGATATAACAAAGGTGCATACTGCATTGCTGGAGATGTATGATTTTGAGGAGGAACACACCTTGCTTTTATTCAACAAGGCAGCTTCACGCAAAGGGATTTTGAAAAAATTGCGCGACATTCTCGAAAAAATTACCGAAGACGATAGCCTCATTTTTATGTATTCCGGTCATGGCGATAATTTGGACAGCAGCAATGTCGGTTTTATGATTCCGGCGGATGCTGCCGATGAAGAGGATTTTATCAACCTCAGCGATATAAAAAGTCGCTTGGATGCTGCTAAAGCCAAGCATATATTTGTTATTTTCGATGCCTGTTTTTCGGGTTTATTGCTCACTCAGCGGGATGCCAGAGCGCAGAATTTACCCGAAAATTTCCCTTCCCGTTATGCCATGACATCTGGCAGAAATCATCCGGTGGACGATGGCGAGGGCGAACACAGCCCTTTTGCCAAAGCCTTAATAGATGAATTGCGCGAGAACGATGATAGCTTGGGTTCGGTGATGTTGGCGCAAAGGATATTAGATAGATTCAGGCGCACCGGCAAAGATGATGATCAATTACCCGCTTTCGGGCGTATCAGTTCCGATATTGAATACGAAGGGCAGTATTATTTTTACCCTAAAAACTATGAGTTAAGTGCCGCCCGCGAGCGCACAAAACGCCTTGAAGCCGAGCAAGCCCGCCATATGGCGGAACAAGCTCTCATAACCGCTGAACGCGAGCGCAAACGGGCTGAAAAATTGGTAAGAGCAGCTACCAATACGGTTGTTTTCTTGCAAACCCGCGACCGCGACCCGACTTTAGCGATGCGCATGATGCAATACAATTGGCAACGGCATCCGGAAAACAAATTGTCCCATGCTATGTACCATAAAATATTGGTCGAAGAAGGAACGCCGTTTTTGTTTAAGATACTGAGGGGACATCAAAATGAGGTCAAAACCGTTTGTTTTTCGCCGGATGGACAATTTTTAGCAACGGGCAGTGATGATAGTACCGCTAAAATATGGTCAACCACGACAAATAGATGTTTGAAAACCTTAGAGGGACACGTTGGGGTAGTGTGCGCTTTGGCGTATACACCCGATGGCAAATATTTGATAACGGCTTGTGATGACGATCTCGTGCGCCTTTGGTCAACCGACAAGTATGAAATAACGGCGAGCTTCAAAATCAAAGAGGGGATTATTTATTGTGTGGCTATTTCGCCCGATAGCCAATATGTGGCGGTAGGTTGTTCTTTGACGGGTGTTGAAATCTGGTCTATTGAAAAGCGTAAAAGGATAAAAATATTGGCTGAAAAGGACAATGAGGTGTGGTCAATTGCTTACTCAGCCGACGGCAAATATATTGGTACGGGTGGCTCAAACGGCTTGGCACACTATTGGGATATCGAAGCCGGTACTTTCAAAACCTATGGCCGTGAATACAAGGACATGGAAGGATTTCCCATAACATGTATCGCTTTGTCGCCAAATGGTTGGTATTTGGCAATGGGGAATGAAACAGGTGCTACGGGTGTATGGTCATTATCAGATGGCACCTGCGTTCAGGAGAGTTGGGGACATACGGAATCTATCAATGCCATGGCTTTTTCTCCTTCAGGTAAGTTTTTAGCGACAGGCAGTTCAGATGGCAACGCTATTATTTGGAGTACAAATGATTGGAAAGCTTTACGCACCTTGAAAAGCGAACACGGTGAAGTTAATGCACTCGCTTTTTCTGCGGATAAAAAATTCATTGCCTTAGGGCATTATGACCAAACTGTCACTATCTGGCATACATATAAATCGCCCGTGGTTCGTTCGTTGGGCGGATCTGATAGTGGCGGTATGGTATTGAACATTCAACTTACGGCAGATGGTCAATATTTGGCTTCGTCGCATCAAAACGAAGGAGAATCTATCATAGTAAATCTGTGGTCATTAAAAACTGATGAAATAGTCAAGAGTTTTACCGAAAATGAAGAACCGATAAGATACACGGGCTTATCACCGGACGGGCAGTATGTGGCACTTGCAGGCGAAGCCACCATTTTTCTTTTTTCAGTTGAAACCGAGAAAATCATTAAAACAGTTGATACTAAGGCGGTGATTTCAGGTTTTAGATTTTTAAACGATAATAGCCATTTTATAGTAAACCACCTTGAATATAAGGCAGCTCTTTGGTCTGTTAAAACAGGTAAAGTTGTACAAAAATTTGCCTTAGGTGAGCATTTTATCAATACCTTAACTGTAACGGCAGATGATAAATTCATGATTACAGGCGGCGAAGATGGTAACGTTAAGTTTTGGTCTTTGGAGACCGGAATGTCCATAAAAACTTTCGATACTAATTATCGCCCTGTTCAATCGGTCGCTATTTCAGCCGATAGTCAATATGTAGCGGCCGGTTGTACTGAATCTTCCATATTTTTATGGAATGTAGCAACCGGGGTTTTAGTGAGAACCCTTACCGGACATCAAAGGTATATTGAAGCCATAGCTTTTCCTGCCCACGGGCAATATTTGGCATCAGCCAGTACCGATAAAACAGTGAAACTGTGGTCACTCGCCACCGGCAAACTTATCAAAACCTTTGTTGGTCATACCCATGCCATTCGCTCTTTGGCTTGGTCTGCTGACGACAAGTATGTGATAACGGGTGACGAATACGGACTCATCAAGTTTTGGAACATAGCTTCCGATGGCATTGAAGACCGCACTGCCACCTATACCCTTTTTGAAATGATGGATTCCTATCTTGAAATCGAACCAGAAGATAGCTCTCAATATATTGATGAATTGATGGACTATATCGAATTCACCAATATAGATAAAGAAGATGTTGTCATCAAAGCAGAACTACATCCACTTGACCCTTCGGTCGTGGTTGAACTTAAACTTCGATTAGGAATAAAAGCTTAGAATATACTGAGGGGGCATGTAGATACATATTTTTTTTACACTCAATACGACAAAAAAAGGTGTATGGCTAAAATTGCTGTTTTGTACCATAAAATGGATTAAATTTATTGATTCAATATCAGCACATAGTTTTAAATTTGGTTGCCATGAAAATAAGGTTATGTTTAATTATTATTGCCTGCTTTTGTCATATGTTCTTACATGCTGCTTATATCCTTTTGCCTATGGATTTGGCACAAAAAGACCATCTGAAAGCTTATGGAATTACCTACTTAGTTCTACAGAAAGAGATGGAAGCCCATTGGCTTTTAAATTATCGGGGAGGTAGCTTTGCTTTTCCACATCGGTTGGAACTTGAAAAAGAATGTAAAACGCGGGGTGTTACTTATGAAGTTATTTCAGATGCACAATTCAAGGGCATTCAAAATGAAATACAAAACCCGGAAATCAATATGGACGACATGAAACTCGAAGTAGCCCCCCGAATAGCTGTTTACACTCCGGATGCGGATACAAAAGGTAAAGGACTTGTAAAATGGAGTGATGCGGTTTTGACGGTTTTGAAATATGCCGAAATCCCCTTTGATATGCTGTATGACCAAGAAGTTTTAGAAGGGAAATTGATGCAATACGATTGGCTTCATTTGCACCATGAAGATTTTACGGGTCAACACGGGCGTTTTACGATGTGGCGTGGCAATCCTCAAGAATATGAAGAGCGCAAAATGAAAGCGGAGTTATTGGCTCGTTCTTTTGGCTTTGCCAAAGTATCTCAATGCAAATTGGCGGTAGCTAAAAAGATAAAAGACTTTGCGGTAGGCGGAGGATTCATGTTTGCCATGTGTTCAGCTACGGAGAGTTATGATGTTGCTTTGGCAGCTGAAGGCTTAGATATTTGTGATTCTATGTTCGATGGTGATGGAACTGACCCGGATGCACAAGATAAATTGGATTTCACTAAAACTTTTGCTTTTAAAGACTTTGAGATATACACGAACACTTCGGGCATGGAGTTTTCGACCATTGACAACAATATGAGGCGCAATAGAAATATCAAGGTTGATTATTTCACCTTATTTGACTTTTCCGCCAAATGGGATCCTGTACCGACCATGCTGACGCAAAACCATACAAAGACTATTAAAGGGTTTATGGGACAAACAACCTCATTTAAAAATAAATGTCTTAAGCCAGAAGTCATCATTTTAGGTGAAACTAAGCCTTTTGCTGAAACACGTTATATACATGGTGTAGTAGGTGAAGGTTTTTTTACCTTTTATAGCGGTCATGACCCAGAAGATTATCAGCATCGACACACTGACCCTGATACTGATTTATCATTGCATCCCAATTCCGCGGGATATCGTTTGATATTAAACAATATTCTTTTTCCGGCGGCAAAGAAAAAAAAGCGAAAAACTTAGGGATACTGAGGGGGTAAATTCAGTAACAATTGGGCTGATGCTAAATCTTCTTAAGCTTTGTAAAGCCATTGTTCGAGTAGAGTCATAAACGATTTTACCTTCTTTTATCTGGGTTTATTAAATTTTCTCACGAAAAAATCAGCGACAGCCCCGTAAACGGTGACGGAATTGTCCCAATTCATCCAATGATGTGTATCATCCACAATCATTAAGGTTTCGTAAGGCACGCCTTTTTTTTCCAAGCGATTGATTAAATCAGTGCTTTGATTGAAACGGACATTTCTGTCATCATCGGCATGAATAATGAGTACAGGCGATTGCCAAGTGTCAATAGAGGACACTGGTGAAGAAAGCCAAGCAGTTTGAATGGCTTTTTCATAATCGGGTGCTTTTTCAGTTTTATTGTTAAAAGCAGTCATGATGGAAGCGGCAATGCCCCAATCGTGTACACCATGTATATCTACCCCTGCCGTAAATATTTTAGAATCCCTTGCTAATGACATAGCCGTTAAGTATCCGCCATACGAGCCGCCGTAAATACCTATTTTAGGGGCATCCACAAAGTTTTGTTTTTGCAACCACTCACCCGCTGCCTTAATATCTTGATATTCTGATGCTCCGGCTATGCCTCCATGAGCCGGTTGATGAAATTCATAACCGTAGCCAATGCCCAAACGATAATTGACGGATAATACCACAAAGCCCAAACTCGCTAAATATTGGTTGGAAGCATACGCATTGGAATAATAATCTGAATAATGCCAACCCAATAGCATCTGTCTTGGAGGGCCTCCATGAACATAAACGATAGCAGGCTTCTTCAAAGCACCCCCCTCAGTAACAAACAAATCTGCATGCACTGTAACGCCATCGGGAGCGGTGAAAATCACTTGTTGAGGTATTACCAATTTCTGCTTTGGAAAATCAGCCGAGACCAAATCAGCACCTAATAATTGAATTTTATTTTTATAATCTCCATTCAATTTCATAATAGCGGGCAAAGGCGGCTGTTGCGCGGTAGCACTTATAAAAGCCATAGTATTGCCGTTATCGGTTAATACCGGCGCCCATTCTAAGCCACTGCCTTGGGTGAGCACCTGCATATCGGCTTTATCAACACTCACTCTTGTTGCGTGTCTTCTTTCAATATCAAGTTTATCAGCGCCTGTATTGGCGCTGAAAGTCAAATATTTTTTATCGCTGCTTAACTGAATATGCTCGCACATAAAATTGCCGGGCGTCAACAATAGTTCCTTCCCTCCGGTAGCGGGAATTGAATATAAATGAGGCCAGCCATCTTGATAGGATAAAAACACAATTCTATCCCCCGCAGCCCAATGTAAATTTGTCCCCCCATGCGTAGTCGGAACCGAACCGCGCAAAGTAGTGGGGGCTTTCCATAAAAGAGTGGCTTTGGCGGTGGTGACATCCGCCGTATAAATGCTCCAAGGTCGGTGTTTTTTGACCAATAGAGAATCGGGTTCTCCACCGGCTCCGGGTCTTCTGACGAAAACTATTTTTTTACCGTCCAGAGACCAACAAGGTGAGTCATCAAAAGTAAAAGAGGGTGCTATCCATTTAATGGGTGACGTGGTGTTGGCATAAATGCCGATTATCGAATGATCCATTCTATTCGAGACAAAAAGTAACGACAATCCGTCGGGATTCCAGGATAATGAACCGACAGTACCCCTTGTTGTAAATAAATTTTTAGCAACATTGATACTGTCAATCGGTGTAGACCATACTTGACCGCCTTTTATAAATGCCACCATTTTACTGTCAGGAGAAACTGTGGGTTCATCTCCTTCGGATAAATATTTTACCTCACCACCATTAAAAGGAACACTGGCTATTTTGACGCTAAAAGGATTCGGCTCAAAAGTAGGATTGACGGGTAAACCCGTTTCCCAATTGCCGCTGTGCTCACCACCCCGCACAAACACCACCCAGTTGCCATCATCCGAAATGGAAAGACTGGTTATTTCCTGCCCATCATCTTTCGTGAAATTGGTGAGTTTTCTCGGTTTGTAGGTGGGCTCTTCTGCCACATATACGTTGCGTTTACCTTTTTCATCTAATGCCCAAGCTATTTTTGAGCCTTTTGCGGCGGCGCATAACTCGGTTGGAAAAGGATAATTTTTGAACAATTCCAGTGAATTGTTTTGTGCCATTAATGATATTGGAAATAACAGCAGAAGTAGAAGATTTTTCATGACATGCGTTAATTTAATTTTGATTTTAGAGTTATCAAGTTAAGGAATGGGATGTATTGATTCATAAAGATATACATTCAAAACCAGTTGTTGACTGAAATTTAGCAACATTATTTTTCACATACTAAGGAGGTGTTATGATTGGTATCATTTATCTAAATGACATTTAACATTTTTCAAAAGGGAATTTTGTAATAGTTTTAACGATTCGTAAGTATGCGTTTATTCAATCACAAATTGACCATTTTTTTATGACACTCATTGAAACAATCCGCGGCATGATTGCGGAAGGACAAACTGAAAAATCATTGGATGAGTTATTAAACTATGTTAAGGATAACAATGGTGAAGTCATGGATAAACTCATTTTGCTCAAAAGCCGGATGAAAAACCTGAACAAATCGATTGTCAGTGGGACAATTGACAATGAAGAGGCGGTGCTTGAGCGAGCAAAAATCAATGAATCTGTGTTGAAAATTTTAAATGAAATCACACCTTCTTATTTAGGGCAAAGTAGTCCTGTGAGAAATGTCACTGTTTTACCTAAACAAGCGCAGAAATCGAGTAACAAAACATGGATTTATGTCCTCGTCGGTGTTATAATTGTGGGCATTGCTATTGCCATTTATAATACGCCGGGTTCTATGCAACCTACAACGCCTATTCAACAAAATATGCCGAACCCCATCTCCAAACCGGAAATTTTAGTGCAAGCTCCTTTGTATCAACCCAATATCTTTAAAAATAACGAATATTGGATGAGAATCTGGCTACCGGGGCGAATCGTTGGAGGACAAGGAAAAACCTGCTTTTTAGTCACCCATTTTTTATATAATGGTAAATTGTTGATGGCTAATCCCAAAGATGTCACTTTTCGAGATATACAAGGAAATGTGGCTATTGGGACTCAACCTTTTACCATTCCGTCAAATGATTTTGATGTGAGTCTAACGGTCATGGAAATTCCCTACAGTTCATTCAATTTAACTTACACGGGTTGGAAAGTCGAAAATGTTTTAGATATGGACGTAGATGTCTATATGGATGGGGTATTCATGATGAAATCTCCCTCACAACGTTTTAAAGTCAATTGGTAATTTTTTGATAACAATGTTTTGGTTGTTTGTGCTTGTTGTGGTTTAAGAAAACTCTGCAATGAAGGCAAATAGCATATTTATACCAACCGATTTTTTTTTAAAATATATCATCAAATAGCTGCCGCAAACTGCCGCAAAAAGCGCACATCGTTTTCAAAAAGCAGGCGAATATCGGGAATAGAAAACAAGCGCAATGCTTGGCGTTCGATGCCCATACCAAAGGCAAAACCGGTATATTGGGTAGAATCAATCCCGCAATTATCCAGCACTTGTGGGTCAACCATACCGCAGCCGAGAATTTCGAGCCAGCCGGTGCCTTTTGTCAAACGCGCATTTTCGGGCGTATCAATACCAAGCCAAACATCCATTTCCGCACTCGGTTCAGTGAAAGGGAAAAAGGAAGGGCGCAAGCGAATTTGAGCTGAGCCGAACATCTGCTGAGCAAAAAACATCAATGTTTGTTTCATATCGGCAAAAGACACATTTTCATCAATATACAAACCTTCCACTTGGTGAAATTGAGCATGACTGCGCGCCGAAATCGTTTCATTGCGATATACCCGACCCGGTGCAATGATGCGAATGGGCGGTTTTTGTTTCTCCATCACGCGCGCCTGCACGGGGGAGGTATGCGTGCGCAAAAGCCACGTTTTGGAATTTTGGATGTAAAAAGTGTCCTGCATATCCCGCGCCGGATGGTCTTCGGGCGTATTCATAGCGGTAAAGTTGTACCAATCCGTTTCAATCTCGGGTCCATCAGCAACGGTAAAGCCGATGCGGCCAAAAATATCTATAATCCGATTCATAACGATAGAAACCGGATGGCGACTGCCTATACTGAGGGGGTCTCCCGGTGCCGTCAAATCAAGGTCGGAAGCAACAGATGATTCATCAGCCGCTTCAATCATTTCCTGAAGGCGGGCAAATTTATCCTCCGCGGCTGCTTTAGCGGCATTGACCAACTGACCATATTCTTTTTTGCGCTCGTTTTCTACTTTGCTGATGTCACCAAACAAAGGCTTGATAATATTCTTCGTGCCGATAAACCGCAAGCGGAAAGCTTCAACTTCATCCTTAGATGTTGGTTGGGCAATTTCTATTTCTTCAATAAGTTGTTGTACTTTTGCAAAAATTTCTGCACTCATTATGGTAGTCAGTAATTCAATGGACGCTTCTTTGTCCTTTTAAAAAAAATGTATTTCAAAATCGTCGGCAAAAATACAGATTTGAACAGACTTTTTCAAAATATCACACGCACGGAGTTTTTTATATTTTGGTGTATCATTTTGGTATCGTCCTTAACTTGGTCGCGCTTTTTGCTTTCAGTCAGCATTTGGGGCATTGTTGCTACCAGTTTTTTTTATTTAAAGCCCAAAAACAATTCTTCGGCATCGCTTTTTGATTACCAATTAAAAAAAACGCCGCACTATTTTTCCCGTTTTTTTCAAGATAAAACTTTGATCGTGTTGACCCTTCCCTTTTTTTTAGTTCTAATAAGCGGTTTGTGGTCTGAGGATATTGTGTTTTGGCTAAAAAGAGTACAATTGCGGTTGCCATTTTTAGTGATTCCTCTCGCTTTTGCCAATATGCCGCCTTTAAGGCAAAATTTGAATAGGGGCTCATTTTGGGAATCATACGTGAGCAAAAAACACGTTTATTTGTTACTTGAGGTAGCATTATGGACTTTCTGTACTACTATTTTTGTCGTTTTGACCAATTACGTTTTTCACTTTGATGAAATAAATAAGGGTTTGGGCGAAGGTAGACCCATGCCTTTTCTAAAAACGCACATTACTTTCAGTATTATGGCGTCTTTTGTGGTGATGGGTGGCATTCACCTTTGGCAGGAGGGTTTTTATTGGCAATACCCTTTTGAAAAAATATTGATTCGGATTTTGACCCTTTTTTTATTTATCGGTTTACACGTTATTTCGGTCAGAAGTGGATTGGTCGCCTTGTATGTGTGTTTGATTAGTAAACTGTTTTTGATTATTTTTAGAGAAAAAAAATACATTTTGGGCATTGCGAGTTTTCTCTTTTTGCTGACAATACCGATTTTTGCCTATAAAAATATTCCCAGTTTTCAACAACGCATTAATTATGCTATTTGGGATTTAGGTAAGTATCAAGAGAACAAGCCGGAAACGTATTCTGATGCGCAACGCATTATTTCCTACAAAATAGGTTTTGAAATCGTCAAGAACAACCCATTTTTAGGGGTCGGTTCAGGTGATGCGGACGCCGAAATTGTGCAAATGTATGCCCGCATGTACCCCAATCTGAAGTACAAAATGCCCCATAATGGGTGGCTTTTCAATGCAGTTGAGGTAGGTTTGGTTGGATTAGCATTTTATATTTTTTCGTTTTTTTTCGTCATTTTTTATAAAAAAAGGTATAAAAGTGACGTTTTTTTGTTTCTCAATGTCGCCATTTTTGTCGGCTTGACGGTTGACTATACCTTTGAAGGAAGTTTTGGTGCGGCATTTTATGTTTTTTTTATTTGCCTTTTGTCGCGCCCTGAGGTAGAGTGATATAAAGCATCTTGAAAAAATTCATTCTTCACTCAGTCAAGCATAAATTTTGTAAACTTATTATTTGACTATGAAAAAAATAGAGCCCGTTTTTTATCTTTTATTCAATCTGTTATTCGCATTTGCCGCTTGTGAGAGCGAGCCTGTCAAATTAGATCGTGACGACCGAGTGATGATTGACACTCTGGCGAATCGCCAGATATTCGCAATGGTAGCGGAATTAGATAAATGGTGTAAAGACAGTACTCCTGTCCTCCGTCAAAGAATGGTTGATTCACTCATGATAGTTCGTGAACAGGAAATTTTGCGACAAACACCCCCCCGAGATTTCGGGATAACACCCCCTCAGTATTGATTGTTTTAAACTATTGAATTCTATATTTTTATGAAAAATATTATTCTTGTTTTCATGATTATCACCGTGGTAACTGCCTGCGAAAATGAATCGAAGCGCAAGCAAAAGTTAATAGACGAAGAAGTTAAAGCCACCGTTGAGAGCTATCGAAATAAAAGGTATATGGAGTGTATGACGGCTATTGCAGATTCCGCAAATAAACTTGTGGACAGTTTGATTGTTGTAAAAATGACAGCCGGTGATACCTCAATCATGATGGGAAAGCCGGTCAAACCCATTAAACCGGTTTTCAAATCGCCTTTAGATACGACGCCGGTACAGCCGATTATTCCCAAAAATTAAGTTATAAAATGCTAAAATCCGTTTAAATCCGGTTAAAAGATAGGACAATTTATAATACAGACTGTATATTTGCGTTTCTTTTTTGAAAAATTGATTGTAAAATATTTTTTGCGTAAAATATTGATTGACAATATTTTATAAATAAAACTAATCATTACTTACTAATGAACCAACATATTGACATCGAAGCACTGAATCAACAGATTTATATCGAAAGCCAATTTGTAGAAAAATTGAACGTCGAAACGCACAAAGTCATCGTTGGGCAAAACCACATGATTGAGCGATTGATGATTGGTTTGCTCACCCGCGGTCATATCCTATTGGAAGGCTTGCCGGGTCTGGCTAAAACTCTCGCGATAAAGACATTGGCTACGGCGATTCATGCTGATTTCAGCCGCATTCAATTCACGCCCGATTTGCTACCCGCTGACATTATTGGTACGATGATTTATAATCCGGCAAAAGCGGATTTTACGGTGCG
This sequence comes from Saprospiraceae bacterium, assembly GCA_031424115.1. GTDB lineage: Bacteria > Bacteroidota > Bacteroidia > Chitinophagales > Saprospiraceae > JAAFJT01. The sequence goes on along the minus strand of JANPGW010000176.1, from coordinate 6,697 downwards.
GAAGGGACCCATTTTTGCCAATTTCGTCTTGGCGGATGAGATTAATCGTGCGCCGGCAAAGGTACAATCTGCTTTGCTCGAAGCCATGCAAGAGCGTCAAGTGACTATCGGTGACGAAACATTTAAGCTTGCTGAGCCTTTTCTTGTTTTAGCGACCCAAAATCCAATTGAACAAGAAGGTACATATCCTTTGCCCGAAGCCCAAGTGGATCGTTTTATGCTCAAAGTAAAGATTGATTACCCTAATAAAGTCGATGAGCGTGAAATTATTCGTCGGAACATGTCAAGTGACACCCCCTCAGTATCAGCCGTGGCAACTATTGATGAAATACTCAGAGCCCGCAAAGTGGTGAATAAAGTGTACATGGATGAAAAAATCGAGCAATATATCCTCGATATTGTCTTTGCAACCCGCCAACCTGAGAATTATGGCTTGAAAAATCTGCAAAATTTGATTCAATTCGGCGGTTCGCCACGTGCAAGTATCAATTTGGCATTGGCTTCTAAAGCTTTAGCCTTTTTGAAACGGCGGGGCTATGTGATTCCGGAAGATATACGGAGCGTTTGTGCAGATGTGTTGCGCCACCGTATCGGTTTAACTTATGAAGCAGAGGCTGAAAATATCACGTCTGAAGACATTATCAATCAGATTTTGAATAAGGTAGAAGTGCCTTAAACTCAAAAATTAGTATGGAGACCAGTGACCTTTTAAAAAAAGTCCGAAAAATAGAGATAAAAACGAAAGGACTCTCAGCGAATGTCTTTTCGGGTGAATACCATTCGGCGTTCAAAGGGCGAGGTATGTCATTCAGCGAAGTGCGGTCATATCAATATGGCGACGATGTGCGGAATATTGATTGGAATGTAACTGCACGAACGGGTATTCCTTTTATTAAGGTTTTCGAGGAAGAGCGCGAAATGACTGTGATGCTGGTAATTGACATGAGTCGCTCTGCATTTTTCGGGACAAAAGCCCAGATGAAAAACGAAATGATGACTGAAATATGTGCCGTCTTGGCGTTTTCTGCCATCAATAATAACGATAAAGTAGGGGTTATTTTCTTTTCGGATAAAATCGAAAAATTTATTCCCCCGAAAAAAGGAAGAAGCCATATCCTGTTGATTATTCGAGAATTACTGAATTTTGAACCGACCGGTAAAGGCACGGATATGAGTATAGCCCTACAATATTTGAATAATATCATCAAAAAGCGCAGTATCTGCTTTTTGCTATCTGATTTTATGACCCGTGGGTACGATAATGCGCTTCGGATAGCTGCCAAACGCCATGATATAGTCGGGATTCATGTGGTTGACCCTGCGGAAGAACAACTACCCCCGGTAGGTTTGCTCAGAGCTTTGGACGCTGAAACCGACACACGTATATGGATAGATGCTTCAGACAAAACCACCCGAGAGCGGTTCGCCCGCTGGTATGCAGATAATTTGGCCTATTCACAATCTCTTTTCAAAAAAACGGGTGTGGATATGATGAGTATCCGAACGACGGAAAGTTATGTGAATGCATTGATGAAATTTTTTCAAAAAAGAGCTAAATAGGTGAAAACATATTAACCGTTATTTGAGTAGGTAAGTGAAAACAAACTGAAAATTGATTGTTCATAACTATTTAACAATCAAAATATTATATTTATTCATAATTCATCATTTATCGTTTATCATTACTTATGATACTGAGGGGTCTTGCCATATTACTTTTTTTATTAAACATAACGACAAGTTACGGGCAGAGCCATGTAACTCAAGCCTTTGCTGTGTTAGATACAGGGTTTATGGAAATAGGCGATCAGATAACGCTGCATTTGGGCATCGACCATTCAGATAAAGAGCGTGTGTTGAATATTTCCCCCGAAATGCCTTTGGATACAACCATTTTTGAAATCCGAAAAAGCGGAAAATGGGAAGCGGGAGGGCATGGCAGATTGCCGGGCATGCACCGCGATATTACTTTTACGGCATGGGACACGGGCATTTTTCGGATCCCGTTCGTGACATTTATCGTGCAATTTGCCGATGGTAGAAAAGGGACTTTTCAATCCCCTCCTTTGCTTTTGACGGTCAATAATCCCAAAAATGTGGACGAGATGGAGGACATTGCCCCCATAAAAGGCATTATTACTGAAAAATTGGCTTGGGAAGATATTATGCCATGGGTAATTGGGGCGGTGGTTATTTTAGGTTTAGGCTTTGTGATGTGGTCTCTTTATAAAAAAATGACGGCTAAGCCGGTTGCTCCCATTGTACAAAAAATTATTTATCCGTCGTATGTCGTCGCTGAGCGGCTTTTGAATGAATTAAAAGCCAAACAACTGTGGCAAAAAGGAGAAATTAAAGCTTATTATTCTGAACTCAGTCATATACTGAGGGGGTACTTGGAAGAGCAATTTAAGATGCCGGCACTCGAAAGCACGACCGATGAATTGATTTCAACTCTTAATAATAACTCCTTTCAGGATGATGTGATTGATAAAATGGAAGGTTTGCTACAAACAGCGGATTTGGTTAAATTCGCTAAAGTGATACCGCCGGATAACGTACACGACACATTATGGTTTGATGCACTCAATGTGGTGCACCAAACCAAACCTCAACCGATAGCAGAGCTTGACAATCAAGAGGTGGCTAACAAGAATTGAAAAATAGATTACCGTGGTTTAAGATTTTATGCTTAAAAATAATGAATTTGCCAATCCGGAATTTTTGCTGCTGTTAGTGTTTTTACCAATATTGGCATTTTGGTATTACAAACATTTCAGAAAGCATTATGCGACAATAACCATGTCGAATCTGACCATGTTTCAGGGTAAATCCTCGTGGCGTGGCAGGTGGCGCAGTGTGCTGCCGGTTCTGAGAGATGTGGCAGTGACGCTTCTGATTGTAGCCTTTGCGCGTCCTCAAAAACTTTTGGTGGAAGATAATATTCAAGCATCGGGGATAGATATTTTGCTGACCCTTGATTTATCGAGTAGTATGTTGGCTCAAGATTTTGATCCTGACCGTTTGGAAGTCGCTAAAAAGGTAGCTTCAGATTTTGTGGACAAAAGAGAATATGACCGTATTGGATTAGTGGTTTTCAGTGGTGAGGCTTTTACACAATGTCCCCTGACAACTGACCATGGCGTGGTTAAAGAGTTTCTTTCTACTTTAAAATGTGGTTTTTTACAAGATGGCACGGCTATCGGTATGGGCTTGGCAACTGCGGCAAATCGCCTAAAAGATAGCCCGGCAAAAACCAAAATCATTATTCTGATGACCGATGGCGTGAATAATGCGGGTTATTTCAAGCCGGAAGATGCCATGCAGTTGGCAACAACACTTGGCATAAAAGTTTATACCATTGGCGTTGGTTCCACGGGGGAAGCCATGTCGCCAATTGGTCGGCGCAGCGATGGTAAATATGTTTTTGGTTTAGTGCCAGTGGAAATTGATGAAACGCTATTGCAGAATATCGCTGACAATACTGGCGGACGATACTACCGAGCCACCAATAATAAAGAATTGGAGCAAATTTATGCTGAAATTGACCGTTTGGAAAAATCTAAAATTGATGTGACAACCACCAAAAAACGAAGTGAAGAATTCGGCACATTGCTTTTAGCCGCTTTGATATTATTGGTTTTAGAGTTGGTATTGCGCTATACTATTTTTAGAACAATACCATAAATAAATAAGGATATTTTTATGATTAATTATCAGCGTATTCAGTCTTAATACATGATACTCAACTCTTGATACTATGTTCAGATTCGAGCATCCAACATACCTCTACGCGCTTGCATTGATACCTGTATTGACGCTGTTTTTTTACTTCACCCGACGGGCGAGGCGAAAAGCGCTTATGCGATTTGGGCAGGAAAATTTGGTCAAACAACTCATGCCACAAGTGTCTAATCTTAAACACCCCCTTAAATTCGGTTTGTTAATGCTGGCATTTGCGCTTATTATCGTGGCTTGGGCAAATCCACAATTGGGCACTAAACGAGAAAAAGTTAAAAAAAGAGCTTCTGACATCATTGTCGCTTTGGACATCTCGAACTCAATGTTGTCCGATGATGTGAAACCGAATCGCCTTGAGCGAGCCCGCGCTTTCTCGTTGGATCTCGTTCGTGAGTTGAAAAGCGAGCGGATAGGCACTATTGTTTTTGCGGGGAATGCCTATCTTCAAATGCCATTGACAACCGATTATGCGGCGGCGTCTATGTTTATCAAATCGGCAAACCCCGACCAGGCGCCGACGCAAGGCACGGCAATCAGTGAAGCCATAGATATAGCGGAAATGACATTTTCGAAAGATGCTAAAAATCATAAAGTTCTGATTGTCATTTCAGATGGTGAAGATCATGAAGTGGATGCCGTTGCCCACGCAAAAGAAGCTCAGGATAATGGGTTGCTTATTTTCACTATTGGGGTAGGTACTACTGAGGGGGGTCTAATTCCGACTGAATTCGGTGGTACCCAAGATTATAAACGCGATGAAACTGGACAACCGGTGCGTACCAAAATTAATGAAGAGATGATGAAAGACATTGCAAAAGCTGGAGGAGGAGATTATTTTAATATCGCCAACACCAATGGCATTATTGCGGCTTTAAAAAATCGCATCGAAAAAGTAGAAAAAAGAGAATTAGAAATTCGGTCATTTAGCGAATATGAGTCCTATTTTCAATGGTTTCTATTTCCAGCTATTGTGATTTTGATTTTAGAATTCACGATGCCGTATAGAAAAAGTAAATGGGAAGAAAAAGATGTTTTTAAAATTTAAGGATGGCCATATTTATGAAAGAATTATCTATCCCCTCTTTGTCTGACTTGCCAAAAGCCGTTGAATGGCTGTTGAAAGAAGCCCACGGGCGTAAAAAAATCATGCTTTATGGCACAATGGGTATCGGAAAAACCACTTTTTCTAAAGCTTTTTGCCAATATTGGGGTATAAAAAACATGGCAAGTAGCCCCACTTTTTCACTTGTTAATGAATATGCGTATGTTGAAAATGGTGTGGAGAAAGTCATTCACCATTTAGATTTATACCGCTTAAAAAACCTTGAAGAAGCACTCGATATTGGCATTGAAAATTACCTGTTTGATGATAATTACTGCCTTATCGAGTGGCCTCAAATCATAGAACCCCTTCTCGATGACGAAGTTTTGAAAATTAGTTTTGAATTTTCGGATAATTCGACTCGAAAAATCGTAATTTTGTAGAAATTCAAACTTTTGTTTATGCCTCCATCCGGTCAGAGTATTTCAATTCCTCAAAGCTTGCGCCAAACGCAGGAACAACTGATGCCTGTCGAGCAAAAGAAGGGCGGTCTATACATTGGCATCCCTAAAGAAACGACGTTACAGGAGAATCGTGTCGCACTTGTTCCATCGAGTGTTCAAACGCTTACCGCCCGAGGACATCGGATTGTCGTTGAAACGGGCGCAGGAGAACAGTCTCATTTCACAGATCACGAGTATTCAGAAGCAGGGGCTGAGATAGCTTACAGTTCCGAAAAAGTATATCAAGCAGACGTGGTTATCAAAGTAGCACCGCCAACACTCGATGAGATTGATTATTTTCACCCGCACCAAATCATCATCTCTCCTTTACAAGCACCTATAATTACAGAAGAATATGTCAACAAACTTCGCCAAAAGCGTGTCATTGCTTTGGCTATGGAGTATATCAAAGATGATGTTGGTTCCTATCCGATTGTACGTATTATGTCTGAAATTGCGGGTCTGAATGCAATGTTGACCGCAGCTGAATTGTTGAGCACGGCTCGAGGAGGTATCGGGGTTTTATTGGGCGGCATAGCCGGTGTACCGCCCGCAAAGGTTGTGATTTTAGGAGCAGGCGTGGTTGCTGAGTTTGCAACTCGGGTGGCTTTGGGTTTAGGAGCCGAAGTGAGAATTTTTGATAATAATATTTATAAACTGATGCGCTTGCAAAACCAAGTAGGGCGCCAACTTTATACCTCGGCTATTGACCCCACTGTATTGACTCGTGAATTAGCGTCAGCCGATGCTGCGATTGGGGCAATTCACTCCGGAAGTGGTCGAGCGCCGATGATTGTGCCGGAGGAAATGGTGCGCAAAATGAAACCGGGTTCGGTTATTATTGATGTCAGTATTGATCAAGGCGGATGCTTTGAAACATCGCGCATCACATCCCACGAGAAACCCACTTTCCGCTCGCATGATGTGATTCATTATTGTGTACCGAACATTGCTTCAAGAGTGCCCCGCACTGCTTCTACTGCTATCAGCAATATTATGACCTCTTTTCTATTAAGAAGTGAACAATACGGAAGCCTCTACAATTTGCTTATTTCCAGTAGGGGATTAATGCATGGCATATATGTGTTTAAAGGAAGTTTGACAAATCAATACTTGAGTGAACGATTTAAAATGCGCTATACCAGTATTGAGTTGTTAATCACATCAGATATTTAGTTGAAAAAATTTCCTATATCCACTTTTTTTTTTATTATTGCAAACAATAACAGCGTATAAGTGAAAGCTTTTTTGTTGCTTACAAACTTTTGGCTAACTTTTTGCAAACCTTACTAAGCAATACAATCTGAGTTCATTCGATTCAAAATATTGATATAAAGATTACTATGTCTTCAAAAAATAGAAAAGTCATACTGGTAGAAGATAATCTTGCTGACGTGGAGTTAGTGAAGATTTC
>JANPGW010000175.1:0-5823 GCA_031424115.1 Saprospiraceae bacterium | reverse complement strand
TTCCAATTTACTGCCATCTGGTTTGAAACGAAAAAAGCCTTGACTAAATTTAATGGTATCGGGATTACCGCCAACAACACCTTTAAAACCTGAATAACCCACACTCCCCCACAACCAATTGTCAAAACCATAGTGCAAATTGGAGGGTCCCGCATGGGTATCAAAGGTGCCAAAACCCGTAAAAAGCACTTTTTTTACATCGGCTTTATCGTCCCCATCGGTATCTTTTAAAAACAACATATCGGGTGCTTGGCTCACTATCAAGCCGCCATCGCTAAAAACCATACCCGTTGGAATGCTCAAACCTTCGGCAAAACGGGTGAATTTATCCGCTTTGCCGTCTTTATCGGTGTCTTCACATATCAAAATATAATCGCTGCCGCCCGTTACTTTACGCTCATTTGGGTAGTCTTTTGTGATTAAAACGTACATTCTGCCCTTTTCATCCCATGAAATGGCTATCGGGTGCATCACATTGGGTTCAGCAGCAAACAATTCCAAATTGAAATCAATCGGCACTTGGATGTGCTTCATAGATTCTTCGGGCGACAAGGCATTTTGACGGTATTGAATACCAGGACGTTTTTCATAATTCGGCAAATTCGCTTCTTGATACACAAATGGTTCGGGTTTCAATGCCGCATGGGCTTGCCGTGCTTCATCATTAATTGCCCAAAGGATACCCCTCAGTATCAAGGCATGGAAATCTTCGTTTAGCCAAGTATTTTCATCGTGACCGTAAGCAGTGTAAAAAACGCGTCCTTTGCCGTAGCTTCGCGTCCAAGTATAAGGCTCCGTTTTGGTGTTCGGTTTGTCTTTAAATTGGTCTGCTTTTATTTCGCGAACCGCCAACACATTATTATCATCTTGCAATTTGCTGTGCAAATACGTTTCATCATATACTTTAAAGGGTTTCAATCCTTGCATAATCACATGATTCGGTTGCACCGTTTGCGTTTCAATGCTATCCATCGTATGTCGCCAAAACTGCCCACCGACCATTTTGACATACTCACTCGAATTGCGGAAGCAATAAGAAGCACAATGTATTGGTAAAATGCCTTTACCAGATGCCACATACGCCAATAAATCCTTTTCTACTGAGGGGGGTATGCTGTCCCAATTGGCATAAATCATCAAAGCGTCGTACTTGTTCAGATTGCCCAAGTTGATGTCCTCCAACTTATCGGTATAAGTGAAATTCACGCCTTTATCGCCCAAAGCTGCCATGATAGCGGGCACACGCTCAATGGCTCGGTGGTGTCCATTGTCACCTAAAAAGAGTATTTCGAGGCGGCGTGCTTTTTGTGCAGATGCAGTAAAAGCATAAAATAATATGAATAGAAGGATTAGCTTTTTCATTGAAATTTAATTAGTTAGTCATAATAATATTTAACTATAAAGAAGCCTTTTTAAAATCAGGCAAACGCAAAATCTTCCCGCCTTTCATCGCCGATTCATGCGCCAAAATGCCCACCGAAGTCCAGTTCGCGGATTCCCACGCATTCGGGAATGGGTCACGGTCTTCAATCAAAGCCATAATAAATTCATGCGCCAAATGCGGGTGCGAGCCGCCATGCCCTGCACCTTGCGTAAAACTCAAATGCGTATTTTCAGCGACATCATACACGCCTTTGGTGGTAAAATCTTGGATTTCTTTGGGCAATAAATGGGCAAAATCAGGCACTGTTACCCGTTCTGGAATCTCATGTTCTTCTTTTTTAGCAGTATGAATCACCGCTTCTTCGCCTTCAATAAGGGGCCATTCAAACGATTTTTTTGTGCCATACACCTCAAAACTCTCGCGATATTGCCGTGCCAAATCGAACAAAGACCGATAGACATACGCACTCAAATCGCTGTCTTTGAACTTAATATGTGCCGACTCCACCGAGAAAGTCGAGTTGTGGATTTTAGACAATTCTTCCCGAATTGTACCCGAACCAAAACACGAAACATATTCTGCTTCCAATTTTAATAAACCTGCCACCGGACCCACGCAATGTGTAGCATAATGCATTGGTGGCAAGCCGGGCCAATAGTCGGGCCAACCGTCCATGTCTTGCTGGTGCGAAGCTTTGAGGAATTGTACTTTGCCGAGCTCCCCTTTTTCATAGAGTTCTTTGACGAATAAAAACTCGCGGCTATAGACCACGGTTTCCATCATCATGTATTTTTTGCCCGTTTTTTTGCTCAATTTCACAATTTCCATACACTCTTTTATAGACGTTGCCATCGGCACCGTACAGGCGACGTGTTTGCCCGCTTTCAAGGCTTTTATCGTTTGTTCGGCATGGTTTGGAATGGGCGAATTGATGTGCACGGCATCAATATTGGGGTCTTTGAGCAATTCGTCATAGTCTGAATACCGTTTTTCAATATTGAACGCATTGCCAATTTTGTTTAAATTTTCAACATTTCGTTGACAAATAGCATACATATTTGTATGCGGGTGGCGTTGATAAATGGGTATAAATTCAGAGCCGAAGCCTAAGCCGACAATGGCGATATTTATTTTTTTCATAAAAAATGGATTTCAGATTTCAAATTCAAAATTCCAGATTGATCCGTTAGTTTGAAATCTGTAATTTGAAATTTGAAATTTTGGATTTGGAATATATAATTACTTATATTTTATACCTTTAAGTTCTGAATTTTGAAGATATGATATAAAGCTTTTTAGTTCTTTACTGATATCAACTGCTTTTTTATGTAAATCCTCAAATTCTTCTCTTGTTATATAGTTACAGTCAAATGCTCGATACAATTGAGAACGATTTTCTCCTGCTGAGCCTTTAGCATAATGCAGAAAATTCATTAATTCTTTGTTCCCGTCACGTTCATAACCCTCTGAAATATTATCCATTATTGAACCTGCTGAACCTCTGATTTGGTCTCTAAATTTATAATCTGTATTCAGTCCTTCACGCAACGTTATTGCAAAAATTTCTTTGTTATATTGCCTTGCTTTTTGCCAAACAGGCATTTCTTCAAATCGTTTGTAGCTCATAGTTGTGTTTTAAATTTAATTTCAGATTTCTGGATGCCAAGATTCCACAAATTCAAGATTTCGGGATTTCGACTGGAATTTGAAATCTTTGGAATTTGAAATCAAATAATTTTTTTCAAATATTTAATACTATCCGTCATCAATTGCGTTTCAGATTTAAACATTGGGCGCCAAATATGGGCGGCGGAAAGTTTCATACTGAATGCTTCAATGCTAATAAGTCCTTTATAATCCATTGATTTCAAAGTCTTTATAATTTTTTTAAAATCCGTGTGACCCTTCCCGAGTGTACTTCTATCGTTTTCAGAAAGTTGAACGTGCACGAGTTTATCACCACATTTTTTAATGGCTTTTGATAAATCTTTTTCTTCTATATTGGCGTGAAAAGTATCGAACATGACTTTGCAATTGGGGTGGTTGACGTCTTTTGCGAAGCGCAGCATATCATCGGTGCAAGTAAAAAGATAGGATTCAAAACGGTTCAGATATTCGATGCCAATCGTGATGTTTTTAGTGGCAGCATATTCCGATAAAGCTCTGATATGTCCCACGCCATAAGCCCATTCTTTTTTCGAGGCGGGTTTTCCGGTAAAAACGCCCAAAGCAGAATGAATAGGTCCAATCATCAATGTTGCGCCCATAACGGCGGCGCAATCAAGGGCTTTTTTATTGTCGTCTAACGCTTTTTGGCGTACAGCGGCGTCCATACTGAGGGGGTTAGCATCGGCACCATTGAAAGTTTCAGCAATGCGTTCTAAGCCCAAAGCATCTAATTTTTGTCGCCAAATGTGCCAATCATCGGGATTGAGGTTAAAAATGGGCACTTCTACCGCATCGAAGCCGAGGGATTTAATTTCGTCCAATACCGGGAAAAGTGATTCGTTGATATCCGTTCCCCAGAGTAAAAGGTTCATTCCGATTTTCATTCTTATTGTTTTGAACAAATTTAGGTGTTATTGATTATCTAAAATAGGCGTTTTTTTACTACTTTTGACTGTATTTTGATATTAATATTTTGATAAAGTAAAATTTAAATCAATATTCAGTATATTTTCAATGAAACCACTGCTCAAAAAGTCTCTCGAAAGCCTCAATCAATCCTACATCGTTAGGACTTTGAAAGAAACCCACTTTGACCCCAATTGGCATTTTCATCCCCATTATCAATTGTTTACGGTTATAGAAGGAACGGGAACGCGTTTTATCGGCGACGATATTCGGCATTTTGAAGCGGGCGATACCGTCTTTTTGGGGCCTAATTTACCCCATTTATGGCAAAGTGATAGAGCTTATTTTGAGCGACATTCAACCTTGCAAACACAAGGCATTGTCGTCTATTTTACCGAGGATTTTTTGGGAAAAGATTTTTTTGAAAAGCCTGAAATGTACGCTTTAAAACAGCTACTCACCCACAGCGAACGGGGTTTGGATATTCAAAACGACTTGAAAAATATATTGGTAGAAGATCTAAAAGAATTGAATCATTTAAGTGGTTTTGACGGGGTTTTAAAATTGCTTTCTATGTTGCACAAATTAGCACAAACCCATAATTATCAATTTATCACGAGCGCAAGTTATGAAAATACGCATAAAATCTCTGAAACAGAGCGGATGTGTTTGGTGCATGAGTATGTGATGAAACATTATAAAGAAAAAATCAGCCTATCAGAAGTGGCAGCTTTGGCAAATATGGCAGAAGCTGCCTTTTGCCGCTATTTTAAAAGCCGAACCAATAAGACTTTTTCTGATTTTGTGAGTGAAATCCGCATCGGTCACGCGTGCAAATTGCTGATGAATGACAAAATTTCTATCGCCCAAGTCTGTTATGAAAGTGGGTACAATACTGTCTCTAATTTTAATAGTCAATTCAAGGCTTTGAAGGGGAAAAGCCCGAAACAGTACCAAAAAATGTATTTGCACGAATCCTCTTGACCTTGTATCAAAACCGTACATCTATTGTATCAAATCCGTACATGTTTTAATAATTTTTTTATTTAAACCATTGATTATCAGCATTTTATTTTTTGGTATGACTTTGTCAACTTAATTTAAAATTTTCCATTTATTACCATTAACAATTCATCATTCAAAAATATGCTACTTAATTTAAAAAATATCTATAAATGGTATAATGTCGGGGGCAATCGCACTTTCATTTTAAAAGATATAAATTTGGAGGTTCAAGAAGGCGAGTTTATATCCATCATGGGGCCCTCGGGTTCGGGCAAATCTTCTTTATTGAATATCATCGGAATGCTCGATGAGCCCAATGAAGGGGTGTATAATTTCCTGCACGAGTCCGTGCACAAAATGAAAGAAAAACAACGCGCCCAGTTGTACAAGCAGTACATCGGTTTTGTTTTTCAACAATACCATTTAATTGATGAATTGACGGTGTACGAAAATATTGAGACGCCTTTGATTTATCAAGATTTTAAAGCATCCGAGCGCAAAGCTTTGGTTGCGGATATGCTGGATAGATTCAACATTGTCGGCAAAAAAGATTTATTTCCCTCTCAACTCTCCGGCGGTCAACAGCAATTGGTGGGTATTGCTCGTGCGTTAATCGCCAAACCTAAACTAATCTTAGCGGATGAACCAACGGGTAATCTCAACTCCAAACAAGGCGAAGAAATTATGGCGCTTTTCAAGCAGCTCAATACTGAGGGGGTCACTATTATTCAAGTCACTCACTCTGAAAAGAATGCCACGTATGGTTCTAAAACCATTCATTTATTAGACGGTATGGTTGATAAAAGCTATGGGCTTTAGATTGTCTCATATTCCCACTTGGCACAACCCTCAATCATCCT
>JANPGW010000174.1:0-32484 GCA_031424115.1 Saprospiraceae bacterium | reverse complement strand
TGAAGGCACAAAACAGGTATTAGATTTGGGTTGGGTAGCTCCTATCAATGTGAAAGATGTGGCTCATAAAATCTACGTGATGACTTACCCTTGTGTGCTTAAAACGGCGAGTAATCATCCGATAACCACAGATTATCAGCGTACTTTACGACTTGCTTTCATGGAATGGGGCTTGCCTGAAAATTTGCAAACAGACCATGAAAGTATATTCTTTGATAGTAAAACCAAATCACCTTATCCAACTCAATTGCATTTATGGCTTATCGGGTTGAATATTGAGTTATATTTTACACCTTTTGGTAAACCCCAAAAGCAAGGTATGGTTGAAAAGTCGCATCAAACGATGCACCGACAAATTACGGATGGACGTAGTTTTGACACAGCAACAGCCATTTTTGAATTCGCTCAACAACGCCGTCAAAGGCTCAATGAGCATATACCCAGTACTGTTACTCAAAATCTACCACCTTTAGTGGCTCATCCAGATGCCGCTTTCTCTGGCAGACATTATGAGGTACTAAAAGAAGAGCAAATTTTTGACCTTGTTTTAGTACAAAATTATTTGGCAAAAGGCATCTGGTATCGGCGCGTAGCAGCCAATAATACTATTTCATTAGGCGGGTATTTATACCATCTACCCAATGGAAAACCGACCAAAGATGTTCAGGTGCGATACAATAGAGAGCAAAATACTTTCGATTGTTTCGATGCCAATGGCATTTTAGTAGGTTATCAACAAGCTAAAGGATTATCTTTCAAAGAACTTTGCGGTGATTTAGATGATTTCATCAAATGGGTTCAAATAGTCACCTTGATAAAACATTAATTCTACATGACACGACTTTATTGGATTTTGATGACATGACTTAATTGGATTTTGCACCGGTTACTATTTTTAGTAATGAACAAATATTAACTATTTTTCCCTCATTGATTGATATATCAAGATGCTTTCATACCTTTATTTCCATTGAAAACCATTTTGAATGATCTTAAACCAAATCAGTATGAGGAAATTAAGTCTTATAGTTGTTGTTACTTTTTGGGTTGTACAGGCTATCACTGCGCAGGTGTCGGTAAAAAATCTGCTGTGTGAAAATCGGGCTAACCCCATCGCCATAGACAATACACAACCGCGCTTAACGTGGGTTTTGGAATCCCCCAAAAGAAATACTCAACAAGCTGCTTACGAGGTAAGAGTAGGCACTCAGGCTGCTACTTTAGAAAAAAGCAATACACTTGTCTGGTCTTCAGGCAAAGTAACATCAGACCAATCGGCGTATGTCACTTATGCCGGAAAACCCTTGGCATCCGGTAAAAAATACTATTGGCAAGTGCGGGTTTGGGATAATTATGGTAATGCTTCCGCTTGGTCAAGTGTAGCGTTTTGGCAAATGGGGATGCTCAAAAGCACGGATTGGAAAGCGCAATGGATACAGGTCGGTTATGAAGGCGATTCGGTCAATAGCCCAAGCCCGCTGATGCGCAAGACATTTTCAACGAAGAAAAAAATACTTTCGGCCACGGCTTTCATCACCGCCCATGGTATGTACGAGGCCCACATCAACGGGCAAAGGGTAGGTGATGCTTACCTCACACCGGGTTGGACGGCTTATAAAAAAAGGCTGCAATATCAGGTGTATGATGTGACCAGTCTCGTGAAATCAGGTGATAATGCAGTGGGCGTTGCGTTGGGCAGCGGGTGGTTCAGAACGCCGTTGGCTTGGTCAGGTAATAAAAATATCTATGGCAAAGAGACCGCTTTGTTGTTTCAAATGGATATTACCTACACCGATGGCACGACCGAATCGGTGGTGTCGGACGGGACATGGAAAAGTTCGACCGGTGCTATTCGTTTTTCAGAATTGTACGATGGTGAAATCTATGACGCTCGAGAAGACAAGGCGGGTTGGGCGACCTTTCAGTATGATGATAAAAACTGGAGCAATACGGTTGTAAAAGACCATTCCAAAGATATTTTGATAGCCACCTACAACGAACCGGTTCGAAAACACGAAACTTTCAAACCCCTCAGTATCTTCAAAACACCCGCCGGAGAACAAGTCATTGACTTTGGTCAAAATGTGGTTGGCTGGGTTCAAGTAAAAGTGAAAGGCAAAGCGGGTGATAAAATCACCCTCTCTCACGCCGAGGTGTTGGATAAAAAAGGGAATTTTTACACTGAAAATATGCGCGCTGCCAAAACGCAAAACACATTTGTACTGAGGGGTGGGGTAGAGGAGACTTTTGAGCCGCATTTTACATTCCAAGGTTTCAGATATATTAGGGTGGAAGGATGGAATGGCGATATAAAACCGGAGAATTTTACGGCAGTTGCCTTATATTCTGATATGCAACCGACTGGCGAATTTTCCAGTTCAAATGCTCTTTTAAACCAATTGCAACACAATATTCAATGGGGGCAAAAAGGCAATTTTTTGGATGTGCCGACCGATTGCCCTCAACGTGATGAGCGTTTGGGCTGGACAGGCGACGCTCAGGCGTTTTCGAGAACGGCAACCTTCAATATGCACGCGCATAATTTTTTCGCCAAATGGCTCAAAGATGTGGCGGCAGACCAATTGCCCACTGGCAGTGTGCCTCATGTCATCCCGAATGTTTTGGGTAAAGGTGAAGCCGGTTCGACCGGTTGGGCTGATGTGGCGACGATAATTCCTTGGAATATGTATTTGGCGTATGGCGACAAACAGATTTTGGCAGACCAATATCCGAGTATGAAAGCTTGGGTCGGGTATATGCAAGACAGCAGCGTGAATAATTTATGGAATAAAGGGTTTCATTTCGGGGATTGGCTTTTTTACTCAATTGGTGATGATAGGGATGGCAAATCGGCTATCACGGATAAATACCTGATTGCGCAATGTTTTTACGCTCATTCTACTCAACTGCTCATCAATGCCGCCCAAGTTTTAGGTAAAACAGAAGATGTGGCGACCTACACAAATTTATTGAAAAAAATTAAAGCGGCTTTTCTAAATGAATACTCTACGCCAACCGGTCGTTTGGTGTCAAGTTCACAAACGGCATACGTTTTGGCTTTAAACTTTGATATGTTGCCCGAATCGTTGCGCCCACAAGCCGCCGAAAGATTGGCGGAAAATATCAAATCTTATAACTATCACCTCACAACGGGCTTTTTAGGCACGCCTTATTTGTGTCATGTTTTGAACCGTTTTGGTTATACTGACATCGCTTATCAACTGCTTTTGCAAGAAACATATCCGTCGTGGTTGTACCCCGTGAAAATGGGTGCGACCACTATTTGGGAACGTTGGGACGGCATCAAGCCGGATTCTACTTTCCAAAGTGCTTCTATGAACTCTTTTAACCATTATGCTTACGGCGCCATCGGGGATTGGATGTATCGAGTAATGGCGGGTATTGATACCGATGAAAAAGGCGTTGGCTACAAACGTATTGTTATTAAACCCCATATCGGTGGCAAGTTGACCAAAACGGAAGCCAGTTTGATGACCTATTACGGTAAAATTCGGTCGGCTTGGAATATAGTGCAAGACAAACTTATTTTTGATGTGGACATTCCGGTGAACACAAAAGCAATGGTTTATATTCCCGCAAGAGCAACGGCAACCATAAGAGAGAGCGGCCGGATATTGACAGAGGCTAAAGACGTAGTCATGAAAGGCCAAGAAGGCAATTATTGGATAGTAGAAGTTGGTTCCGGTACTTATCGTTTTACCGTTGATTGACTATTTTAGGCGAATCGGTCATCATAAAATTATCAACCCTGCAAGATTCTCTTTGGAAGAAAAACCTTGCAGGGTTGATAAATCGAAAATCAATACTTCATCAATTTATTAAAACTAACACTAATTTATACTCATTTACAAAAGCGCTTAACTTTATAATTTCTCCAGTAATTTTTTAGCCTCTTTAGATTTCCAACCATTTTCTCCCATCCGAAGAAGTTGCTGTAGAATCGATTTTGCTTCTTCTTTTTTATTCATTTTGATTAAAGTCAAAGCTAAAAACCAACGGGATTCGTCTTTGAAGTTACCGTCTCTTCTTTCAAGATTGGAGGTAAAATAAAACGCTGCTTTTTCCAAATCGGGTTCTTTTTGATACAAATAGCTCAAACCTAAGTAAAATAGTTGCTCAGTTGTCGGATTTGGAATAGCCCCAATTGATGTAATTGCTTTTTCAAATTGAGCATCTCTGTAAGCATTTTTAGCTTCATCCCAATTTTTGGTATCTTCATTAGTCCCCATTCGCACGGACGGACTTTCGAATCGGTCGGTTGTCATATAATTATCTGCCAATTGCAATGCTGTTTTTGAAGTTGTTCCCATATTCTGCCAAACGACAGCTACCAATAAGAAAGAAGCGGCTAACCCTACGGCATAACGCCACATATTGATGGTGCGTGCCCCTTTCAGCGGTTGAGCGGTTTCGGCGGATGATTTATGAATACCCTCGGCGGCAAGCAGCGTAGCCCATTTCTGTTGCTGTTCGCGCTCGACGATAGCCTCTATCATCTTTTTTTCGACCCCCTCAGTATCCGTTAAGGAAAGCTCGTTGTTCTTATATTTCGTTAAAAATTGTTTCATACTATCAGGATTTTAAGTCTTTTATAATTTATTTTCTCAGTCGTTACTTGCGGTAAAAATTTAATCCGTATAAATATCAAAAAAAGAAGATTTTAATTTATCCATACACCGTTCTTTGCGTTTGCGGATATTTGCTTCATTCTCATTTAACATTAAAGCCACTTGTTTTAACTGCATTCCATCATATATATGACTGCGGAGCAATTTTTGGCAATCCGGATTAAGTTTTGCCCAAGCCTTTTCAAGATATTGAAGTTGATCATTATCAAATTCCTGACTCGGTTCATCTTCACGGTCTGCTTCATTCAAAACAAATTCGCTAACCGGCATTCGTTTGTTTCTTTCTAACAGCTTGAGGTAATTATCCTTCGCCATTTTGGTGAAATAATACCGGAGATTACCATATTCAATTTTGCCTTCAATAAGTCTCTTACGAAAACTGATAATGGTTTCTACTGTCATATCGTAAGCATCTTCCGCACTTGCGTCACACTCCCGCATCAGGTAACTACGGCAATCACTGAAATGCTTCACAAATACATGCTCGAAAAGGCTTTCATCTCCTTGTTGAAGGGCGTTCAGCATATCGCTGAACGTCGTTTGTTTTAAACCAAAATTTTGTATCGTATTATCAGCCATCTTCTTGACATTTTTATAATCTTGTTTCTTCCTGAGTGTGACTTTTTTTCCTCAACTTTTTTTTAAAAATGGAAAAGATTATCACTTACCACAAAGACAAGATAGAAGTTTGAGTTAGATTAGTTATATTCAACACCAAAAGTACATTTATATTTTAAAATCAAATAAAAAAATTGTCACATAAATAACAAAGCAGTATTATATACATAAGGAGATAAAAATCCTTCAATACCCGAAAACGAATCATGATATATATTATGTGAAAGCCCAAAGGTTTCCAAACAACAATCTCATAATTTTACCACATGAATTTTACCCCTATTTATTAGACCATACCCAAAAACATCTTTTTAAATTTTCGTGGAGATAAGGTCAACCTTGTCTCCACGCTTGTTTTAGGGCATAGCCGAAAGTATATTAAAATAATTATTCCCCATTCTCAAGATTTTTTCTGAAAACCCGCCCTCGTCATGGCTCCCCAACCCCGATTTTTACCCGTAATCCAATCGTAATTCCCCTTTAGTGACCACCAAACGGTGCGAGGATGGTATCGAATGGGTTCAATCATGGCAGTCCATAACAAAGACCCTACATCACTGCGCTGTTGATAGCTGCTATAAGCAACCTCTTGAATAAAAATGGAAAGAAATGAAATCATGACCGCAAAAGCATAGACCAAAGCCAACATTCCCCAGAAAAAATGCCAGTTCACCAACCCTAAACAACACAATAGAAAGAAAAACAATAAACCACCTGCCTCCGCAAAAGGGGCAAGCCATTCAGCAAAAAACCAATAGGGATAACTTAATAATCCCAAAATTCCGTATTTCGGGTTAAAAAACATGGTTTTGTAAAATAGTAAACATTCAAGCGTCCCGCGAGTCCATCGGTGGCGCTGCCGACCCAAAACGGCATAATCAGACGGGGCTTCCGTCCAACAAAGGGGTTCGGGAATATAAGCCACGCGGTATTTCTCTTTGCGCAAACGCATCGCTTTGTGCATTCGCATCACGAGTTCCATATCCTCGCCCTCAGTATAGGCATCCAATGAGCGGATACACTGAACTTAGGGAATATTTTACCGTCTGAAAGCAGGACTGCCGCACACCCGTAACTTTTTTTGCCCAACTTAGGATACCATTCAGCTTGCCCAGCCCAGCCGACTTGGTTAAAACGACTGCCTTGTTGTAGCTTAGCCAACGCCGTCCCCATGGTTGTTTTTCGAGCATATTCCACCGTTGCCGAATAGCCCTTGAAATAGCGATGTTTCTCTACATCATAGCCAATGGAAACCCGATTAATCAGACTGTTTGTTTGAGCGGTTGCAGACTCAACAAACAATAAAATCACCGTTGGAATAAGGTAAAAAAGGGGATTAATACTTCTGAGTGGATAAAAAGAAATTTTCATGTTTAGTTATAGTTGAGTTTACGCGGCACTCGAGCCACAATTTCAGCAGGGCGAAAAGGTTTTGTGATGTAATCGTCGGCACCCATTTCAAAGGCTTCAATGATAGTACTTTCGAGTCCCATAGTAGAAAGGAGAAAAACCGGCACGTTACTGCCGCATTTTTCCCGAATATGGTTCAACACCTCAAAACCCGTAGCGTAAGGCAGCAATAAATCTAAAATAACCAAATCCGGTTTGTCCGAATCAAAAACTCCCATAGCTTGTTTTCCGTCAATGGCGGAGGAGATGTCGAAACCCGCCTTTTCGAGTCTGTGATGCAAAGTTTTCAAAATCATCGGTTGGTCGTCAGCGACTAAAATTTTCATTTAAAATGTTGTAGTGTGAATATTAATAATGTGCCAGAATAATGATGCAAAATTGGGCATTAAAAATTTTCCTATTATGTGTTTTCGTTTTTTAGGAAAATATACCGTTTTTTGGGTAGGCATACCCGTTTTTTCTGTCCCTTTAAAACACTAAATAACCGTCAGTTTTGCCATCAACCCGGCTTTATGAGCACGACTAATCGGGATAACTTTGCGTTCAATGACCAATGAGTTTTCTTCAATATCCACTATTTTAGTGATATTCACAATATAAGATCAATGGACTTTGACAAAATTGGGGTGCTGCAACTTTTCATCTAAAGCTTTCATTGTCGAGTAAATGGTGATATTGCCCGTTTTTGTACAGACCTTGACATAGTCACCGATGTACTCAAAATAGTTCCAATGAAAATGATAATGTTAGTTATGTTAATTTAACAATTTGCATGCAAAATCATAATGGGCAATTTAGCGTTCCATGCTAAGGAGGCGCTCGTATGAGTGTGCATCACATCTTCCCAAAACTGAGGATGGTGGGTAACAGAGATGATTAAATCCATATCGTGTTCCTGAGTATATAAATAAATGCCCTCAATGACCGAATCAGCTTGAATAGTGTCGAACGTAAACGCACAGGGTATGTTTTTATGTGTCAACAGCTTTTGATGGAAAAACTTTTCAGTCAATTCGAATGATTCATTGGGAGTATTGACATGGACAAAATGAATATCGGCTGCCAAATGATGAGCAAAATCAATGGCTTTGTGAATATCTTTCGGCTGAGCCGAATCCAAAGAAGCGCAATAAACAATGTGCTGAATATGGCGGTAAGGCGCATTGTGTGGAATAAGCATGACGGGACAATAGGCTTCAGATGCCACTTTGATAGCACTGCTGCCGAATATTTTGTCGATCCATCCATTTTCTCCCGCCGCACCCAGAACCAATAAATCTACTGAGGGGTCTTTCGACAAAGCTATCAACTTGTCCGAAGCAACGCCCCTTTCTACTTGGGTCGAAATGTGAATATCCTCCGCCAGAACCGTATAGGGTTTTTCCTCGTTGCCTTCCTTTATAACCTGAATGAATTCGGTTAGTTGCTGATGGGCTTCAAGATGCGACGTAGGATGAGCATATTGCTCACAACCGGTTTTTTGAATATTGTTAGTGGAGGCAGAATTTTCATAGAAATGAACTACTTGAACAGCCGCGTTCAAATGTTCTGCCAAATGCAAGGCGTAACAATAAGCCGTTTGGGCATTGTCGGAAAAATCAGTGGCGACGACAATGTTTTTGATGCCGATAAAAGCGTCCATAATGTTGATCTTTAATAATGTGATTCATTCCATAACACCCGAAGGAGGCTTTCAGTTCTTATTTTTTGGCGTGAATCGCCACGTAGAGTTGAGCCTTGGCTACGGCGGGGTTCATCGGATTGCCATTTAGCATCATCAAATAGCACGCAAGTGCGGACATCAACCAATCGGTTATCATCTGCTCGCCATCGTAACGGTATATTTTTTTGAAATGTTCGCCAATTGGAATATCCAAAGCCGCGCATACTTTCATTGTTCGAAAAAGCGTTTCGGTCATATCATCAGCGCTGGAAATATCCATTTTTTCCATTAACTCACTGGCATAATATTCCAACTTAACCTGTTGTCGCATTTGCCGAATATGGCGGGTCGCCAATACTTCATCCAAATAATCATATAATTTGAGCATAGGGCATTGTGTTTTTTACATTTGACAAAAAATGTTTTTTCAAGCCGTTTCTTTTTGCCTCATTTGAGCCAACTCGCGGAAGATTTCTTTTTCTTTCTCGGTTAAGTTTTTGGGTAAAATGATATTGATTTTGGCATAAAAATCACCAAATTCAGTGTCACTATCGTATTTCGGCATACCTAAACCTTTCAAACGCAAAACGCTGTTGTTCTCAATCCCTTCCTTGATATTGATGCTTTTTATCCCATGAAATGTCTTGAGGTTCACCTTACCCCCCAAAATAGCCGTGTATAAGTCAACAGTCAAAGCAGCTTTTAGGTCATCGCCTTCTCTTTCTAAAAAAGGGTCGCGTACGAGATGAATGTTGATGTACAAATCGCCATTTTTACCACCGTTCAGCCCATGACCTCCTTTTCCGGGTATGCGTATTTTTTGCCCGTCCTGAATGCCCCTTTTGAGTTTTATAGCAATTTCCTGACCGTCAACATTGAGTACGCGTTTCACCCCAAAAAAGGAATCGGCTAGTAAAATTTGTAATTCTGCTTGATAATCTGCTCCACGCACCGTTCGGTTATCGCTTGTCCGTTGGTTGAAACCCCCGCCGCCAAATCCGCCGCCAAAGAACTTTTCGAAAATGTCTTTCAAATGTTCATCATCAGCAAAATCTTCTGCCGTGAACGTCGCCCTCTGTCCACCTTGCCGCTGACCGCCTGACGATTTGCCTTGACCACCGCCGCCTTGCTGAAAATATTCCCAATTTTCGCCAAATTCATCGTACCGTTTGCGCTTATCGGCGTTCGACAATACTTCATTGGCTTCATTTATTTCTTTGAATTTTTCTTCCGCCACCTTGTCATTGGGATTGCGGTCTGGATGATATTTTACAGCTAACTTGCGATAAGCCTTTTTAATATCATCCGTAGAAGCGTTTTTTTCAACGCCTAATATTTTGTAATAATCTTTATAGTCCATAGTTAGGGTTGTTATTTTCCCCAAAGTTGTCTAATACTGAGGGGGGATAAAATGATGTATGTTAATACAGGAACTGACGCTTGTCACTATCTTTGTGATACTATACAAGTCGAATATGTATTTCCACTCGTTAATTGTCAATCTCAACCAATTACTTGAAAAAAAAAAACGAGCCAGCGTTTAAGGTTAGTCGAATCTCCGTTATATTTACCTTACAAAATAAAATTCAACATGAAAAAAACCTTATTGTTTGTTGCTTTAGCCTGTATCGGCGCCTTATCGTGCAATAAAAAAGATGCCCCCAATCCCACGGAGTCACTGCCGGTTATTTCGATGGACGGCGTGAATAAAGATGAAGGCAATAGCCCAAATGTCTTTTCTTTCAAGGTCACACTGAGCAAGGCATCAACAAAAACAGTGACCGTAGATTACAAAACCGTGGACAACGGGGCGACTGCGGGTTCGGATTACATGGCTAAATCAGGTACATTGACTTTTCAACCCAATATTACTGAGGGGGTGATTGAAATAAACGTATTGGGCGATACCGTCAGAGAAATTACTGAAACATTCATTGTGGCCTTGAGTAATCCAACCAACGCTAAGGCAGATTTGGTACAGGCTTATGGTACAATATTCAATGATGATACATTTGTGGGTACTTCTAACGAAGGCTATTCTACACCCACTTCTTACGCGGGCTATCAATTAGATTGGAGTGATGAATTCGGTGCTTCAGCTTTGAATACCAACGATTGGGGCTTTAATACCGGCGGCAATGGTTGGGGCAATCTGGAATTACAAAATTATACATCACGCAATGAAAATGCGTTTTTATCTGCCGGCAATTTAATTATTGAAGCCAATAAAGAATCTTTCGGTGGTAATGAATATACCTCCGCCCGTTTACTGACAAAAGGCAAAAAAGAATTCAAATGGGGACGCATAGATATTCGAGCGAAACTGCCCGTTGCACAAGGTATCTGGCCTGCGTTGTGGATGCTGGGCGCTAATATTGACCAAAAGCCTTGGCCCGCTTGTGGTGAAATAGACATTATGGAACTTGTCGGCAAAGAGCCTAAAAATGTATATGGCACATTGCATTGGGGCTCGGTGGGCGATTCGAGAAGCCAGAACACCGGCAATAAATTTGTTTTAACCCAAGGGGATTTTGATAAAACCTTTCATGTTTTTTCCATTATTTGGGCAGAAAATAACATTGAATGGCTGATAGATGATAAGTCTTTTTTAAAATTGTCCAGTGCCAATGTGCAAGGCAGTTATCCGTTTAACGAGAAATTTTTCTTGATTTTCAATGTAGCGGTTGGTGGTCAGTGGCCCGGTTCGCCTGATGCCTCCACGACGTGGCCTCAGCGTATGTTTGTGGATTATGTGCGCGTTTTTAAGAAGGTTTAGTTTCACCCGAATTACTCTAATTTTTACACCCATTTACACTATCAATGAGAGTAATTCGAGTGAAAATTAGGGTAATTCGAGTGAAACTAAAAAAGGAGAGTAACGACGTTACTCTCCTTCAACTTTCTTTACTGTATCTAAATCTTATCTCATCAGTGTCACATCACCTTTGTAGATTTCGACTAAGCCATTTTTGAGTTCTATTTCCATCACATAGACATAGACATCCGGAGGAAGCATGACGCCATTGTGTTTGCCATCCCATCCGGCAGCGTGCTCATTGGGTTGAAAATCTTTGTTTTCAAACACCATTTCACCCCACCGAGAGAAAACGCGGAAATAGTTGATTTTGCTAACGTTTCGAGCCGTGTACGGATAAAACTGGTCATTCGTGCCATCACCATCGGGTGAAAAAACGTTAGGAATAAATACTTTTCTGTTCGATACAACCCTAACCGTCACGTAGGCTTTCTCGGTACAACCTTCGGGGCCTTTGGCAGTAACCGCGTACGTTGTGGTTTCGAGAGGACTCAACCAAACATTTTCACACGAATCACAACTAACCGTCCTCGGCGGTGTCCATTTCAAATCCGTGGGTTTATAAGCGTTGGTAGTAACGAAAGTTTGCGTGCTATCGCCTAAGTCAATTTCGCGGTCTCTGCCTGCATCTAGCCCCAAAGGCGGGAACCCCTTGAGATACACGGTAGTTGTATCCACGCATCCGGCTCGGTCACGCACGGCTACCACATAGTTGTCTCGGCCTTTGAGGTTAGAAAAAATACCATTTCGGTTAGAATCTTTAAATGTAGAATCGTTTACGGAGAACTCGTAGTAGGGCAAACCGCCCGTAACATCGCCTTTTCGGACAACAATGGCACCGGTATTGATACCAAAACACCCGGAATGGCGCACAGAATCTATCTTGAAAACCAGCGGTGAACGTACGTCAATGGTTGCTGAATCGACATTTTTGCAGCCATGCATAATATCTTCAACATTTAACTTGACTTCAAACGCACCTGAACGCCCGTAGTCATGCATGGGGTTGTGCATACCGGATTCGGCACCGTCGCCAAACTTCCACCAGATACTGACATCCTTTGTGGCTGCTTGAGTGAACTGCACCCGACGATCTTTGCAAATATTGAACTGAGAATAAGTAAATTTAGCCTCCGGCGTTGCCCAAACGTTGATAATGCGCTCGGTTGAATCTTGACCGCAACCACCGCCGACTGCTTTTTGCACAATTCTGTATGTGCCCGGTATATTATACGTGTGTGTAATATCTTTATCATTTGTCATTGTTCCGTCCCCCAAGTCATACACTATTTTTGCGCCATAAGAAGCGGCTCCCGTTACGTTGACGATTAGTGGAGAGCACCCCTCAGTTCGGTCAACACCAAAGAACGACTTCACTTGTGACGGAGTAACGGTCACTTGTCTGTTCAGGGTATCGCTGCCGCAAGTATTAGTGGCTATCAATCGGATATTATAATTTCTGGTGACAGTATCCGTATAATAGGTTTGAGTACTTGGCACTTGTGCATTAGATGTGATGCCATTACCAAAATTCCAACTAAACGAACGTGGTGAACCCGTAGAAGCATTGGCTAATTGAATGTTGAGTGGCGAACAACCGGAACCCACATTGTAAGAAAAATTAGCCTTGGCTTTGGTGAAAACCGTCAACCGCGTAGAGTCAACAGTAGAAATACAGCCCGGTGTTGTGGCAGTCAACACCACTAAAAACTGTGTATCGCGGTCACTTGTATTTTCAAAAATAACATTGCCGGGGTTAGTGGTATTCACAACTCGGTTATTGCCGAAATTCCATGAGTAGGTGGCATTTCTGCCCGTACTTGTATTGTTGAAAACAACTCCTAACGGTGTACAACCATCTTTAACATCATTGATAAAATCAGGTACTGCAGGTGCCGATACCGACGCTGTTTGGGTAGTCGAACTCACGCAACTGTGAATATCCGTCACAACCAATCTAACCGTAAAATCGCCTTCTCTTTTGTAAGGGTGCGTCGGGCTTTCGGTATCCGTAGAATCACCATCGCCAAAATACCATTTGTATGAAGCACCACCTACGGATGAATGCGTAAAACTTTTGGTATCGTTGAGGCAAAAAGCGGGCAATGCATCTATCGCTGCCGTCGGTGGTTGATGCACGGTAATGATTTTAACGGCTGAATTCGGGCAATTAGCTTCTGGATCATTGAAAGTATAAGTCACGGAGAAAGAACCGACGCCGGATACTGAGGGGTCAAAAATACCTCTATCTACATCCGTTATACCTACACCCGACCAAGTACCTCCCGCAGGCGTCGAGCCGATTAGAGTAATAGGAGCGCCATTATTACTACACACCTCTTGAGCAGGGCCGGCACTCAAAGCCGTTCCTATCACATGAACCATGGTATCTCTGAAATCACTACAAGAGCCAAAAGTGTAGGTATAAGTTAATTTATGTGTGCCGATACCCGCCATTGAAGGATTAAAAATCCCTTCCGGCGAAATCGCCGAACCACTCCAAGCGCCCCCTGATGGGAAAGCCCGCATTTGAACACTGGTTTCGGAGTTACACATCGTATCTTTAATGTTATCAAAAGCCACTCTGATTTTATCACTCGCTGCTAAAAAGCGGGTAATTGAATCCGCCCCACAAGCATTGGTTGCCTTAAGTTTGATGGGAAAAGTTCCGGTATTAGTAAAAGTGATACTTCCGGGGTCTAATGTACTTGCGCTGGAAACCGACCCGCCAAAAATTGTCCATTGGTATTTTGCTGTCAAACCACCACTATATGTTACACGTCCTACTGGCTTGACTGAAAAAGGCACACAACTGCCTATGAGTGAATCAACCTCAACAGTCGGTTTAGAGTTAACTACTATTGTTTGACTTGCCCAATCTCTCTTACCGCATAAACTATTGATTTGTTGTTTGATAATATACTCGCCGCCTTCATTGAAGCGGATAACGGGATTCGCCGAAGTAGCATCCGTGCCATCAATAAATACCCAACCGGAACCCGGCGCTACTGACCATGTTTGTGATAAAGCCTCTTGCGCTGCATTGTTGACTGTTAAAGTAAACGGAGCGCAAACAGTAGTTGTTGGCAAAGTAATCGTGCCTCCGGCTTTAGGAGCTTCATGCACCACAATATTCATCGTTTTTACGGAGGTATTACAAAAACTGCTCACTGTCAACTTGACGGTATAAGTGCCTACGCCTGAAAAAGAATGGCGGGGATGGACTTGAGTAGAGGTGTTGTTAACTCCGGAAGCTGGGTCACCAAAATCCCAAGAGATTTGGGTATCCGGTGTATTCAAAGGGCAAGTTGTATTCTGAAATGTCACTTCAGGATCATCCATGCATATTTCTAAGGGTGCAATAAAATCAGCAATGGGGCTGAAATAAGCATAAGCATCTGTGGTCGTTGAGTGACTCAAACAATTGGTTACCCGATTTTGAGCGGTCAATTTGATTTTATAGACGTAACCGCCAGCGGGCTGCGAGCACATATCGCTTATCGGGCGTTCGTACACGTGCACCGGAGAGGAGTTATTTTGCACCGTGTCGGTCTTAGAGCCATCACCCCAATCCCAGATATAATACAAGTCGTTGCCATTGGCATTACTGAGGTTTTGCACCGATATGGGTTGACCGATACAGATGTCGTTGTTAACGAGCTTAGGCGCTGCTGCCGGACGGGGAGGACAGGTTTGTGAGGAGGCTGCAAACGTTAGGAGAAAAACGCCGCATGCCGTGAGTAAGATTCTCATGTGTATGGCTTTACTATTAACTGAAATTGTTTCGTTTTAGATACAGTTGTGGATGATTCTTTTTATTGATTTTTTCGAGATGCCTTTTTTTGAAATCCTCGAAATCGTTTGGTTAAAGATTTTCTCCGATTGTGTACCTATTAAATAGTATGCCAAACATGACCACTTTTTATTTATTAAAATTATTCATTTTATGACGATATTTTTAAATTTATTTCTGTAACATTTTGATAATCAATGTTTTATCAAGACATATATTTTTAATTAAAAATTTCAAAATTTTGAAATTTTAACATTTTAGAACTTGGTGTGCGTAAGAAAAGCAATAAAATAGGAGAACATTCCAATAATCCTATACAGACATTTTCTTTTAAACCCCAGAGGGCACAAAGAGTCACAAAGAATTCAACTTTGTGGCTCTTTGTGCCCTCTGGGGTTCAAAAAAAAAGATACTCTAATTCCGCATTATCCGAATATTTCCGCCGCCATTGCGCTGCCGCATCTCCTCCATCTTTTTACGAAAATCTTCTTCTTTGATGAGTTCGCCTTTGGTCGGGGCTTTGATATCTTCGTCTTTAATTTTTTTAAAATCCACGTTAGTCGCTGTCCACATCATTTCGCCGTCATTGATTTCTACCGCCAAAATCATTCCCGGCAACGAGCTGAATCGATTCGGTCCTGCCGTCAACTCAATTGCATCTGTAAACCATGCGGTGATATTTTGTTTTCTGGCAGTATCGTTATAAGTGGCTTTAATACAATCGTAATTCAATATTTTTTTAGAATCGCTGGTTAATTTCCAGGCAAGAATTTTAAGTGTATCTACAATCAAATACTTTTTTCCCATTGCCTCGCGCTGTTCTACCCGTTTTTCAGTAGCAAAATTGCGATAAATCTCGGATTGTGGTCGGCGCATCACCATGCGCACGCCGCCGCCACCAGTTTCTTGTTCATCATCCTCTTCTACCGCTTTATAGAGGCATTCTTCTCCTC
Organism: Saprospiraceae bacterium; assembly: GCA_031424115.1. GTDB lineage: Bacteria > Bacteroidota > Bacteroidia > Chitinophagales > Saprospiraceae > JAAFJT01. The sequence continues at coordinate 16,583 of JANPGW010000174.1, read as the reverse complement.
TGAAATATAATTCCATTTTACTACTTCTGAACTCAGGTACCATCGCTTTCATCGCGTCGTCCTTCATCATTTTGTGCATATTAATTTTTTCCTCAAATGTAATAACGCCCTCCTTTTTTTGAGCCAAAAGCATTACCGTTGAGTTTAACAAAGTCAGTAAAATAATAATTCTTTTCATTTTTATTTTCAATTTTTATTTGACAAAACTACATTTTATAAATCATTACAAAGTTAATCAATCTTGAATAAAGGTTAATTAAGGTTAATGTTTTATGCATTCTTTTTAACTAATCTATAACTTTGTTGACATGAAATTATTCAAAAATCATAAACACTTGACTTTCGTGATTGCCGGTAGCTTGCTCTTACTGACAATATTGGAAGGAATTTGGCTCAAAAAACTCTATGCCGATGAGCGCAATCAATTGCGCGAAAGTATCAATCAAACCCTCGCAACCAATATGGCGCGGTTGCAAATCAATTATATGCAGCGAAACAATGTGCGCCTGATTGATAGTTTTCTCAGCGAGCGCAAAGAACAGGGCAAACTTGACGCGTCACAAGCCAAAATTACCTTGGTTAATCAAGATAAAAACAACCCTCGCATTCAAATTTTTATTAAAGGCGATACGGTTTTCGAAAAACATCCTTCAAAACGCGACAGTTTTTTAAGTATTTATGCCTATGATTTTCAGAAATATGTCAGCGCACTCATCGAACCGGAAGAGATAAAAGCACAATTGGATAATGCTTTCGCATATCTCAATTTGACATTTATGGTATCCAAAATAACCGCCAATGAATTAGTCCCTCGCACCGGCGATGCTCTTGTTTTGACAATGCCCATAGGAGCAAAAAACAGGCTGGACAAAACGAAGTTAGCAGTTGCCGTTTATGGTTACAAGTCTTATATCGTTCAAAAAATACTGCCCGAAGCCTTGTTTGCTATTTTTGTTTTTGTGATAACAGCGGTGTCTTTTGGTTTGATTTATAGCAGTTTCAGGGAACAAAAGCGGCTGATTGCCCTCAAAAATGATTTTATCAGTAATATGACGCACGAACTCAAAACGCCTATCACAACCGTGGGCGTTGCCATAGAAGCGATGAAAAGTTTTGACGCTCTCAAAAATCCGGAACAAACGAAGGAATATCTCGACATATCAAAAAATGAACTCAATCGACTCTCTTTTCTCGTTGATAAAGTCTTGAAAATGGCCGCTTTTGAACAAAAAGACCCCGTTTTGACTCTCGAAACGTTGGATATGGAAGTTGTTATGCAAGAGGTGTTAACATCTATGCAATTGCTATTCGACAAGTTCGGCGCATCGGTGACATTTGAAAAAAAAGGTATTGACTTTCATATTCAAGCGGATAAAATGCATATCACGAGTGTGCTGTACAATCTGATTGACAATGCTTTGAAATATGGTGGTAATAATCCTTCGCTTCGCATTGAGTTGGAATCTCCTTTTTATGATTATGTTCGCATATCCATCGCTGACAAGGGTCAAGGCATACCCGCTCAGTATCAGGATAAAATTTTCGACAAATTTTTCCGCATTCCCACGGGCGATGTGCACGATACCAAAGGACATGGCTTAGGACTGAGTTATGTGGCAAGCGTCGTGAAGCAGCACGGGGGCAAAATCAACGTTGAAAGTGCAGAGGTCAAAGGCAGTCGTTTTTCTGTATTTTTGCCGTTGGCGAGTAAATCATCAGACGTTTTAGAAGCGTCTGGTGACTTTGATTGATTCTCTCATTTGTGCTAAAAACCCAAAATAATTCCAATAAAAATATGTCAACAATTTGAAAAAAACGAAAATTCTATACGTCGAAGATGAACCCTTTTTGGGTAAAATAGTGAAAGAAAGTCTCGAAAGTCGGGGCTTCGAGGTCAAAATGGTGGCTGATGGCAAGCTTGTGATGAATGCTTTTAAGCAATTCGAGCCGGATATTTGTGTGTTGGATATCATGTTGCCAAACGTTGACGGTTACACACTGGGGCGGGAGATCCGGCAGCACGCCCCTACCCTGCCCATTATTTTCTTGACCGCCAAAACACAGACCGAGGACGTGCTTAAAGGCTTTGAATCGGGTGGCAATGATTATGTACGCAAACCGTTCAGTATGGAAGAATTGATTGTTCGCGTGCAAAATTTGCTTAAATTCAGCCATAAACCGCCGCCTTCTAATGCGCCCATTGCAATTGGCAAATTCGAGTTTTTGCCCCAAAAATATGAACTGAAATGCGGTGATTATGCCAAAAAGCTGTCACACCGTGAATCAGAATTACTGAAAATTTTGAACGAAAATAGGCAGTTTACTATCAGCCGAAAAGATATTTTGATGCGCATCTGGGGCGACGATTCGTTTTTTAACTCCCGCAACCTCGATGTGTATATCACTAAGTTGCGCGATTACCTGAAAGACGATTCCTCCATACAAATTATGACGGTGAAAGGCGTGGGGTATAATTTTATAGTGGAGTAAGCTTTCCGCTGTGTTTCGTCTCATAAAAATCAACAATTATCCTATTTTAACGAAGATGGTTTTAAAATGCTGTACTTTCGTATTTGATTTTTTTGTCACATTATTTCACATTGACATTAGTTTATAGTGGGGTCATTAAACCATTAAAAATCAACAAAGTCTAATACATTTATAGTGCACCCTATTTCACATAAAATTCACTGTTTGTCATGAAAAAAATAACTTATATCCTACTTTTCAACCTCCTTTCATTAGTTGCCTTTGCTCAAAAATTCTCCGTCACGGGTATTATCGTGGACAGTGTCGGCAAACCGCTCGAGAGTGCAGCGTGTGTGTTGCTCAATTCGTCGGATTCATCGCTCATCAATTTTTCGCGCTCCAATACTGAGGGGGGGTTCAAATTGCGCAATATTCCGTTCGGAACAGCTTATACGCTGCGAGTGACGTTTGTGGGCTACGAGCCATATTTGCAAGATATTCCCAAAGATTTTAAAGGTGAAACATTGGATGCAGGTGCTATTCGGATGGTGCCCGTCTCTAAAATGTTAGACGCAGCGGTGGTGACGGGTCAACGCGCACCGATTACTTTTAAAAACGATACCACTGAGTTTGACGCAGCAGCGTTCAGAGTGCAACCCAATGGAACAGGCGAAGATTTGCTGAAAAAACTACCCGGCGTGGAGGTGGACAAAGATGGCAACGTCAAAGCACAAGGCGAACAAGTAAAACAGGTATTGGTGAACGGTAAAAAGTTTTTCAGCAATGACCCTAAAATTGCCACCCAAAACCTACCTGCCGGAGCCATTAAAAAGGTGCAGGTTTTTGATAAAAAAAGTGACCAAGCCGAATTTTCGGGCGTGGATGACGGTCAACGCGACAAAACCATCAATTTTGAACTCAAAGAAGAATACAGCAAAGGCACTTTTGGCAATATTACAGCCGGTGCGGGGAGCGACGAACGCTATACTCTCAAAGGCGGTTTGAATAAATTCAGCAAAGTGCAACAACTCTCCGTGCTGGGTTTAGGCAATAATATCAACAAACAGGGTTTTAGTTTTGAAGATTATTCGAGTTATACGGGTATGTCGCAGCGCATGGCGGGCGGCGGCGGTGGTAGAGTCACGATTGAAATTGGTGGTGACAATGCCGTGCCTTTGGATTTTGGTAGAAATGCCGGATTCACGACGACTTGGGCGGGTGGCGTGAATTTTAATCGCCAATTGACACCTAAAACCGAAATTAATGCCAATTATTTTTACAACAACTCGAATAAAATTTTGGATAAAATCACCAATCGCCAGAATTTTTTACCCAATAGAACTTACACCACGAACAGTCTTTCAAACAGTAAAACCCTGAATGACAACCACCGCGTCAACTTGACGATTGACCATAAATTAGACTCATTTAATACTTTAAAACTGACTATGGGTGGCTCTTTTACGGAAAATAGAGCGACTACGTACAGTGAAACCAAAACGCTCAACGCGAGCGAATTGCTTGAAAATTTTGGTAAAAGAAAGAGCTATACTGAGGGGGGGGGTATGAACCTCACCAATAGCCTTTTGTGGCGGCACCGCTTCGGCAAAAAAGGTCGGACGATGACGGCTAATTTCACTTATAATGACAGTGAGAGTCAGTCGAACACTGATTTGGATGCTTTGAATGAATTTTACAACACTTTTGGCGGTACTTCTACGCTCAGGCAACGGGATTCGACTATCCAAACCGACGACCGCGTGAATGAGCGCAATAACTATGGCACCAATATCACCTATACCGAGCCTTTGGCAAAACGCACTTTTTTGGAATTGACCTATTCATACCGAAAAACCAACAGCGATGCTGACCGCACAGTGGATACTATTCGCAACGGCGAACATTTTTTTAACTCGACATTGAGTAATGTTTTTAACAATGATTTTATCTATCACCGCGCGGGCGTGAGTGTGCGGTATAGCAAAAAGGAACTTAATTTCTCAACGGGTATTCAATATCAACAATCACAGTTGTATGGTTTGAATGTGACTAAAAACACCGAAACCAAGCCTAATCCGTTCAAAAATATCCTGCCAACGGCGCGTTTCAGCTATGACTTTACCTCCAGCCAGCGCATTAACTTGGACTATGATACCGATGTCAGAGAACCCAGTATTGACCAATTGCAACCGATTACGGACAATTCCGACCCGTTGAATATTTATCAAGGCAATCCGGCGTTGAAGCCCGAATACAATCACCGCATTCGGATGCGCTACAACAAGTTCAACCAGGCGAATATGCACAATTTTTTTGGCAATGTCACTTTCAATTATACGCTTGATAAAATCGTGAATGAGCAGGTTGTTGCCCAAAATTTTGTCCGTATCACCCGCCCCGTGAATGTCAAAGACGCTTTCAGTAGCAATGGCTTTTTGGGTTATGGTTTCCCTATGGGTACCAAATGGCGTTTCAATTATAACAACAATTCCAGCTATAATAGAGGCATTAGCCTTGTGAACCAAACAGAAAATATCACCAAGCGCTTCACTGCGGGCAATAATTTGCGCTTGGATTATCGTTTGCGCGATTCGTTTGATTTTTCAATTGGTGCCCGCGTTTCTTACAACAATACGGCGTATTCGCTTCAAAGTTCTTTGAATCGCACATACTACACGCACGAGTACGAAGCGAGTTTTAACCTCACTTTACTATGGGATTTGCGTTTGGTTTCTGATTTTAATTATCAATTCTATACGGGTCAAAATGTAGGTGCTAATCAAAGTATCCCAATTTGGAACGCATCGGTATCCAAATTGCTCTTTAAAAATAAAAAAGGTGAGTTAAAATTAGCCGTTTTAGATATTTTGAATAAAAATACCGGTTTTACGCGTACGTCTGACGCTAACTATATTCAAGACGAATTCACCACCTCGCTTCGGCGCTATGTGATGCTGAGCTTTACGTATGCTATCAATCCGCTGATGGGTGGCGGTCGGGGCGGCAGAGGCGGTGGTCCGAGAATGATGATGCGGATTGAGAATTAGATGCAGAGGCGTTTTTTATTCCCCCCTCAGTATGCCGCTTGGGGTGGTACTTCAATCATTTAATACCACTCTTCGGACCCCAATGATAACAACCATTAAAAAGGTATAAAAAATAAAAAAAGGAACAATTGAATTGATAAAACCCAAAGACAACATAAGGGCAATAATTAGCAGTTGAAAACCTAAACCATACAGAGATACCAATGTCATAAACCAATTAGGTAACGATTTTACTTCATGCGCTTTTTTGTCTAAAAAGTAGATGGTTTTATCAAAAACACCGTACAAAATCGAGAAAACGCTGAATAATATATCCACCGTTTTTTGATCCTCGCCGGGAAAAGCTTTGGGTGATTGGTTTTCAAAAATCTTACTGGTTGAGTCCCCACCAACTGAATTACTTCTCAAAATGACGTAGTAGTAATTGTACAAAGTGCCCTGCCATTGAATACACAGGAATGCCAAAAGGGTGTGTAAAAAAGGCGTTTGAGAGACCCCATAAATAGCCATCAAAAACGAAAAATTGAGAATAATATCAAAAATACTATCCAAATACCGACCTGTATATGAGGGTGTGTTTTTCACTCTCGACAACTCGCCATCGGCAGCATCTAAAATAGATTTTAAAATAAGAAAAAATGCCGCCCATAAATAATGTACTTCTAAGATGCAATAGATGGCTAAAATACCCGAAATACCAAAGAGCAAGGTGACGTGAATGGGCGTCATGCACGTATTTTTCAATAAATGGGCAAGGCAAGTGGCAGGCAACCTTCCATAATCTGACAAATCAAAGAATGTATCTTGTGTAGCAAGTTTGGACATTTAGAGTGTAAAATAAGAGTCCGTGATAATATAATCAGGCGGCAAAACTACGATTGTCTTGTATCATTTTTATCTTTGTTCTCAAAAATCCTAATGCAACAATACGATATCATCATCATCGGAGCGGGACCCATCGGTTTAGCGTGTGGTTTAGAGGCACAAAAAGCGGATTTATCCTATCTCATCATTGAAAAAGGTGCTTTGGTCAACTCGTTGTATCACTATCCCTCCAATATGACTTTTTTCTCGACGTCCGAGCGGCTAGAGATTGGCGGTGTGCCGTTTGTGTCAAACAGTGTCAAACCAACCCGTTCGGAGGCGTTGGAGTATTATCGGCGCGTGGCAGAGTCTAAAGCATTGAATATCCATCTTTTTGAAACCGTTGTAAGCGTAGAAAAAACGGCGGATACTACCCAAAGAACTCCTTACGGAGAGAGGTATAATTCCCATGATTACTCGGGGTCGAGGGGATATTGTGTCAAAACAGATAAAGGAAGATACACAGCAACACACCTCATTTTGGCTACCGGCTTTTATGATATACCCGTTACTCTCCATATTGAAGGCGAAAATTTACCCAAAGTGACCCATTATTACAAAGAGCCGCATTTTTACTTTAAGCAAAAAGTGGTGGTTGTGGGGGCTAATAATTCGGCAGTGGATGCTGCTTTAGAGACGTTCAGAAAAGGAGCGGATGTTACCATGGTGATTCGACAAGCTGAAATCGGCGAAAGGGTCAAATATTGGGTGCGCCCCGACATCGTCAACCGCATAAAAGAAGGATCCATAAAAGCCTATTTTGATTCGGCACTTATCGCAATCCGACCCCATGAAGTGGATATTGAAACGCCAGAAGGTGTAGTCACTATCGACAATGATTATGTTGTAGCGGCAACCGGCTATCAACCCAATTTTGCATTTTTGCGGGCTTTGGGCATTCAGCTATCAGCCGATGAGAAACTCTACCCTCAATATGACGCCACCACTCAGGAAAGTAATTTGCCGAACGTTTTCTTAGCGGGTGTGGTCTGCGGCGGCATGGATACCCATGTTTGGTTTATTGAAAATTCGAGAATTCACGCAGAAATGATTGTGAAAACGATTGTGGGGAGGGGAAATTAAGCTTATTTTCTGTTCCTTCTATCCTTCAATCATCAAGACCATCTCCATAAGAGGCCTCAAAATCTTTTGCCATATCAAGAACTTCTTGACTATTGGCAAGGTAGCCTTCTTTTAAAGACTTTTCAATAGCCTGTTTTTTCCGAAAGTTATAAAGAGACTTACGAATTGCTTCTATGATAAATTCATTTTTTTCATTTTCAGAGACAAGCCGTTTTAGGTTTGTCATAAGATCATCTGGCAATTGAATTTCAAGAGTTGTCATATTTATTAAATTGAAATATTAAGATGGATTAGGATAGCTTCTTCAAGTTCTTCTAATGTAGAAGTTGGGAGTTTTCCAATTTCATTACCTAATCTCTGTTTATCAACTGTTCGTATTTGGTCCGCTTTGGCTTTCGAATCATTTTGCAAATTAGCATCGCCTTTTGATAAGAAAACTTCAGTTGGGTAAATCTTAGTGGTTGTTGATGAAATTGGTACGACAGTGACGGTTGAATTATATTGGTTATTTATATTATTTGAGACAACAATAGCCGGTCTTATTTTTCCAATTTCACTTCCTCTAACAGGATTAAAATCAACCCAATAAATAGTTCCTCTTTTTATCATAATATGTTATTTAGTGCGTATCCGTTTAGTTAACTCTTTACAAATTTATATTATAGAGATTAAATCAGCAACTCATTTTGACTTTTATTTTAATTATTGCATCATTTTTTGGATAAGCTTTTCAACCAAATATTTTAACACCCACGTTTCCCTCCTACCCCTTATCTTTGCGCCATGAAATTGCTGCGCTTTATTTTACTCTTGTCCCCTACCCTACTCGCCGCTCAAAGTGATTCGATGCGGCTATTGCCCAATATCGAAATCACCTCGCAGCGTATCAACCGTTTTACAGTGGGTCAGATGCGCATGGACTTTGATTCTGCTACTTTGAGTATTTATAAAAACTGTAATTTATCTGATTTTTTACAAAATAACACCCCCCTCAGTATAAAGGCATACGGAACGGGTTTGGCAACGGTTTCAGCGCGCGGAACGGGGAGCAGTCATACGGCAGTGATTTGGAACGGTTTCAATATCCAAAATTCACTGAATGGTTTGGTAGATTTGCCGCTGAATGAAGCCGGAGCATTCGAACATGTGGGCGTGAAGTTTGGTGGAGGTTCGGCTTTATATGGCAGCAGTGCCATTGGCGGAGCGATTTATTTGGACAATGATATTCGTCAAAAACGAGGTTTTCATGGCGAATTGGGTTTTCTTTCCGGCAGTTTTGGCTTATTTGGTGAAAATATGAGTATTTCAACGGGCAATGAAAAGGTGGTGGCAGCTTTCCGCCTATCACATCAAGTATCTGACAATGAGTTTTTATATAAAAACACGGCAGAAATCGGGCAACCGCTCCAACGCGCTCAAAATGCCGCTTTTGAAAAACTGAATTTGACCGGAAATTTCTTTTTTAATATCACGCAACACCACTTTTTGAAGATAAATGTGTGGGAATCGCGTAATGACCGCCAAATATCACCTACAATGACTACCCAGAACGACAAAGCTCGATTACAGGACGCTAACAGCCGCATTGCTGCCGAGTGGTCGTATTTTAAAGGAAAAAGCGTTACAAAGGCTCGTTTGGCGTATTTTGACGAAGATAATCTGTACACAAGTGCTACAATTGACAGCAGCCGCAACCGCGCTAAAACCATTATTGGGGAGATAGAACACAATATTGATTTTTCGGATAAAAATCACCTGCGAATGGGTTTCAACGCCACCCACAATGAAGCTTTGACCAAAAATTTTGATTCGAATGAGAATCGGAGGCGGCTTGCCATCTTTGCAGCCTATAATTTTACCATTTTAAAGACGGATTTCAGCTTAGCCGTTCGGCAAGAATGGGTGGACAATCGCTTGATGCCATTCACGTGCAGTTTGGGATTTAATAAGGTTTTAACGCCACCCACTCCGCAACAATTGATACTGAGGGGGGCGTTTTCAAAGAATTATAATCTCCCGGCTTTAAATGATTTGTATTGGGCGCGATTGGGTAACCCGAACTTAAAAGCAGAAGATGGTATCAGCAGTGAATTAGGCGTTGATGCACTGATAAAACACGGCATTTTACATTCAAAAATAGGTTTGACGGGTTTTATAATGCAGACTAAAAACTGGATTCAATGGGCGCCTGAAGCCGATGGCTTATGGCATCCCTCCAATCTGAACGAGGTTTTTTCAAGAGGATTTGAGGCATTATACCGGTTAGATTATGCCCAAAATGGGCTGAAAAGCTATTTGAATATCAATTATCAATATACAAAGTCAACGGATTTAAAGGGCAAACAATTGCTCTATACACCAATCCATTCGGGTAATGTTGCGTTATTATTAAGTTATAAAAAACTCTATTTTCAATACAATCAAACTGCCTCAAGCCGCCGCTTTTCTACCGGTGAAAACAACAGTTGGACAAAAGGGTTCACCGTTGGCAATGCCACTATAGGAACAGTATTCAAGATTAAAAAAATGGTAGTGGACGTGAATGTAAAGTCACTTAACTTGTACGACGCCGACTATCAGGTGATTGCATTTTATGCTAATCCGAGACGTCAATGGATTGGAAATGTGAGCTTGAAGTTTTAACGGCGAGGAGCGCGCCACACGTTCCACGCTATAGCTGCCACGCACATCAACAAGCCTCCAAACTCTCTGGTCAATTCTACATACTTTTTTTCTGCTTTCATGGTTTCTACTATGCTTGGCATGCCCATTTTAATCCAGTCAATCACATCGGGTATATACGAAATCATAAACAATCCAATGATGAGTAACCCCGCCAGCGTGACATTTCGGTCATACTTGCCATAAGCCGCGTAGCCACAAACACCCGCAGTGAAAAGATAAATAGGCATCCAAATATAAGGATCCGGGTCGTTGTACTGAACCGCCGCAAAAAGGATAAAAAGGATGCAGAGAATAATATTTAATATTTTCATGCTTGTCATATTTTTTTAAAATTCTACTTTATAAGCCAGATTAGGAAGCAAACCCAATTGTTTTTTAGACAAATAGCGTTGTTGCAAACGATCATACACTAAAGACCATTCATTCTCCCTATTGGTCACATTTTGAATATCTAATTGCAGGGTAGATTGCCAATTTTTACGGTTACGTTTAAAATAAACATTCAAGTCAGTACGGAAATAAGACTTGCCTTGCACCCATTTTTCCTTATCGGTCGGCATCCAAAAGCCCCCCCTCAGTATAGTCCGTCCGCTAATGCCAAAAAACTTATTGCGGTTGCTGCCACGTATCCACTCTTTACCCAACAAGGCATTGGTCGTGTATCGGCTATTATAACTCAAACTTCTGTCCGTGCCTAAACCGTCTTTAAATCGAGCATCAAACAAAGCTACATTCGCCTGCCAAAACAAACCATTAGGAAGGTTTTGGTTGGTAGTTAATGCCAAACCCTTACTGTTTGCCGTGCCTTTATTGGTTTTTGAAACGCCATTCAGGGTGTTCAAATCGTCAAGAAGCGAAACAACCGCAACTTGTGGGGAGTTAATTGTTTGATAATAAACATTCGAGTAATCTTGCCAAAATGCTTCCAAGTTGATTCTTAAATCATTTTTTAAGCGGGTATTGATGCTGAAGCTGAGGTTTTCAGATTTCAAAAAATCTAAATTTTGATTGATATAGATACCTTTTTCATTTTTAGCAAAATAAAACTGAGGTTGTACCATTTGACTTTGAACGCCGTAGCTGAATTGCGCATGACTGTTAGAAGCTAATTTATACCTCACAATCGCCGATGGTTCAAGCGACAGTTTTTCATTAAAACTATAATAAACGGTTCGCATCCCTACTTTATACGTCCATTTTGGAGCTAATCGCCCTGAAATATCCACGTATTGCGTCAGTCCTATGCCCGAGCCGTCGCCACCAAAACTCGTTTGCCCGGATGGTATTTTAGTGGTATTGTCATTGCTCAAATATTCTTGTTTCACGACCATGCCGAACACCCCCTCAGTATATTTGCCCAATTGGCTATTGATTTCAGTTCTGAAAAAATACTTAGCGTGGTTATTTTGAACCGTTTCAACCGAATAAATCTGTTGCAAACGGTTATACCCGATAGCTTCTCGTTCGTTGTCTAAGGCTGACACCACAAAAGTGGATTGCCATTGCGTCTTGCTGCTGAGCGAAAGGCGGTGTTGCAAGCCCAATGCGCCCATTTTACCCCTAAAATTTATGTCCTGGCTGTCTTTATCAACCACCCATTCCGGCGATTTTTTAGCTTTAAAAATATTTTCACTCGTGCCACCGACGCCCCAAATACTAAACTCCCCCATTTTGGCGGAAGGTAAATTTAGGTGAAATGCCACATCTTGATAATTAATGGCTTCATCGCCCAGCGGCACGCCTAATTTGCTCAACAAACCGACGGTCGAATAGCGATAATTGACCAAATATGAAGCTTTGGAATCGGGTGAAAAACCACCTTCTGTACCGGCTTCTACGCCAATTAAACTCAATTGAACGGTGCTTTGTCGGCGGCTGTTATTGCCTTTGCGCAAGCGCATATCGAGTGCACCCGCCAAAGCGTTGCCATACTGAGGGGGCATCGCGCCTTGGTAAAGGGATGTGTTGTTAAGCAATTGCGAAGGTAAAATCATGACGCCGCCACCATTTGCCGCCGCTCGGTCACTCAATGTTCCGGCATTGCTCAAGTGGTTGGGGTTCACAATTTCCGCCCCTTCAAGATACCATTGCATGGCATTCGGCGATACCCCCCGAATGGATAAATTATTGGCTTGGTCATTATCAGTAGAAACGCCCGCTGCATAAGAGGCATATCGGGCAGGGTCGGCAAAAGTTGCCGGATATTGGAAGCGCAATTTTTCAATCACCGATATTGTGGGATAACTAATACGACTTTTTTCGGGCGATTGTGCCACCACAACGAAGGTATCCAATGCTGTTTGAGTCTTTTGCAAACCAATCTCCAAAATGGTCTCTTTACCCGACTCCACCAAAACATCCGTTAAAATCAAGGTTTGAAAACCCACTGAACTGACTGTTAATTGATACCTTCCTACGGCAATCTTTTCCATTTTGAACCACCCCTCAGTATCTGCAAGGACCGAAATCTTCGTGTTGTTAATTAAAACAGCAGCATCTTGCACCGGTTTACCGCTCACAGTTTCTATTACCCGCCCTCTCAGCGTCTGTGTAATCTCTTGCGCCTGCACACAAATCACCAAAAATGTCAATGGGAGTATCGCGATTAATTTTTTATAGTTGTCCATAAATGATTTTATTAGTAAACAAAACATCCCGAAAGGTAAACCTTTCGGGATGTTTTTACAAAAAAAGTATTTGTTTTTTTTAAAACTATAGAGCATCGGCGGTTTCGCTGGCATCAACGAATTCTTCGTCATCGGAATAAAAATGCTCAATGACAGCTGCTGTCACATCCTTGCCGCCTTTTAAGTTATTCATAATAATAGATGGTGTGTAGATAAAGCCCCAAGGAATCCCCCACCAGCCCAAGAAACAAGTAATAGTCGTCCATTTGAGGCTTTTCGTCCAAGCTGTTTCGCCGGGACGGACAAAATAAATATCGCTCGACCGACGGAAAGTCATAAAAACAACGGAAAAACAGTATTGAAAAATAACGAATCGAGCGCCTGATTCAACTTCCGATTCAATTTGTCCGAGCCTCATCCCGTTAATACCATTAATAGCTACATGTGTCATAATAGATTGGTTTGATTAGGTTTCAAAATGTGTAGATTCGCAATAGCATAATCTGTCTAAAATTGTTCCAACAAGCCATAAAACACATAAAAAAAACAGCCTTTTCGGTATAAAAAAAGCTGTTTTGTGACATTCAATATTTATTATAGTCCCAATATTTTTTTATTGAATGCTTCGTCAGCTTCTCCGCCGGCAAAATCATCAAAGGCTTTTTCAGTCACATTGATGATATGATTTTGGATAAAAGGTGCGCCTTCGGCTGCTCCTTGTTCAGGCGATTTGATACAGCACTCCCATTCCAAGACCGCCCAACCATCGTAGTCATATTGCGCTAATTTAGAGAAAATAGCCCCAAAATCTACCTGACCATCCCCCAAAGAACGGAATCTACCCGCTCTATTTGTCCAATCTTGGTAACCACCGTATACCCCTACTCTACCCGACGGGTTGAATTCGGCATCTTTCACATGAAACATTTTGATTCTTTCATGATAAAAATCAATATATTGTAGGTAATCCAGTTGTTGAAGAACAAAATGCGATGGGTCGTAGAGAATGTTCGCCCTTGAGTGATTTTTTAACTGCGCTAAAAACATCTCGAATGTGACGCCATCATGGAGGTCTTCTCCGGGGTGAATTTCGTAACAAAGATCCACTCCAGCTTCATCGTAAGCATTCAAAATGGGTCGCCACCGTCTCGCCAATTCTTTAAAAGCTGTTTCTACCAAACCTTTAGGGCGTTGGGGCCAAGGATAAACCGTATGCCACATCAAAGCGCCGGAAAACGTGACACTGGCTTTCAAACCGATATTTTCACTGGCTTTTGCTGCCCAAAGGAGCTGTTGAACCGCCCATTTTTGGCGTTCTTTTGGCTTTTTTTTGACCTCATCGGGGGCAAAATTGTCGAACATTAAATCATAAGCTGGATGTACAGCCACCAATTGCCCTTGCAGATGGGTGGACAACTCCGTGATGGCCAAGCCATATTGCGCCACCGTGTCTTTCAGTTCCTGAGCATAGGCTTTTGACTCAGCAGCAAGTTTTAAATCTATCAATCGGCTATCCCACGTCGGAATTTGAATACCAACATAACCAAGAGCAGAAGCCCATTTACAAACGCCTTCGAGGGAGTTAAACGGGGCTTCATCGCCCATAAATTGAGCGAGAAAAATAGCGGGTCCTTGAATTGTTTTCATATATATTTTATACTTTAAAAATGGCTAAATTTAAGATGTCCGACCTCTTTGTTGAGAAGTCGGACATCCGGTTTTGATAAAACGAAATTTGGGAATTCCCATCGTTTTATAATGCAGAAAACAAAGGGTAAAACTTTCTTTCGTAATCTTCAACGAGTGAAGAAAGTGTTTCTAATTCCTTTGCTTCCGGAGAGTTCTTGGTAATTTTCCTGTGCATCAGTCGGAAAACACGGTCTAAAACTCTCTCATAGTGCGATTCGGATTTAATTTGTATCAATCCTTCCATGCGATAGATTTAGGTTGTCAAAAATTTTAGATGAAGTTTTAAATTCTAAACTCAAACTTACTGAATATTTCGTAAAATATTTAATTAATTAACAAATATTTTAAAAAACTTCTTCGTACAAGATGGTTATATCTTCTTTCAAAAATCAATCCAACGATTCTTCTTACTGGACTCGACTACTTTATAAACGAATTTCATTCCCCGAACACCGTCCGATACTGAGGGGTAGTCATACATTGGGTCTTGTGGCTTACCTTCTAAATGGTTTTGAATGTGTTTCGCAAAATTGCGGTACACATTCGCAAAAGCCTCCAAATAGCCCTCCGGATGACCGCCCGGAACGCGCGTGTGTGCATTAGCGACTTCCGGCGGTGGCATTTTAGGGTACAAAAACCCTTGACCCGTGCGCAGTATTTCCTTGGGTCTATCCAACCATTTGATGATTAAAGAGTTCGGATTTTCCTGATGCCATTCCAAACCGCCTTTTTCACCCCAAATACGGATATTTAAGCCGTTCTCCTCCCCTGCCGATATTTGTGAGCAGTGTAAAATGCCTTTTGCTCCGTTGTCGAATCGCAATAACACATTCGCATCGTCATCCAACTGCCGCCCTTCCACGAAGATACTTATATCAGCCATTAACTGCTGAATTTTTAAGCCTGTGATGTATTCCGCAAGGTTTTCGGCGTGCGTACCAATATCGCCCAAAGCACCCGCAATCCCAGATTTTGTTGGGTCAGTGCGCCAAGATGCTTGTTTGGATGCTTCATCTTCTCGTTTTGTGGAAAGCCACCCTTGCGGATATTCGACCACCACTTTGCGAATTTTACCAATATCGCCATTTTTTACCATTGCTTTGGCTTGTTTTACCATCGGATAACCCGTGTAATTATGCGTCAAAGCAAAGAGCATTCCTGATTTTTCAACGATTTTCTCCAACTTCAAAGCTTCATCCATGCTGAAACTGAGGGGCTTATCGCAAATAACATGAAAGCCATTTTCCAAAGCCATTTTAGTTGGCGCAAAATGCACATGATTGGGAGTCACAATGCTCACCATATCCATGCGTTTATCCGCAGGAAGGCGTTTTTCAGCCTTTATCATGGTGGCAAAATCAGGATAAATCCGCTTAGGGTCTAAATACAAAGCTTCTCCCGAACGGCGAGACCGTTCAGGGTCACTTGAAAACGCGCCGCAAACGAGCTCAATTTGCCCATCTAAAGCAGCAGCGATGCGGTGAACCCCACCTATAAAAGCACCTTCACCGCCGCCAACCATGCCCATTCTTATTTTTCTCATAAAAATTACTGTTGTGATAATTTATAATTTATGGTTTTAGGATCTAAGTTGGAAGACGTATTTTGGTCTTAAATCTTCCATCTTAATTCTTTTATCTTCTTTAATCACACCTTCACCCAAGCTTGTTTAATATTACTTTCCAAAATGCGCTCACAAATCAATAACTCTCTATAACCGTCCGCAAACGTAGGGAACGTAGGTTTTTCAGGCTGTTTGCCCACTTCGATAGCCGCATATACTTCCTTAAACATTTGCTTAGAGGTATCCGGAAAACCCTCATTGTGTCCACCTGGGAAACTCATAATCGCACTTGCTTCGGGATACGCCAGCGAAGGGTCGCGCATCAAAGATTGATTATAGCCGTCACGATTGCCAATCCACAATTCATTCGGTGATTCAGAATTGAATGCAAATGTCTTTTTTGCACCTGAAATCTCTAATTTCAACTGATTTTTACGACCCGCTGAAACTTGTGAAACGGTTACTGAACCTCGATTGCCGTTATCAAAACGCAATAAAACATTGGCGTGGTCTTCAGTATTGATAGGCACATCGGCATAATCTTCCGGTTGAAGC